>JBEKNT010000558.1:0-3781 GCA_049522565.1 Acetobacteraceae bacterium
ATCATCACCCAGGACGACATCCGCCGGTCCGGTGCAACGACGATCCCCGACGTGCTGCGTTTCGTCGCCGGGGTGGATGTGCGCGAGGACGGCCTGGGCAGTGCCGATGTCGGCATCCGCGGCTACAACCAGGCGTCCAATCCGCGCCTGATGGTGCTGGTCGATGGGCGGCAGGTCTACATGGTGGATTATGGCCGCATCATCTGGGCCGCGATCCCGGTGCAGCTCGACGAGATCCGTCAGATCGAGGTGATCAAAGGTCCGAATTCGGCGCTGTACGGCTTCAACGCGGTCAGCGGCGTGATCAACATCATCACCGACGATCCGTTGCGCGACCGGCTGAATGTCGCGACGGTGCGTGGCGGCACGCAGGACTATCTCAGCGGCTCGGCGATCGGCACCGGACGGATCGGCGATGCCGCCGGCCTGCGGCTGTCGCTCGGCGGTTTCAGCGCCCACGATTTCCCCCCCGGTCCGCTTGGGCCACAAGACGCCGAGGCGCGGCAGGCACCGTTCACCGGCACATTCCGGGCGGTGGGGCGATGGCAGATCACGCCGGATACCGAAATGTTCGCCGAAGCGAGCGCCGGCGACACGCGCCTCGCCGAACAGGAGCCGCCCGGAGTGTACGACACCGAGCGGCTGGTGACGACCGCCTTTCTTGCCGGCATCAATGCGGACACCAGGCTGGGATTGCTCAGCCTGTCCGCCTATCGCAACGACGCGCAGGTGCGGATCGAGAATATAAGTTTCGGCATGCCGCTGACCCTGGGCGAATATCAGACCACCTACGTGGTGCAGGCCAGCGACCTGGTCAAACTCGGTGCTGCGAACACCGTGCGGCTGGGGATGGAATACCGCGAGAACGCCGACAATTCCGGCGACCTGGTGTCCGGCACGATCAGCAACCGGATCTTTGCCGCGAGCCTGATGTGGGATTGGCAGGTGACGCCGGCGATCGAGCTGACCAACGCCCTGCGCATCGACCATATGCTGCTGCACTATGCCGGAATGCTGTTGCCGGAATCCGGACTGACCGCGACGGACTATAACAACACCACGCTGACCGAGCCGAGCTTCAATTCCGGCGTGGTGTGGGACGCCACGAAGCAGGACACGTTCCGCCTGACCGCCGCGCGTGGCGTGCAACTGCCGACGCTGCTGGAATACGCACTTCAGATACCGGCCGGATTCTATGGGCCGCTGGCTTATGCCGGCACGCCGGACCTGCATCCCTCGATCATCTGGAGCACCGAACTGGACTACGACCGTGCGATGCCGGCGATCGGCTCGACGCTGCGGGCGGCTTTGTTCGCGCAACGGATCGACGACATCATCAGCACGCCGTTCGGCGCGCCGCTCGGTTTCTCGTCTGTCGGGGCGCCGCTGTTCTTCTCAAGTAACGTCGGCTGGAGCAGTGCGGCGGGGACCGAGCTGGAGATCAAGGGCCACAACGCGGCAGGATTCCGCTGGAACGCCAGCTACGCGCTGGCCGCCACCACCGATCACACCGTGCTCAACCAGGGGGGGATGCCGAGCAGTATCGTAGAATATGCCCATAGTGCGCCGGAGCATGTGGTGATCGGCGGCATCGGCTATACCTGGGAGCGGCTGGAACTCGACCTGATGGCGCGTTGGCAGTCGAGCTACCTCGACTTCCGGCTCAACCCCGATCGCACCGCGTTGCTGCCGGTCAATGTTGACAACTATGTCATGATGAATGCCCGCGTGGGGTGCCGGCTGACCGACTCGCTGTCGCTGGCGCTCACCGCGCAGCAGTTCAACCAGTCGCAGTTGTACGAGACCGCCGGCCCGCCGGTGGAGCGGCGGATCATTGCCAGCGTCTCCGTGCGATTGTGAACGGTGCGGTGTGCACGGACCGCCCCGACCCGTCATGGCCGGGCTTGACCTGGCCATCTACGCAGCCGTGGTGCCGCGATAGATGGCCGGGTCAAGCCCGGCCATGACGAGGGAAGCGCCGGTGCGACGTGACCCGAGCCGGCACCTTCATCGGTCGTTCGCTGCCGTCGTTGGTTGTCCGGCACCTGCATAGTTCGGTCGGTGCCTTCATTCTTCGTTAAGTGACCGACGCTATCCATGCACGAGCGTGAGAGAATCTCCCGTTTCGCGGCCATGACGGTCGCTGCGGCCGCAAAGCCGGCTCGGTCTGTGACGGGTGCCCACGCGCAGGACAAGGGATAGCACATGGGCAGCCAGGTCACGTCCGTCGTTACCGCCGGCATTACGCTGGGCTCACCGGATTTCTATTCGCCGCTGACCATCACCACGACCGGCCATGTGACCCACAGCAGCGCCGGCACCGCCATTTACGGTGCCTATGGGACAGTGGTGAACCATGGCAGCATCATCGCCAGCGGCGGCAGCGCCTCGAAGGATTTCGGGGTCAGCATCGTGGGCGCCGGCAGCATCGCCAATACCGGCAAGATCGTTTCCGATGGCGTTGCGGTCGGCATCTACGGCGGTGCCTATGTCGCCAACAGCGGCACGATTTCCGGCACGCGGTCCGGTGTCACGACGCAAGGGGGTGGCACGGTCATCAATACGGGCTCCATCCTGAGCAGTGGCGCCGGTGTCGGCCTGTACGGCGGCGGCTATGTCACCAACAGCGCGACGATCTCGGGTTCGCTGTTCGGCGTCGCCAGCCAGGGCCTCGCGACCGTCGTCAATACCGGGTCCATCCTGAGCAATGGCACCGCCGTGTCTATGTACGGCGGCGGCTACGTCACCAACCACCGCGACATCAGCGGTGCGGTGGGGGTCCGGATCGGCGGCGCTGCCGGCACCGTCGTCAATACCGCGACGATCGCCGGCAGCCACGGCTACGGCATCGCTCTGGAGGCGGGCGGCTACGTTACCAACAGCGGCACCGGCATCATCTCCGCTTCCGGCACCAACACCGGAGTCTATCTCGGCGGCGGCGCGGGGACGGTCGTCAACAGCGCCACGATCAGCGGAGGCACCGGCGTCGCGTTCTATGCCGGCACCGCCAGCCAAACCCTGATCGACAGCGGCACGATCATCGGCACCGGCGGCACCGCGGTGGCGTTCGGCGGCGGCTACGACCTGTTGCAGTTCCAACCCGGCCACCTTCTGGTGCACGGAACGATCGATGGCGGCGGCGGCGCCAACACGCTGGAATTCGCCTCGGCGGCGAGTGCCGGAACGCTGACCGGCGTCGGAGCGTATGTCGTCAACTTCGCCAACGGCATCGTCGATGCCGGAGCCACCTGGACGCTGGCCGGCAGCAACACGTTCGCTGCCAGTGTCGGCCTGACCGATGACGGCAGCCTGACCGTCGCCGGCACCCTGCTCAACGGCGGAACCCTGACCGGCAACCCGCTTGATCTCAGCGGCGCGCAACTGACGAACCTGGGCAGCGGCTTCATTTATTCGAGCACCAACGGCGTCTATGCCGCCGCCGGCGGCGCGACCGACACGATCGTCAACCAAGGCACCATCGCCGGTGCCGACGCCGCTATCTACCTGCGCGGGCAAGGCCATGTCAGCAACGCCATCGACGCCTCGATCTATGGCGTCGTCGAGGGCGTGATCCTGGCGGGCGCCCAATCGACCGTGACCAACCTGGGCGGGATAACGGCCTCGGCGGGCGGTGGCTACGGCGTCGGCCTGGCCAACGGTGGAGTCGTCACCAACGGACAGGGCGGCTCGGGCATCAGCGGCGCGCTGATCAGCGGCCAAAGCGGTGTCACGTTCAGCTCGGCCACGCCCGGCCGTTATACCGGGACACTGAACAACGACG
>JBEKNT010000559.1:0-3780 GCA_049522565.1 Acetobacteraceae bacterium
CGATGTCGCCGCCGATCCAGATCTCGCCGGCGGAGATTTCCTCCAACCCCGCGATCATGCGCAGCGTGGTCGATTTGCCGCATCCCGATGGACCCACCAGGACGACGAACTCTTGATCGGCGATCTCGAGATCGATGCCCTTAACCGCTTGCACGCCGCCCTCGTAGGTCTTGACCACTTGGCGGCAGGAGACTTCAGCCATTGTCGTTCGGTTCCCTCGATTAGTGTTGGGGGCTTCAGCCCTTGGTCGCGCCAGCGGTCAGACCGGCCACGTAGTAGTCCATCAGGCACGCATAGATGATGATCGGCGGCAAGGACGCCAGCAGGTTGGCGGCCATGATCTTGCCCCACTGGAACACGTCGCCGCGGATCAGGTCGGAGACGATGCCGACCGTCAGCACCATCTGGTTGGAGGTATAGAGATACGCCAGCGGATACAGGAATGCCCCCCAAGCCACGGTGAAGGCGAAGATCGTCGCGGCGATGATGCCCGGCATCGCGACGGGGATGAAAATCCTCCACAGAATCTGCAGGTAGCCGGCGCCGTCGATCAGCGCGGCCTCGTCCAGCTCCTTGGGGATGGAGCTGAAATAGCCGATCATGATCCAGGTGCAGAACGGCACCGCCAGTGTCGGATACAGCAGCACCAGGCACCAGTAGCTGTTGATCAGGCTGATCCAGCCGACGATCTGGAACAGCGGCAGGAACAGTAGCGAGGGCGGGATCAGGTAGGTGAGGAACACGCTGGTGGACAGCGTCTGGCTGCCCCAGAAACCCATGCGCGCCAGGCTGAACGCGGCCAGCACGGAGATCGTCATGCTGATGGCGACCGTCAGCACCGTCACGATGACCGAATTCAGATAGTAGGTCTGGAAGTTCGGGTAGGTGATGAGGTACCAGAAATTCTCCAGCGTCGGATGGTGGGCGTACCACGGGTTGCCGGATTCCGACGAGATTTCGGCCGAGGATTTCAGGCTGGTCATCACCGTGTAGAACGGCGGCGCCAGGAAGATCACCACGAACACGCCCAGCGCGATGTAGCTGCCCCACAGCGCCCACTGGCGCTGCCGGTGCAGGCTGTGGCGGCGCGCAATGTGGCGATCCTGCGCCGATCCGAGCGTTGTCGCGCTCATGCCGCGATCTCCTTGGTGCGCCGTGTCACCCCGCGCAGCACGAAGAACGCGGCGAAGGCGAGGATCGGGAACATGAACAGGCTGTCCGCCGCGCCCAGCGGAATGTCGCCCGACTGGATGCCGACCTGGAACGCGTAAGTCGCGAACACATGCGTCATGTCCTGCGGCCCGCCCGAGGTCAGGATGCGCACGATGTCGAAATCGGCGAAGGTGACGATCAGGCTGAACAGCACGGTGATGGCAATGATGTTGCGCATCATCGGCAGGGTGACGAAGAACAGCTTCTGCACGGTACCGGCGCCATCGATCGCCGCCGCCTCATACAACTGTTCGGGCACCGACTTCAGCGCCGCCAGATACATGATCATGAAAAACGGCGTACCGAACCAGATATTCACCGTGATGGTGCAGAACCGCGCGATCCAACCCACGCCCAGCCAGGGCACGCTGGCGAAGCCGAGCCGGTTGAGGATCCAGTTGAACGCCGAATAGGACGGATCGAACATCCACCACCAGGTCAGCGTGGACAGCGCCAGCGGGATCACCCAGGGCACCAGCAGCAGGCCGCGCCAGATGCGCTGGTTCTTGCCGGCCAGGTTGTGCATCAGGTGCGCCAGGATGAAGCCCAGCAGAGCCTTGAACACCACCGCGGTGATGGCGAACAGGCAGCTCTGGAAGATGACAAGCTGGAAGGTGTGCCGCTTCAGCAGGAAGGCGAAATTGCCCAGCCCGACGAAGGCGGTCATCTTCTTGTTCAGCATGCTGAGATAGATCGCGTAGAATGCCGGATACACCACGAACCCGGCGACCAGCACGATCAGCGGCAGGCACAGCAGGAAGGCGGTGGTCGACTTCCGCTGCGCCAGCTTCTTCATGCTGCTGCGCGGCCGCGCGACGGCCCCGGTGGGCGAGATCACGCCAATCGGAACGCTCGTGCCATCAGCCATCGTTACCTCCCTTCCGCTAGCGGTCCAGGCGGGCCAGGTCTTGCGCCTGGCGCCGCCCTACCCGGATCAGCGGGTGAAACCTTCCAACTCGTCCGACGCCCAGGCGATCACCTGGTCGACCGTCTGGCCGCTCTGCAGCTTCGCCATCATTGTCGGCATTGTCCCGCGGTTGTAAATCTGCACCGCGATATCGGGCGGCGCCGGGGAGGCTGCGATGTGCGGCTTGGCGTTGTGGAACGGCCGGATCGGGTAGTTGTACACGGTTCCCTTCGGCGGCTCCACCTCTTCCCACACCTTGAAGTCCAGCATCGAATCGAACGGCGGGACGTCGTAGCCGGCGACCTCGGCGCAGCGCGCCTGCACGTTGTCGCGCTGCATGAGGTATTCGATCAGCTCCTTGGCCGCCGTCTTGTTCTGGCTGAACGACCAGACGCCCCAGAAGAACGGCAGATACGGCGTGAATCGCCCGACCGGACCGGCACAGCCGGGGAAGGTCCAACAATCGGCCGCGACCTGCGGGGCATCGCGCTTGGCCACCGCCCACGCCGAGGGCGGATTCCAGATCAGCGCGCTCTGGCCGGAGATCAACGCGCGGTTGTTCGACGCATCGTCGTAGCTCACCGCATCCTTCGGCAGCACCTTCACCAGCTTCGCGGCGTATTCCAGGACCTGGCGGACCTTGTCGGACTTGATCGTGACGTTGCCGTCCTTGTCCACCAGCTCGGCGCCGTAGGCGGCGAACAGCGCGCCGGCGGTATCGACGGAATCCGATGTCTGGCCGAGGCCTATGGCAAACGGCATGCCCGCCTTGGCGCAGGCCTCGGCGGCCGTCAGGTGGGTATCCCAGGTCCAGTTGTCGGATTCCTTGGTATGGCCCGGTTTGGCCGGATACATCTCGACCACGTCGAGCCCGGCCTTGTCCTTCAGCACGCTGATGCGGGCGCAGGGCCCCTTGTATTGCGTACCCGAACTGGTCGGCACACCGAGCCAGTGACCCTTGATCTTCGCCAGATAGTCGCAGACCTCATTCACCGCACCGTATTGCCCGGTGAGGCGCTGCATGACGTCGTCGATCGGTTCGAGCAAATCGGCGTGGTTGTGGATTTCCCAGGTGGGAAAGGCCTCGATGTCGTGACCGGTCTTGGCCTGCGCCTCGGCGGCGATGGTCAGCAGGTTCTTCTGGCCGACGGCGGTGATGAAGTCGGACTGCACCTCGAGCTGGTTCTTGGCGGCGAAGGCGGTGACCTGCTTTTTCATGATGTCGTTGCCGGCGGGCACCCAGTGGTCCCAGAAACCCACCGAGAGTTTGCCGGCGGCGCGTCCGGTGCGGATATGCACCAGCGGCAGCGCCGTGGCTGCGGCGCCCAGCTTGAGCGCTTTGCGGCGGGTCATCCGAAAGGCGTTCGTCCCGGAGGGGTTCATCATGGTCACGGAATGGCATTCCTTCTGGTTCGGCCCATCGGGGGAACCCGCCGGGCGCGTCTTGCGGTAAGCCCGACCCGGATGCGGAACGCCAAACGGCGCGACGGCATCGGAGCCGTAGCGCTGTCCTGCCGTGTAGCCGCACCCTTGTAAACCCGCACACCACCTCCCTCGCCTGCCGGGTCGGTTGCCCGGAGCGCCCCGCGAAGCCTGACCCTGCGGCGACCATCGGCCGCCCTGCCCGGCTGAACACCGGCCATGGGACGCCTGGGGCCCAC
>JBEKNT010000560.1:0-3779 GCA_049522565.1 Acetobacteraceae bacterium
CCGATTCCGACCACCGAGTAGATTGCGGATGCGCGCGGCGCCCCGCGCGCCGGCGTGGGGCGTGCGTTGGGTCGCGATCGGGCCGCTTTTGGCTGGCGCAGATGGTTTTGTGGCATTTGCCTATGGTGCTTGATTGGGCGCTCCCCGAACCAGCGCCCCACGTCTATATGGTCACGAATTCGCTGCTGTCACGATGCCAGGGAGCGGGCCAGTAGCGGATTATTCACGTCGGCCGTCAATCGACGTATCTGTTTAGCAGGGCGATCGGATGAAGGAAGTACGTGACAAAGTGCTGAGGCGCTGAACCTTCCGCGATCCTCTGAGCCGATTCCTGGAGGATGGCAATCGAGAAGGCTGTCGGGCATTTGCCGAAGCGGCCGTCCTTTCTTGTGGCCCGCCTGGGTGGACGCGAGGTGGATGGCCGAGCCGGCAAGCGCGCCGGCTCGGCTTGGTCTCACCAGGAGTAGGTGATGCCGCCCGCCGCCATCAAACTGCCGCTGCCGCTGCCGCTGACCGTCGGGGAGGCGGCGACGCTGATACGCGCCACCAGGTTATCGCTGAAGCGCATGCCAGCCCCGATGGCGAGGCCAGCCTCGCCGCCGTAGCCGCCGGCGCCCGCGCCGATGGAGAACCGCTTGCCGGCGTCGACCGGCGGGATCGCTGCCATTGCCGCGGCCCCGGCGATGCCGCCGGACAGGCGGCTCTGAATTCCCTGCAACTGGCCGAGGTTCACCGCGTCATAGTAGCTGGTGCCGTTTGCCACGCCATGGACCTGGATCGGGTTGCCAGCCGAGTTGGAGAACGTGGCGCCACTGTTGTTCAGGGTCATATAGCTCGAGTTGGTGCCACCGGACAGCACGGTGGAGGCAGTACCGACCGTCAAGCCGTGCGTCGCCCCGGTCGTGGGGTTGGTCACGTAGACCGTGGCGCTGCCGTTGTTGGCGCTGATGACGGTGTTGCCGTCGGCGCTCCGCATGCTCGCCGAGGTGCCGGCGACGCCGACCTGTGCGCCGGCGGTGCTGGTCATGGACGCGCCGGCCGCGTTCACCGCGACCGAGTTGCCGGTGCCCGAGCCGCTCCAGATGGTGCCGCCGCCATTGGCGGTGAAGCCGCCGTTGACGATGGCGCCGTTGTTCAGCGTGCTGCCGCCATTCGCGGTGAAGCCGGCATTGACGGTAGCCCCGCCATTCGCCGTGAGCGCTCCGGTCAAGGTGGTCGCGCCGGTGACGCCCAGTGTGCCGCCGACCGTCGCGTTGCCGGTGGTTGCGAGCGTGCTCAACGTCGTCGCGCCGGTGACGCCCAGCGTGCCGCCGATCGTCTGGTTACCGGTGACGGCGTGGTTTCCGTTGACAGTCTGGCTGCCGGTGACGGTCTGGTTGCCGGTCACCGTGGTCCCGGCGTTGCTGAGGACGATCGAATTGGTGCCGTTGGCGCTGGTCGCGCTGAAATTGCCGCCGCTGATCGTGGCACCGCCGGTGCTGGTCAGGAGACCGCCGGACGATACGGTACCGGAGACGGTTTCGTTGCCGGTGATGCCGGTGTTGCCGGCGATCGTCGTCCCGGCATTGCCCTCCGTGAGTGACTTGGTGCCGTCAGCGCTGTTGATCACCTCACCACCGTTGCCGGTGATGAGGCCGCTGACCGTCAGGTTCCCATCGACCGTCTGGTTGCCGGTGACGGTCCCGCTGCTGGTCGTGACCGCACCCATGGTGACCGCACCGGTAAAGGTCGCCGGGCCGGAGACCGTGAGCGCAGCTATCGTGGTCGCACCGGAGACATTGAGCGCGCCGGTCATCGAGGTTGCGCCGGTGACGCCCAGCGTGCCGCCCACCGTGGTTGCGCCGGTGACGCCCAGCGTGCCGCCGACCGTGGCCGCGCCGGTGACGCCCAGCGTGCCGCCGACCGTCTGGTTGCCGGTGACCGCCGTGCCACCAGCGGCGGTGACGGCCAGCGAATTGGTGCCGCTCGTCGTGCTGAAATCGCCGGTGATCGTCGTCGGGCCGGGGGCGGTGGTGAAGCCGGAGCTTGTCACCTGGGCGACAGCAAACGACGGTATTGCCAGCAGGGCGCATACCGCCGTGGCAGTCCGCATGTTGATCATTTGTACCTCTCCGTTTTGTAGTAAATGCGGCAAAATCGACCTTAGACTGCGCGCGAGACATCCCGCCCGCGCCGGGCAGCGGTCGTCCGGGCGCGCGACCCTCAGAGCAACTCCTTTTTGATGGTGACGCAGCCGGCCTCGCCGGCCGGCATCAGGAAGATCCGGGCATTGCCGCCGGCATCCAGGGCGGCGATGGACTTGCCGAGATCCGGCGCCTTGCGAACCCCGGCGAAATGCTTGGCAACCACCGCGTCGCACTGGTCCGGCCAGTAGGTCACCGTCTCGTAACTGGCACCGCAACCCTGCGGCGATGCCGCGAAATCGGCGCTGGCATAAGCACCCGACACATCCTTGGTGCCGATCGCCATTGTCAGTGCGACCATGCGCTGGTCACGTGGCGGCGGCGGCAGCAAGAAAAGGAATCCGACCTCGTTGCCGGTGCCCAGGAACCGGGCGACCTGCTCGACGCGCCCGGCGCAGGACAAGACGCCGGCCCGGGCCGCGGCCTGCGTTATCGCGGTCGCCGAGTTCGGCACGTCAGCGGCACCCGGCTGGTCGCCGGCCGCGAAGGCGGCCACGGCAAGGCCAGCAATAACCAGCGCGGCGAGCAGACCCGCCACGCCACAAGAGCTAAGATGCTCGCAGTGAAACCGCGTGTTTTTCACGGTGCCCCCATCCCAACGGCACGCCGACCAGAGCAAGGAAAGGCGTGACCACCGGCATGGCCCCGATGCTCACAATGCGATCGTGCGTACGCTACCCCCGGCGTCGGCCAACCGGCCGAAACCTATAACGCGCACGACTCTATCGCTGACTCGGCGCCACCGTCAGATTCGGAATCTACTCATATCGGACCCGGCTATGCTGGGCGGGGGCGGTCCGAAGACGCCTCATCCATCGTCCGAGCAATCAGGATCAGTGTCGGCTCCCGGACAGACGCGCATACCCGGGGCGTCGCCGTAACGGCGGCTCCATGTCCGGTCTTTCGATTCACCTGAGACGTCGAAGCGCCGCATGGGTTCCTGGTGGCGCCGCCGCGGTCCCGGGCGCAAGTCGATCCGTGGTCGCGGCTTGCCGCCCGGCGTCAGAGCAATTCTTTCTTGATGCTGACGCATCCACCACTGCCGGCCGGCATCAGGAAGACGCGGGCGCCGGCCCCGGCATCGAGACTGAGGATCAGCTTGCCGAGATTTTTGCCTTTCGGCAGGCCGGTGAAACGCTTCGCCGCGACCTCGTCGCACTTCTCTGGCCAGTACACCACGGACTCGTAGATCGCGCCGCAGCCATTTGCCATGCCCGGCGCGAAATCGGCGCTGGCATACGCCGCCGGCACGTCCTTGGTGCCGACCTCGATGGAGGCCGAGACGATGTGCTGGTCGCGCGCCGTCGCCGGCAGGAACAGCCAGAAATTGCCTGGAACGCCTGCCGTCAGGAATTTGGCGACCTGATCGACCCGGGCGGCACAGGCGAGAACGCCGGACGCCACCGCGGCCTGGGTGATCGGATTGATGGTGCCGCTGGCCGGCGGCGGCGGCGCGGTCTGCACGACCGAGGCATGCGGTGACTGGTCTGGATCATCGGCCGCACCAACCGGCGAAACGAGAAGCATGACCGATAGAAGAGCGACCAGGCCGAATTTCCACCGATAGGGCCGATGGCAGTGTCTGCGCGATAGTTT
>JBEKNT010000561.1:0-3750 GCA_049522565.1 Acetobacteraceae bacterium
CACGCAGCAAAAAGTGCTGCGTGCCGACCCGATCACCCTCACCCTCGCCGCTACCGCGTCTCGACCTCTCCCGCGCGTAGCGCGGGAGAGGTTACGAAAAGCTCAGTTGCTGTTGCGGTTGCCCAGAAGCTGTAGCAGCAGCATGAACAGGTTGATGAAGTTCAGATACAGGCTCAACGCGTCATACACCGCGCGCTTCGCCGCCTGCGCCGTGCCCTCGGCATAGGCGAACTGCGTGTAGTTCGCCTTGATCCGCTGGGTGTCGTAGGCGGTCAGCCCGGTGAACACCACCACGCCGATGATGCTGATGGCGAACTGCAAGGCCGAGCTATGCATGAACATGTTCACCAGCCCGGCGATGATGATGCCGATCAGCCCCATCATCAGGAAGCTGCCCATCCTGCTCAGGTCGGCCTTGGTCGCGTAGCCCCAGATGCTCATCGCGGCGAAGGTGGCCGCGGTGATGAAGAACACCCGGACGATCGATTCGGCGGTGTAGATCAGGAAGATGTTGGTCAGGCTGGCGCCCATCACGGCGCAGAACGCCCAGAACAGCGCCTGCACCGCGGTGGTGGACAGCTTGTTCACCCCCAGGCTCAGCACCAGCACAAAGGCCAGCGGGGCGAAGATCGAGATCATCGCCAGCGCCGATGGGTGCCGCGCCAGGCCGCCGAACTGCGTCTGTACCACCGGATAGAACGCATCGATCAGGCTGGTATGGGCGATCGCCCAGGAGACGATGCCGGTCAACAGCAACCCGGACGTCATCCAGTTGTATACCCGCAGCATGTAGGCGCGCAGCCCCTGATCCAGGACGGCAGCCGTCGTGGCGGCGGATGCACTCGTGTAGGTCCGATACTCAGGACTGAAGGCCATGGTTCCCTTACCTCTCGGGCGCTATGCCCCTGTTTCGCGCTCGCATTTTGGCGACCGACCCGGGTGGTTCAAGTGTGGAATGGTCGTTCGGCCAGGCGTGGCGGCTTTTTCATTCGTTGCGCAACAACGGCGCCGCCTTGCTTCGGAGCGCCGCCGCGGTGCCAGCATAGCCGAATACCAGCATCATGGCGAGCGCCGTGATCAGCGTCTCCGCCAGGGTGCCGGGCAGAAACACCCACCCTGCATGCATAATATAGTGCAGCACAGCGTAACTTGCAGCCGTCCCCACCAGCGCCGCCAGAACCCCCGCCGCCAGCCCGAGCAAACCGAACTCGACCAGCCACGCCGCGCGGATCTGCGCCCGCGTGGCGCCGAGTGTCTTCAGGATCACCGCCTCGGCCGTCCGCCGCCGCTGCCCCACGGCAACCGCCCCCACCAGCACCAGCGCGCCGGCGGCGAGGGCCAGCGATCCGGTCGCGGCCAGCGCCGCCGCCACCTGCCCCAGCAGCGCGGCGACCGCGGCGAGCACGTCTGCTACCTGGATGCCGGTGACGTTGGGCAAGGCGTCGGTGACGGCGCGCAGCAGGGCGCCCTGGTCCGGCCCGGCGGCGACCCGCACCGTGGCGATATGGGTATGCGGCGCATGCGCCAGCAGCCCGGGGCTGGCCACCATCGCGAAGTTCAGCGACAGGCTCTGCCAGGCGATGTCACGCAGGCTCGCCACGGTCAGGTCGACGTCGCGGCCCAGCACATTGACGCGGATCGTGTCGCCCAGCCCGACATGCCAGCCCGCGGCCAGGCCGGCGTCGAACGAGACTTCCGGCGGCCCGTCATAGTCG
Source organism: Acetobacteraceae bacterium (assembly GCA_049522565.1). GTDB lineage: Bacteria > Pseudomonadota > Alphaproteobacteria > Acetobacterales > Acetobacteraceae > JASHVB01. The sequence continues at coordinate 1,716 of JBEKNT010000561.1, forward strand.
CTCGGCCACCAGCGCCCGGCGACGATATGGGTGCCGGCCGGTGGGGTCGCGGCATAGGTCAGCCCGCGATCGCCGCTGAGCGCCCAGCGCGTTTCGGGCGTCGCCTTCACCTGCTCGGCCGGCACGCCGTTCACCGCGACGATCCGGGCCCGCAGCGAGGGCACCTGCTGCACGGCTTCCACCCCTGGCGAGGCCCGCGCGATTTGCTCGAAACGGGCGAGCTGGTCGTCCTGGATATCGACGAAGAAGAAGCTCGGCGCGTTGGCTGGCAATTGCTCCAGCACCTGGCGGCGTACATTACCCTCGATCAGCGCCACCGATGCGAGCGTCGAGAGGCCCAACCCCACCGAGACCAGCAGCAGCGCCGTGGCATTGCCCGGGCGGTGCAGGTTTCCCACCCCCAGAGCTGCCCATGGTGCGGCAAAGCGGGGGGCGTGCCGGGCCAGTCCGGTCACCGCGAAGCCACCGAGCCGGAACAGCAGCAAGGTCGCCAGCGCGGCGGCGCAGAAATACAGCGCGAAGCGCCGGTCCGTCGCCGTGGCGACGGTCAGCGCGACCAAGGCAAGAGCCAGCACGGCGTTGACCGCGGCCAGCGTCGCGGACGGCCATGTGCGCTCCGGCAGCAACGCGTCACGGAACAGCGCCGCACCGGGGATGCGCGCCGCGCGCCCGAGCGGCCATAGGGCGAAGGCCAGGGCGGTCAGCAGGCCGTACCCCGCTGCCAGCAACAGCGGCAGCGGGTAGATGCCCAGCACGGGCGGCACCGGCAGCAGGGTCTTCAGGAACACCAGGCCAAGCAGCGGCAGGACGGTGCCAACCAGCAATCCCACGATGATGCCGACGATCGCCAGGGTCAGCACCTGGATCAGGCAGACGGCAAACACCGTGCGCGCGGAGGCGCCCAGGCAGCGCAGCGTGGCGATGGTCCGGGCTCGGGCGTCGAGCCAGGCGCGCACCCCGTTCGCCACGCCGATGCCGCCGACCAGCAGCGAGGTCAGCCCGACCAGGGTCAGGAACTGGCTGGTCTGGTCGATGAAGCGCGTCACGCCGGGGGCGGCGTCGCTCGGGTCGCGGATGCGCCAGCCGGTGTCGGGAAATGCGGCGCGCAGCTCCCCCGCCAGGGCCGCCGCGGCGGCGGGCGACGGCACGGTCAGCCGCAGTGCGTGACGCAGCATGGAGCCGGGGACGACCAGCCCGGTCTGCGGCAGAGCGGCGGCGGCGACCAGCACGCGCGGACCCAGCAGGGCCGGGGTGGCGACCTGGTCCGGCTCGCTGACCAGCACGGCGCTGACCCGAACGACGGCGCTGCCCAGCCGCACCGTGTCTCCCGGATGCAGTCCCAGCCGATCCAGCACGACTTGCTCAGCCAGCAATCCGTACTGGCCGTCGTGCGGGGCCAGCGCGGCGGCCACCGGCATCGCGGGTGACAGCACCGGGGCGCCAACCAGCGGCCAGGCGGCGTCCACCGCCTTCAGTTCGATCAGTTGCCGCTCGCCCGAGGGCGCCACCAGCATGGAGCGCATCTGCACCACGTCGGACAGCCTGGCGCCCTGTGCGCGCAGCCAGTCACGCAGGGTGTCGGGCAATGGCTGCGAGCCGCCGTCGATCTCCAGGTCGCCGCCCAGCAGGGCGCGGCCGTCCGCGGCGAGGCCGCTGTCGATAGCGGCGCGCAGGGTGCCGACCGCGGCAATCACCGCCACGCCCAGGGCGAGGCAGAGCAGGACGATGACCAGGCCGCGCACGCCGCCGCGCAGCTCACGCCGGGCCAGGCGAAGGGCGAGCATCACGCGGGCACCGGAGGCAGGGGAGTGCGCACGCGCATCCGGATGAGCGGGCTGGAGGATAGAATTCTCCCCCTCCCCTTGAGGGAGGGGGTTGGGGGGAGGGGTGCGGTCCGTCTGCCGGCTGGCGGATGTTTGCAGCCCGCCCCCCCCCCCCCCCCCCCCAGCGGGGGGGGGGGGTTAGATTAGCACACCCCCCCACCCCGGGGGGGCGGCGGCCCCCCCCCCCCCCCGGGGCCCCGGGGTGGTGGGCC
>JBEKNT010000562.1:0-3741 GCA_049522565.1 Acetobacteraceae bacterium
ATGGCGATGCGGTTGCCCAGTGTCATGGCCTCGACCTGGTCGTGCGTGACATAGATGACCGTGGTTTGTAGTCGGGCGTGCAGCTTGGTCAGTTCCACCCGGGTCTGCACGCGCAGCTTGGCGTCCAGGTTCGACAGCGGCTCGTCCATCAGGAAGACCCGCGGCTCGCGCACGATGGCGCGGCCGAGGGCGGCGCGCTGCCGCTGGCCGCCGGACAACTGCTTGGGTTTGCGCAGGAGGAATTGACCGATGCCGAGCCGCTCGGCCACCGCCTCGACGCGCCGCTTGATGTCGGGGCCGGCGGTGTGCCGTTGCCGCAGACCGTAGGCCAGGTTGTCGAACACGCTCATATGCGGATAGAGCGCGTAATTCTGGAACACCATGGCGATGTCGCGGTCCTTGGCGGAAACATCGTTGACCAGCCGATCGCCGATATAGATGTCGCCGTCCGAGACCTCCTCCAGTCCGGCGATCATGCGCAAGATGGTCGATTTGCCGCAGCCCGAAGGGCCGACGAGAACCAGGAATTCCTTGTCTTGAATCTCGAGCGAGACGTCGCTGACCACTGTCGAATCGCCGAACCGCTTGGACACATGCTCCAGGGTCACTGACGCCATGCGTGGCCTCCCTTCGAGGTCGCAATCGCCGGCGCGCGGATTTTCACGCAAACGGGTGTCGGCACGTGCGCGACATGTCCCGTCGGTTGCAGCTTTCCGCTACGCGCGTCGATGCGGAATGTCACGATCGTATCGCTGTCCTGATTGGCAACGAGCAGCAACCTGCCGCCGGGGTCGAGGCAGAAACTGCGGGGCGTGCGGCCCTGAGCCGCGGCGTGATCGACATAGGTCAATCGCCCGCTGCGTGGATCGATGCGGTGGATCGCGATGCTGTCGTGACCGCGATTGGACGCATAGACGAACCTGCCCGACGGAGCCACCTGGATGTCGGCGCCGGTGCTCTCGCCGCGAAACCCGTCCGGCAGCGTCGGAACAACCTGCAACTGCTGGAAAGCTCCGGTCTTACGGTCGCATGCCAGGGCGGCCACCGTGGAGTTCAGCTCATTGATGAGATAGGCGAACCTGCCGCCCGGATGGAGCGCCACATGGCGCGGACCGGCGCCCGGTCTCATCTTGATCCAGGGCACGCCGTTCGGTTCCAGCATGCCGCGCTTCGCATCGAATTGGTAGATCAGCAGCTTGTCCAGACCAAGATCGGGAACGAAGGCGTGGCGGTTTGTCCGGTCGAGCGTGACCGAATGGGCATGCGGACCGTTCTGTCGCACCGGATCGATGCCGGCGCCCTGGTGCTGAATGAAATCGCAGGCTGCATCGAGGCTGCCGTCATCACGCACCGGCAGGACGCAGACACTGCCGCTCATGAAATTAGCGACGAAGACGTGCTTGCGATGGCGGTCGACAACCACATGGCAGGGGTCGGTGCCATGGGTCGGTTGCCGGTTCAGCAACGCGAGTGCTCCCGTTGTCGGATCCACCGCGAACGCACTGACGGTTCCGGTCGGCTGGTCATGGTACGATTTCAGCTCATTCACCGCGTACAGGAAGCGCTGCGTGGCATCGAACGCCAGGTAGGACGGGTTGACGACGCCGGTCGCCGTGCCGGCCGGTTGCAGCGCGCCGGAGTCCGGGTCCATCCGGAAGACGTAGATGCCCTCGCCTTTCCCCTGGAGCACTTTTCCGGTTCCGAAGCGGATCGGCTCGGTATACGTCCCGACATAGACCAGCATCTCGGCCGTCATGCTGCGTACTCCGCACGCCACCGAACGGCGTCAGTTCGGCTCGACCACGACCTTGATCGCGCCGCCGCGGCGCTTGACGAAGGTGTCGAGCGCGGTGGCGAAGTTTTCCAGCGGGAAAGCGTGCGTCACCAGGTCGCCGACCCGCAGTTGCCCGGCCCCGATCAGGCTGATCACCTTGCGCGAGACATTCGGGTTGGCGCGCGAGCCGTAGATCGCGATCTCGTTATGCACGACGTATTTGAACGGCAGCGGCTCCTGCACATGGTTCGGCGGCACGCCCAGCAGCACGACCCGCCCGCCTTTGCGCACCATCTCCACGGCCTGGCGGAACGTGCCGGCGGCGCCGGAGCATTCGACCGCTTCGTCCACACCGCGCCCATCCGTGGCTGCTCTGACCGCCAGGACGGGATCGCCAGCCTCGAAGTTCACCAGTGTGTTGGCGCCGGCGAGGCCCGCCGCCTCCAGGCGTGCGCCGCGTCCGACCGCGATCACCCGCGCCGCCCCCAACAGCCGTGCCATGCGCATCGCGATCAGGCCGATCGGCCCGGGCCCGATGACCGCCACGGTGCCGCCGGGCCGCACGCCGGATAATTCGAGGCCATGCAGCACCACGCCCGCCGTATCGACCAGCGCTCCCTCGCGAAAGCTCATCGCCGGCGGCATTCGGTTCACGCTCTTGACCGACAGCACCGCGTATTGCGCGTAGGCCCCCGTGGTGATGAAGCCGTAGTGCCGGTGGCCGGCTTCCGGGCGGCCGTAGTTCTCGCAGATCGTGTAGCGGCCCTCCATGCAGTTGGCGCAGGTGCCGCAGCCGCAATGCGCCTGACCCGCCACCCGATCGCCTTGTGCCAGGTCGACCACGCCCGCACCGGTGGCGACGACTTCGCCGGACCATTCGTGGCCGGGCGTGAACGGATAGGCCGGCGGCCAGGTGCCCGCGAGGTCGCCGCGGATGATCTCCGGGTCGCTGCCGCAGATCGCCACGGCCCCCACCTTGCACAGCACCTCGCGCGCGCCCGGCCGAGGCACCGGCACGGTCCGGATTTCGAATTTTCCCGGCGATGTAAGCACCAGCGCGCGCATCTGCTCCGGGAGAGCCAGGCTTTGCGTCTGCGCCGCGAGAGTTGTCGACACCGCAATCTCCTTGTCCGAACCGGACGTTACCGAACCATTTCCCATTATCGCGTCAGCACGATGCGCCCCAGCAGGTCGCCTGAGTCGAGCCGTGCCGCGGCCTCGTCGATCTGTTCAAGCTTGTAGTGCGCGCCAATCACCGGCGTGATCCGCCCCGACTGCACCAAGCGGACGACCTCGACCAGATCCCGCTTCGTGCTGCCACGACAGCCGATAATCTCCTGCTCTGTCTTGAAGAATCGCATCGAGGGAACCTCCAGCGTCTCGTCGAGGTAACCCACGAGCAGGAGTTTGCCGCCCGGCCGTAGCACCGACAGGCCCTCGCGGACGCTGGCGCGTGTGCCGATGTTATCGACGACCAGATCGACGCCTTCGCCTTGTGTGAGCGTCGCTACTGCGGTGTCCAGTGACTGGTCTTTGGTGTTGATCCCGACCGCGCCGTATTCTTCCGCGAGCGCCAACCGCTCCCACCGGCGACTGGTCGCCAGGACTTCCGCACCCGCGTTCCGCGCGATCTGCACGCCATGGATGCCGAGCCCGCCGACGCCGAGGATCAGCACGCGCTGCCCGATCCCCACCCGGCCCTGGTGAATCAGGCTGTGGTACATGCAGGCGACGGCGTCCGGCAGGATCGCTGCCGCTGCGTAGGAAATTTCGGTCGGCACCTCGACCAGGTTCGCGGCCGGCACGGTGACGAAATCCGCGTGGCCGCCATCCTTTTCGAAGCCGATCCGCTGCATGGCGACGCAGCGCTGCGTCTCGCCGGTCAGGCAGTGGCGGCAACGGCCGCAGGTGATGTCGATGGCCGCGGTCACACGATCGCCCAGGCGCATATGCGCGACGCCCTCCCC
>JBEKNT010000563.1:0-3736 GCA_049522565.1 Acetobacteraceae bacterium
TCCACCTGCGCCGCGGCGATTTGCTCACCGCCCAGGGTGGGCGCATCCATCGGCGGCGCGATGAAGCCGACGATCGGCACGGCGGCGATGGTGCGCGCCTCGGCGTCGTCGCGGGCGATGCCCATGGCGACGGACGCAGCGCAGCGTATCGCCTGCAACTTCTCCAGCACCGCCTTGTCGCGCTCCAGTTCCTCCGGCAGTTCGCGCCCGGTCAGGCCGAGGTCGTGCGCGCGGACGAACACGCAGGCATTGGCGGCATCGACCAGCGACAGCTCGACCGGTCCCATGCCGGGGATGTCCAGCCGGTCGACCACGGCGCCGGTGGGCAGCAGCTTGCCGGTGGTGGCGCCGCCGGGGGACAGGAAATCCAGCCGCACCGGAGCGCCGGTGCCCGCGACGCCAGGGATCGCCAGGTCGCCGTCGGTCGCGGCGCGGCCGTCCAGCAGCGGGAAGGTCGAGCGGATGAGCTTTTTCGTGTTGGTGTTGAAGATGCGCACCACGGCGGTATCGCCGTTGGGGCGCACGATCGCCTCGTCCACCGCGAACGGGCCGACCGCGGAACTCATGTTGCCGCAGTTGCTGCGGTAGTCCACCGCCGCCTCGCGGATCTGCACCTGGGCGAAGGTGTAGTCGATATCGGCGTCGTCGCGTTCGGACGGCGCCAGGATGCAGACCTTGGACAGCGACGAGATGCCGCCGCCCATGCCGTTGAGCTGCCGGCCGTTCGGATCCGGGCTGCCCATGGCGGCGAGGAAGATCGGGTTCCACGCCGCGCGGTCCGGCAGGTCGCGGGCGTGGAACATGATCGCACGGCTGGTGCCGCCGCGCATGAAGACGGCGGGCAGAGCGCACAAGGGCATCGCGAACCTCCATCGGTTGCGGGGAGTAGTAAACCTCTCCCGCCTGCGACGGGAGAGGTTACGCTTCCAGCCAGCGGCGCACGCCGGCGAGCGACTGGTTGATCACCTGATCCATGTCCAGGTATTGGTAGGTGCCGCAGCGGCCGATGAACGCCATGTTCGGCAGCGCTCCGGCCATGTCCCGATAGGCGCGATACAGGTTCTGGTAACGCTCGTCGGCGGTTTTCACCGGGTAATACCGCTCGTTGCCGTTGTCGCGATAGTCGCATGGTTCCTCGACCGTCATGGTCCGGCGGCCGGTTTCCGCCACCAGATGGTCCGGCAGGCAGTGCCACCACGTCTCGCGGGTGAACCGGCCGCTATCGGTGTAGTTGCGCACGCTCCACGGCTCGGCGTCCCAGGCGGTGACCGTCCGGTGGTCGAAACGTAATGAGCGGTACGGCAGCTCGCCCAGCGCACAGTCGAAGAATTCGTCGATCGCCATGCTGTTGAAACAGAACACGTAGTCGCGTTCCATGCCGGCCGCGTAGGCGGCACCGAGTTCCACGCTGATGCCGGGATGCCGCAGCAGGGTCTGGAACAGCGCCGCATAACCGTCGCGCGGCAACGCCTGGTGACGATCGTCGGGAAAATACAGGTCGTTGCGGTCGAACCGGATCGGCAGCCGCTTCACCACACTCGCATCCAGGTCTTCCAGTTCCAACCCCCACATCTTGCGTGTGTACGGCCGGAAGAACAGGTCGGTCAGCACATCGCCGATGCGCGAGCGCAAATGCTCCGCGGCGTTGCGCGGCTCGGCGATCGGCACCGACCGGGCGTGCAGAAAGGCGGCTGCCTCCGCCTCGGTCTGCAGCCTGGTATCGAACACCGCATTGATCGTATCGAGATTGACCGGCAGCGGCACCAGCCGTCCGTCCGGCAACTTCGCGCGCACGCGATGCCGGTACGGCACGAAGGCGGCGAACCGCTGCACCCACTCGAACACGTGCGTCGCGTTGGTATGGAACAGATGCGGGCCGTAGCGATGCACCCGCACGCCGTTGGCATCGACGAAGTCCGCGGCATTGCCGCCGATATGCGCGCGCCGGTCGATGACGTGCACGGCGAACCCGGCCTCGGCCAGCGTGCGCGCATAGACCGCACCGGCGAACCCCGCGCCGACCACCAGCACGGCCGGCATCTACAGCTCCCGCCTCACGCGGCGCATCGCGCGTTCAAGCCATGCAGCGCAACAAACTGCACCATCTGTTCCGCCGCGCGCCGCATGGTGAAGTCGGGGGTGAGCGCCTGCCAGGCCACCTCGGTGCGCGCCAGGGCATCGGCCGGGTCGGCGAGTACGGCTTCCACCGCCTGGACGATCCGTTCGCTGGTAAAGTCGAAGCAGTACTGCCCCAGCCCCGACAGGTGGGCCTGCGAGAACGCATTGCCGTCGGTGACCGGCACAACGCCGGCGGCGAGTCCGAAGAACACCCGGTCGTGCACCGAATGCTCGACCAGCGGATTGATCGACAGGCAGCCAAGATAGTGTGGCAGTTGTTGCAACGCGCCGCGCCAGGTGAGGGCGCCGCGGAACTCGGCCCGCGCCCCGGCCCACGGGATGTGATCCCAGCCGGTGCCGAAAACGTCCAACGGATAAGCCAGCAGCGACTGCATCACCAGGTTGCTGCGCCGGAAGCGGATATAGCCGTCCAGTTCGCGGATCAGCGTGAGCGTCAGTTCACTGTTGCCGTCCAATAACAAGCCTTGCCTCTCGCCGACGGACTGCAACACCGGAACGAAATCGCCGGTGCTGCGATGGAACAGCTCTTCGGCGGCGTCGAACAGGGTCTGCCGCATCGCCGGGCCACGCTGACGCCAGGTCGCCTCGATCGCGTTCGTGTTGGTTCCGCTCTTGCTGAAGATGAAGCGGCCGTTGCGATCGGCGAGCGGCAGGGGCGCGTCGGCAAACATGCTGCGCGGCGGCATGCCGATATGCACGCCGAACGCCACGCCGTTGGGGTTCAGGTGGCGGATGTTGTAGCGCGCATGGTCCGGAAAGACGTAGCCGTGCAGCAGATAGCGGCTGCGGATGCCGTGTCGGCTGGGGTAATAGCAGGGGTGGTCGCAGCACCAGTTGAACATTGGCACCTTGACGGCTTCCCAGAGCAATCCCTTGCCCTGCAGCACGAAGTCGGTGCCAACCCCCGACATGCTGAGTGCGAACGCGATATCGCCTTGCTGGAGCACCGCCTGGAGCCGGCGCGGCCAGTCCTGGCCGCCCGCCGCGAATAGGATGACGTTGTGGCCCATGGACGCAAACTCCTGCGCCATGAGTTCGAGCAATCCGCCAAGCGAGTCATATGCGCTGCCCGTCCAGCGCAAGATCAGTATCCTGCCGGCCACGTCCGCCTCATGCCGCAATCCGGTCCGGTCTAAGGCCAGGGGTGTCCCGGGGTCAATCGAATGCACCACAGAAATGGTTCCGGCATACCGCCGCCTTGGTGCTGCCACGGTCGGCGTGTACTGGCGGGCATCCTTCGGAACAGGTGCCGCATGGCAAACACGAGGCGCCGCATGCATCCAGGACGGGTGCTGCGCGAGGAATACATGGAACCGATGCGGCTGGATGCCGCCGCACTGGCCCACGCCCTGGACGTGGCGCCTGGCCGCATCGCTCCCCTGATCGCGGACCAGCAGCCGGTCACCTGCGATCTGGCGCTGCGCCTGGCGCGCTGCTTCCGCACCAGCCCGCAATTCTGGCTGGGGTTGCAGACCGCCTATGACCTGGCGACGGCCGAGGCCGAGCATGGCGCGGAAATCGCCGCGCGCGTCCACCCGATCGCGGCCTGAGGCCCCGGCGCCGCCGGCGCGCGCGGCGCCATGCCCGCGTGGCGCCA
>JBEKNT010000564.1:0-3714 GCA_049522565.1 Acetobacteraceae bacterium
CCCCCCCCCCCCCGGGGGGGGGGGGGGGGGGGGGGGGGGCCCCGCGTCCACGTTCGGTCGGATTGTGTATGCACCCCTCCCCCCAGCCCCCTCCCTCAAGGGGAGGGGGAGGACTTTCTCACTTCTCCCATCAGGAGACTCCCACCATGAAGATCACCCGCCTGCGCACCCAGGTCGTCCACCTGCCGATCGACCCGCCGATCCAAAGCTCGATCATGGGCGCGCTGCGCACCGCCGATTGCGTGCTGACCTTCCTCGACACCGATGACGGGCTCACCGGCGAGGGCCTGGTGATGACCATCAACAACCGCCGCCTCGGCGTGATCCACGAGATGATCCGCAACCTCGAGGACCTGGTGATCGGCCTCGATCCGCGTCTCGGCGGCAGCCTGAACGCGCGCGCCTGGAAGGAGCTGAACTTCCTCGGCTACGAGGGCGTGTCGATCATCGGCCTCGCCGCGCTGGACAACGCGGTGTGGGACCTGCGCGGCAAGGCCGCCGGGCTGAACGTCGCGCACCTGATCGGCGCCTGCCGTGCCGCGGTGCCGACCTATGCCAGCGGCGGGCTGTGGCTTGGCGGCAGCCTGGACGACCTGCAAGCGCAGGCGCGCGGCTTCGTCGAGCGCGGCTTCCGCGCCATGAAGACCCGCGTCGGACCTGGCGATCCCGACGCCATGGTCGCCCGCGTCCGCGCCGTGCGCGAGGCGATCGGCCCGGACATCGCCCTGATGGTCGACGCCAACCAGCAGATGACCGTGAAGCAGGCAATCCGCATCGGCCGCATGATGGAGGACCTGAACCTCACCTGGTTCGAGGAGCCGGTCATCTGCCACGACCACGAAGGCGAGGCGCAGATCGCCGCGGCGCTCGACACGCCGATCGCGTCCGGCGAGACGGTCTACACCCATCGCGGCATCCTCGGCATGCTCGAGGCACGCTCGGCCGACGTGCTGATGCCGGACCTGCAACGCATGGGCGGCCCGACCGAGTTCCTCAAGGCCGGCCATCTGTGCGAGGCGTTCCACATCCCCTGCGCGTCCCACCTGTTCCCGGAAATGAGCCTCGCCCTGCTCGCGGCGCTGCCCGGCGGCTACTACCTGGAACACATGCCGTGGTTCGAAGCGATCTACCGAGAGCAGATCGAACTGGATGCCAACGGCCACGCGGTGGTGCCGGATCGTCCGGGCTGGGGATTCAGCTTCGATCCGGAGGCGATCCGGCGTTTCGGCGATTGACCGATGGTCGCCAGGATTGCAGAACCCACAAACCACCGGCCGTAAAATATCTTACCTCTGGGTCTTGTTTGCTACCCGTCGGTGTGCCACACGGCCGCGTCTGCCGCGGTAACCGGCAGCCTCTCACCCGGGCCTTATGGGTTCAAGTCGTCCCGGCGTGTCCGCACGGAACGACGAAACGGAGAATAACATGAAGGCAAGCCTCACACTGCTCGTGGCCGCATGCGGCCTGGGCATGGCAACGTCTGCGGCCTGGGCCGAAGACCCGATCCGCATCGGCGTCATCGCCGAGACCTCGGCGATCAGCGGCGTCTCCGTCCCCAACGGTGCGAAACTCGCCGCCGAGGAGATCAACGCCGCCGGTGGCGTGAACGGCCGCAAGGTGGAGATCGTCGAATACGACGACCACAACTCCGCCGCCGACGCCGTCCGCGCGTTCCAGCGCGCCGCCGAGCAGGACAAGGTGAACGCCGTTATCGCGACCTATATCAGCGAGGTGATGCTGGCGCTGGAACCCTGGGCCGGCCGGCTGCACATGCCGCTGATCACGCCGGGCGCCGCCAGCAACGAAATCACCAAGCGGGTGCACGACGACTACGATCACATGAAATACGTCTTCGCCGGCTATCTGGCTTCGACCCAGATCGCCGACGCCGTCTGCGAGAGCGGCAAGGACCTGCTGATCAACCAGATGAAGGTCAAGACGGCTGTCGTGGTCAGCGAAGACGCCGCCTGGACCATTCCGCTCGATGAGGAATACCTCAAGTGCCTGCCGTCGATCGGCGTCAAGGTGCTCGACCATATCCGCCTGTCGCCCGACACCACCGACTTCACGCCGATCTTCAACAAGATCGAGGGCGAGAAGCCCGACGTGATGATCACCGGCATCAGCCATGTCGGCGTACAACCGACAGTGCAGTGGCAGCAGCAGCAGGTGCCGATCCCGATGTACGGGGTATCCAGCCAGGCGACCAGCAGCACCTTCTGGAAGGACACCAATGGCGCGACGGACGGTGTGGTGTTCAACATGTTCTCGGCACCGGACGTCGCGGTGACGCCGAAGACCATCCCCTTCGCCCAGGCCTACCAGAAGAAATACGGCATCGTTCCCGGCTATGCCGGCTACACCGCCTATGACGACGTCTATATGTGGGTCGATGCGATCAAGCGCGCCGGCTCCACCGATCCCGACAAGATCGTCGCGGCGATGGAGACGACCGACTATGTCGGCACGATCGGCCGCATCGTGTTCCTGCCGAAGGACAACACCTTCGCGCATGGCATGACAATCGGCGCCGGCTACATCTCCGGCCTGATGGTGCAATGGCAGGGTGGCACGCCGGTCACCGTCTGGCCGGCCAACGTCGCCACCGGCAAGCTGAAGTTCCCCGCTTTCATCAAGACCGGCGGCTGATCGTCCGGCGCGGGCGGCGGCGTCTTAGCCGCCGCCCGCGGCTTGCCCACGTCGCCAGCCCGCCCGACAGCAGCGCCACCATGCGCGGAGCCTCATGCTCGAACTGCAAATCCTGATCGACGGCTTCGCGATCAGCAGCCTGTACGCCCTGGGCGCCATCGGCTTCACGCTGATCTTCGGCGTCTCCGGCGTGCTGAACCTGTCGCACGGCGCCATCATGGCGGTGGCGGCCATCATTGCCTGGTACGTCGCCGGCGACCTCGGTGCCGGATCGTACGGCGGCGCCCTCGCCGGCATCGCCACCGGTCTGGCGCTGTCCTTCGTCACCTACGGACTGGTGGTGCGGCCGATCCAATCCTCCCGCACCATCGCGCATGAAGAGAAGGAGATCTTCGTCCTCACCGGCACCCTGCTCTGGGGCTTGATGCTGCAAGTGGCGGTGGCCTGGATCTTCACCAACAACCCGAAGACGGTGCAGCCGCTGGTCGCCGGCGTGGTCGAGATCCTCGGCGTCCGCACGCCGCGCAACGAAATCCTGACCGCCGTCCTGTCCTGGGTCGCCATCGGTCTGCTCTGGCAGTTGGTCCACCGCACCCGCGCCGGCAAATCCCTGCTTGCCGCCTCGATCAACCCGCGCGGCCTCACCCTGCTGGGCTTCGAACTATCCAACGTCTATCTGCTGGTTTGGGCGATCTACGGCGTGCTGGCCGGGATCGCCGGCGTGCTGCTGGGCATGTTCCTCGGCGTCAGTTCGGACAACGCCGGCACACTGACCGCCAGCGCCTTCTCCATCGTGGTGCTCGGCGGGCTGGGCAGCGTCACCGGGTCGCTCGTCGCGGCCTATGTCGTCGGCTACCTCGAGACCGTCACCGCCTATCTCGTCTCTCCATCCATTCGCACCGTGCCGGTCCTGCTGCTACTGGTCCTGGTGGTCTATCTGCGGCCGCAGGGCTTGCTGGGGCGGCGATGAGCGTAAGCATGATGCCGCGCGGCAGAATTCTCCCCCTCCCCTTGAGGGAGGGGGGTGGGGGGAGGGGTGCGTACATCCGTGGCCGGCGGATGAAC
>JBEKNT010000565.1:0-3699 GCA_049522565.1 Acetobacteraceae bacterium
CAGCCTCTCACGCACTCACCTACTCGACGCACGGCATTCACTCCCCGCCGCCCAGCGAATGCACGTACAGCACCACGCTCTTGATCGTTGCCTCGTCGAGCCGGGTATTCCAGTTCGGCATCACGCCCATCTTCGGATTGGTGATCTGCGCCACCACCGCGGCGCGGTCGTCGCCGTGCAGGTGGATGCGCGACGCCAGCCGCGGCGCGCCCTTCTCGCGGTCGCCCTGCCCGGCGTCGCCATGGCAAACGGCACAATTGTCCACGAACAGCTTCCTGCCCGGTGCTATGTCCGCGCCCTTCACCGGGGAGCCGAACAGCGTCATCACGTAATCCGCGACCTGCTGGATCTCGTCCGGCTTCAGCATGTTGTCCACGCCCCAGCGCGGCATCTGGTCCTGTCGCGCGTCGGGATCGGCACTGCGGATGCCGTGCGTCACCGTCTGTTGGATCGCCTCCAGCGTACCGCCCCAGATCCAATCGCCGGCAGCCAGCGCCGGGAAGCCCGGATTGCCGCCGCCGCCGGCGCCGTGGCACGGCTGGCAGTTATTGGCGAAGGTGATGCGGCCGGCGGTCTCGGCCACCGCGAGAAGCTGCGGATCCTTGCGGATGTCCGCGAACGAGAGCGCCTTGATGCGCTGCATCGCACCGGCGCGCTGCGCGGCAACCTCGGCCACCGCCTGGTCCACGCTGGCGCGCTGCGAATAGCCGAGCAATCCGTGCCAATAGCCGGTGATGCCAGGCACCGACGGATACAGCACGCACCACACCACGGCAAACGCCACGCACGCCCAGAGCACATAGAGCCACCATTTCGGCAGCGGCCGATTGAGCTCCTGCAACCCGTCCCAGTCGTGCCCGGTCGTCATGTGACCGGTGACGCTGTCCTTTTCGATCTTGGTCGGCACAGGAAACTCCCTAGCGGTCGTCGTCGAGGAGGAGGCGGCCCTTGCTTTCCAGCGTGGCCTTGCGGCCGGGCCAGTAGGTCGTCGCCAGCAGCAGCGTGAACACGACGAACACCACGACGATCGAATAGTGCTCGATCCACAGCAGGGCGTGGAGAATGCTCATGGCGGCCACCCTATTGCTGGAGATGCTCGTTGGCCGGATCGGCGAAATCGACCATCGTGCCGAGCACTTGCAGATAGGCCACCAGCGCGTCCATCTCGGTCACCGCCCGGCCGTTGCCGGGAACGGTCACCGCCTTGGGGTAGCGCTTCAGCAGCGCCGCCGAATCCGCGTCGGGATTGGCCTGCGCGTTGAGGTCGGCCATCGCATTGGCGATGTCGTCGTCGGTGTAGGGCACGCCGACCGCCCGCAAGGTGCGCAACCGCGCCTGGAGGTCCGAGGTATCCAGCGGCGTCTCGGCCAGGAACGCATAGTGCGGCATCAGCGATTCCGGCACCACGCTCTGCGCGTTGATCAGGTGGGCGTAGTGCCATTCGCTGGAGTACTTGCCGCCGACCCGCGCCAGGTCGGGACCGATGCGCTTCGAACCCCACTGGAACGGATGGTCGTACATGCTCTCGGCGGCGATCGAGTAGTGGCCGTAGCGCTCCACCTCGTCACGCAGCGCGCGGATCATCTGGCTGTGGCAGAGATAGCAGCCCTCGCGCACATAGATGTCGCGACCGCGCTGTTCCAGCGGAGAGTACGGGCGCACGCCCTGCACATGCTCCACCGTGGTCTCGATGGTGAACAGCGGCACCACCTCCACCAGGCCGCCGATCGCAACGGTGATCAGCGTCAGCACCAGGAAGATGAACGCGTTCTTCTCGATGGTTTCGTGGCGGATGAACATGGTGCCTATTCTCCCGCCACGGCGAGGCCGGCGGGCAGCGGCGTCACCGCACGTGGCGCGGTATCCGGGCTGCGAACCGTCTGGATGAAGTTGTAGACCATGATCAGCGCGCCGCTGAGGAACAGCACGCCACCCATCATGCGGATCACGTAATACGGATGCACCGCGACGACGGATTCCGCGAACGAGTATTGCAGGAAGCCGAAGGCATCGTAGGCGCGCCACATCAGGCCCTGCATGATGCCCGCCACCCACATCGAGCTGATGTAGAACACGATGCCAAGCGTGGCGATCCAGTAGTGCCACGACGCCAGCCGGTTGGAATACAGGCCGCTTCGCTTCCACAGCACCGGCACCAGGTAGTACAGCGCGCCGAAGGTGATGAAGGCGACCCAGCCCAGCGCGCCGGAGTGCACGTGGCCGATGCCCCAGTCGGTGTAGTGCGACAACGCGTTGACGTCGCGGATCGACATCACCGGCCCCTCGAACGTCGCCATGCCGTAGAAGCCGACGGCGGTGACAGAGAAGCGCAGGCCCGGGTCGGTGCGCAGTTTGTCCCAGGCGCCCGACAGCGTCATCATGCCGTTGATCATGCCGCCCCACGAGGGCATCCACAGCATGACCGAGAACGCCATGCCCAGCGTCTGCGTCCAGTCCGGCAGCGCGGTCCAGTGCAGGTGGTGCGGACCCGCCCAGATGTACAGGAAGATCAGCGACCAGAAATGCACGATGGACAGCCGGTAGGAGTACACCGGCCGGTTCGCCGCCTTCGGAATGAAATAGTACATCATCCCGAGGAAGCCCGCGGTCAGGAAGAAGCCCACCGCGTTGTGGCCATACCACCACTGGATCATCGCGTTCTGCACGCCGGACGCCGCCTGATAGCTCTTGGCGCTGAACACCGACACCGGCAGCGCGATGTTGTTGCCGATATGCAGCACCGCCACGGTGAGGATGAACGCCAGGTAGAACCAGTTGGCGACGTAGATATGCGGTTCCTGCCGCTTCATCAGGGTGCCGATGAAGATCACCGCGTAGGCCACCCAGACGACGGTGAGCAGCAGGTCGAGGTGCCACTCGGGTTCGGCGTATTCCTGGCCCTGGCTGAAGCCCATCACATAGGACAGCGCTGCCATGACGATGAAGAACTGGTAGCCCCAGAATACGAAATTCGCCAGGGCGTCGCCGCCGAACAGGCGGGCGCGGCAGGTGCGCTGCACCACGTAGAACGACGTGCCGAACAGCGCCGAGCCGCCGAAGGCGAAGATGCCCGCTGAGGTATGCACCGGGCGCAGCCGGCCGAAATTGGTGAACGCGAGGCCGAGGTTGAACTGCGGCCAGGCCAGTTCGGTGGCGAGATAGACGCCGACCAGGAACGCCACCACGCCCCAGAACACCGCGGCGATGACGAATTTCTTCACCACCGCCTCGTTGTAGTCGACCGCCGGCAGCCGGGTTGCCGGCGCGAAGCCGGCCGGCGCGGTGACCATCGTGTCACTCATGACGGCCTCCGGCAGCACGAACCGCAACGCGCGCGGCGTCGGCCCGGTCGAAATGCCGGCGCATCAGGCCGAACACGAACAGCACGGCCCAGGCCGCCATGGAGAGGCCGAACACGTACATTTCGTTGTCGTGGGCACCGGATGCCAGCAACAGGCCGACCAGGCCCAGGGCTGCCATCAACAAGCCGACGATGAGGTCACTCGCCTCGATGTCCATCTAAGACTCCGGTGGGTACAGCATGCGATGCGGCGCAACCTGCCGGGCGGATGGCGGGGAGGCATTGACCCAGATCAATGCCGGAACAGCGCCACCGCGCGATGGACTCTGTTGGCTTTGGCCAAAGTTTCTCCCCCTCCCCTTGAGGGAGGGGGTTGGGGGGAGGGGTGCGTACAGCCG
>JBEKNT010000566.1:0-3695 GCA_049522565.1 Acetobacteraceae bacterium
TCCCCCCCGGCCAGCGGCCCACCCGCCCTGGTTGAAACTGCGAAGGTCGCCGGAGATTTGGCGGCCCCCCCTCCCCTGGTGGGAGGGGGTTGGGGGGTGGGGGCCGTGCGGCACAGACCCCTCCCCCCAACCCCCTCCCACAAGGGGAGGGGGAGCCGCCTTATCTCCGGCGACCTTCGCAGTTTCATCCAGGGCGGGTGGGCCGCTGGCCGGTGGGGAACTCGCAATCTAGCGGCGAACCGTAAGGAACCAGGCGTGCCAGATTTCCGCTATTACTGCCTGAATGGCCAGGACCGTATCATCCTCGGCGCGGACGTCATTGCGGTCGATCTCCGCGCGGCCATCCAGGTCGCCTACGAGGCCTGCCGCGATCATCCGCACTTCGCATCCAGTCGGATCGAGGTTTGGCAAGGCCCCACCAAGCTTTACGCCACCGAAAGCACCTGTCCGGGGAACCTGCCGGATCCGCGCTGAACGATGGTGCAGCGGCGTCGCGAATTCCCGATACAGGCCCAACCGGCCCGGTCACCATGTTGCAGGAGCGTATCGTCACGGCATGGCGCGCCAGCACCGGGTTCCTGCAACCACGCACCGGCCGATTGACACGGTGCGCCATGCTGCCCAACCCTTGCCGCGGGATGGAGGCCGCACATGCCGCAGACGCTGGAAGGCCGTGCCGCATGGACCGGGGCAGAACTGGAACGTTCCGGTGACTGGATCCGCGTGCTGGACGACGCCCAGCGCCGGGAGATCGCCGAAGCGCTCGCCCGGCTGCAGCGCCGGGGCCGCAACCTCCCCTTCACGCGTGACGATTTCCCCCTGCCCGCCACCGCGCCGCTGCTGGCCGGCATCGCCGACGAACTGGAGAACGGCCGCGGTGCCGTACGGCTGCGCGGCCTGGACGTCGCCCGCTTCACCGAGGATGAACTGCGCCAGGTGTTCTGGGGCATCGGCTGCCATCTCGGCACCGCGCTCTACCAGAACGCCAATGGCGAGATCATCGGCGAGGTGCGCGATGAATCCCGCCTCGCCACGCAGACCTACGAACCGGTCGAACCCGGCAAGGTCGCGTCGTCACGCTCGCGCACCCGCGGCACCGGCCCGCTGCGCTGGCATACCGACCGCTGCGACGTGATCGCCCTGCTGTGCGCCCGCAATGCCCGATCCGGCGGCATCAGCAAGCTCGCCAGCATCGTGACGATCTACCACGAGATCCAGCGCCGCCGTCCCGATCTCCTCGCATTGCTCTTGCGCGACTATTGGCGCTCGCGGCCGAAGGACGAAGACGGCACCGGCGTCGATCGCGCCTTTGCATTGCCGGTGTTCAGTGTGCTCGATGGCAAGATCACCTGCCAGTATTCGCGCACTTATGTTGAGCAAGCGCAGGAGTTCGCGGAAGTGCCGCGGCTGTCCGCGGCGCAGAACGAGGCGCTGGATCTGCTGGCGGCGGTGGCGGAGGAGACCTGCCTCTACTGCCCCTTCGAGCCCGGCGACATCCAGTTGCTGAACAACCATGTCATCTTCCACGGCCGCACCGCCTACGAAGACGATGCCCACACGCAGCAGGAGCGGCTGCTGTTGCGGCTGTGGCTCGCGGTGCCGAATTCGCGCCGGCTGCCCACCGGGCACGAAATCCTTTGGGGCAGCACGCTGCCGGGCGCGGTGCGCGGCGGCGTGGTGCAATCCGCCACCGGTGCCCGCGCGGTCTGCGCCACCGCTGCGTCGTCAGCGGTCGCGGCTGCCGCCGCGTAAGCCATCACCACTGCCTGACCCCGCGCTCAGCACCGCGACAGCAGGTTCACCACGGACCATCCGGTTCCCGGGTCGAGCCACGGCGTCATCGCCTCGGCTACCTGGCTCCGTCCCTCGTCCGACCCGGCCACGGCGCGCATCGCACCCGGTGCGCCGTCGAGGAACGCCGCCACCCGTGCCGCCACCGCGGCGTCCTGGTCCGCCGGCACCGGCAGCCGATAGATCCAGCGGCGGATGCCGAGGTAAAGGATCGCCGCGTGGAGCGCCCAGAGATGCTCTAACTCGGCATCCGTCATCGGCGATTCGGCCAACGAGGGGCCGCCCTGCGCCAAACGGAGCTCGCCGATCACGCTCGGATAGAGCCGTGCGAAGACGACTTCCGCGTAGCGTTTGGCGAGGTCCAGGCCCTTCAGACCGGAGAACATCAAAAGCCGCACCCACTCGTAGCTCAGGATCACGCGCGCGTAGTCCTGGTAGAACCGCGTGAGCCGCTCGGGGAGCGGGCACGAAGGGTCGGCGATCCACCGCTGCCATTGCGGATTCCAGCGGTCCAGGAAGACCTCGCGGTAGACCCGGTCGATCAGTGTGGCCTTGTCCGGGAAGTAACGGTAAAGCAATGGCTGGGTGATCCCCAGGCGCCGGGCAAGTTCACGCGTGTGGCCTTCGAAGCCATGCTCTGCGAAGAAGTGCACCGCCCCCCGCACGATCATCCGCTCTCGCTCTTCCGGCGAAATGCGCCGCCTGGCGGTCTGCTCCCGTTCCCCTTGGCTGGCCTTCCGGCGCTGGTTCGGAGGCCGCCCCGGTCCGCCAACGCCATGCGCGCTTCCGCCGGCTCGTTTCACCTGAATTCCCTTCCCATTCGCCGGGGGCGGATGAATGCTCCCGCCCAACGCCGAACCCGCCCATCCGGCGATGTGGTGCCGAGGGCGCGGCCGGCGGTGGGCGAGGTTCGCCGTTCCTGTGCGGTATCTATCGGCAATCACGCCTGCTTGACAAGCTGTTTATCGGACGATAAATACCCTGCATCGACCGGTCAACATAACGGCCCCAACTTTAAGGATGCCCTGTTGATCAGCGGATTCCTCGGATGCGCCGCCCTGGGCGGCAGCAGGCGAAGAATCGCGTCGTCCCGATTCCCGTTCGTGGCCGGCTGGGATCCTCACACACCGGGAACACCCCGGCGCGGGACGTCCTGGCGTGGCCTCACCCTGAAGTCTTGAGTGCCAAGAGGCCGGCAATGACCCAAAAGCTGCTTGTGATTGACGATCAGGCCGGCATCAACGCCGTCGTCGCGCGTGTCGCGACCGGCATGGGGCTGGAGACCATGCAGGTCCGAGAACCGTCGAAGGCAACCGAAGCCTTCATCAGTTTCGCCCCGGACGTCGTATTGCTCGACATGATCATGCCGGAGAAGGACGGCATCGACGTGCTGGACGAGATGCTGCTCACCGGCCTGCCGGCAAAGTTCGTCATCATGTCCGGCTATGGGGACAGCTATCTGCGGCTGGCGCAGGGTGTGGCGGCGTTTCACGGTGCGGCGCAGCTTGCGGTGTTGCGCAAACCATTCCGGCGGGAAGAGCTGGAGGCGTTGCTCCGCTCGGTGCTGGCCATCGGTCCCACGCCTTCGGAGTGACCGTCGGACTGCGCCGGTCCGCGTCGTTTGTCGCCAGGCGATCGCATTGGCGGCGAGGCCCCCTCGTCACGGCCGGCCCCCGGGTCAAGCGCCCGGTGGCAGGCTCCGGCCCGGCCAACCACGACTTTGGTTCGTGCATCGAAGGAAACGCCGTGGATGGCGGGCCTTCGCCCCATGCGCGCTAATTTAAGGGACCGTCCGGGGACAACCGAGTCAGTTGCCGGCGGATCGCAACCTCCGTGTCATGGCCGGCGAAGGCCGGCCACCCACGACTTTGCTGTTTGCAACGAGCAAAGACGTGGGTGGCCGG
>JBEKNT010000567.1:0-3687 GCA_049522565.1 Acetobacteraceae bacterium
TTGGGCATCTCAAGGAGCAGCGGCGCATCTCCACCCGATATGACAAGCTTGCCACCAGCTTCATCGGATTCGTCTTGCTCGGATGCATCCGCATCTGGGCGAGGTTTGTCCACAGGGCCTAGGAAGAGGGTTACATAACGTCCTTTATGTTGTACTACCTATGTGCCGTCACCAGCCTCCAAAGTCGGCTGCAGTGATGCGTCAGAGTGGACTACAGCGAGCCGCCCATGAGCTTAACCTCGCCGGCTGCCGCCGCTTCGTGCCTCCGGCCTACGACGCACCGCAGTCGACTTTGACGGAATGCAGGTTTCTGCAGCCCACTTTGACCAGGATTGCAGAGGACTGTGGCAGGGTGTGTGGCGGATTTCCGCCAACGGCGCCGCAGTCGGCTTTGGAAAATGACACCATTGGCGCACGCATCAAAAAAGGATGAAAAAGTATGCGCCCAGCCCAGGAGAACACCATGGCTCGAAATTGAGCGGCTGACGATCACTCTCCCGGCCGACATGGTCGCCGTCGTCAAGGGCGCGGTCGCCGGCGGCGATTACGCATCGACCAGCGAGGTGGTGCGTGAGGCGTTGCGCGACTGGAAGCTGAAGCGCGCGCTGCAATTGCAGGAACTTGCCGCGCTGAAGGCCGACATCGACAAGGGCCTCGCCGACCTGGCCGAAGGCCGGGTGAAGAACTTCGACGCCGGTCGCATCGTCGAACGGGGGAGAAAGCTGTTAGCGGGCCGCTCCGCCTCCGCCTGACCGAGACGGCCGAGGCCGACCTCGCCGAAATCTGGGCCTGGCTTGCGGCCGAAGCGTCCGGGGACGTGGCGACGCGGTTCGTCAGGGCAATCGACGCTGCCTTCGATCCGGTGCGCGACTTCCCGCTCGCCGCCCCGGCGCGCGATCGGTTTGCCCCGGGCCTGCGCGTTACCTTTCCCGGTGCCTACGCCATCGACGACCCGCCCCGGGCAAATGAGATCGTGATCGTCCGTGTGCTGCGCGGCTTCAACCTGACGAGTTGCTTGGGACGTTTCGGGTCCGCCCTGCCTGACCCCACACCTTCACGCAGAGAGAGGGAGATTGCCGGCAGCGTTCAAGCGCTTTCCGGCCGCGTTCCGGCGGTTGGCTGGAAAGCCGGGGCAAGGCCGCCTGTTCCCTCCCGATGGACGACATCCCACACCGCGCCGAGGCCCCCGCCAGTTGGCTTGAGGCCCTTGCCGAGAGCGAGGCAGAGCTTGCCGCCGGGCAGATTGTGTCCGGCGAGGAAGTCATCCGCGAACTGCACGAGTGCATTGCCCGGCTTGAGGCCAAGCATGTGGCGCCCTGCCACCAGAGTATTTTCACTCCGGCCGAACATGGCGGCTGATCAGGCTGGCAAGCCCTCTTGTTAGTGCGAGGTCTAACGCCACCTTCTTGCGATGAACCACGACCGCAACCGCAGCAACCCGGCCCGCGAGGCGCCGACCCTCTGCCCGGCAGGGCAATCGCATGTGGCGGGCGATCGCCACGGATGCGGGCATACTACGCAACGCAGGTGCCGCAGGCGGCTGGCAAATTTATCGCAAAGGCAGATGAGACGCAGAGTCCGCCGAGCGCAACAATCCCGGGTTCAGGTGAACGTGGCAAACATCGATGGTGCAATACAACCTGCGCTGCGCGCTCTGCGTCTCCCCTGCCTCCGCGATAAATTTGCCAGCCGCCCGCGGCACCTGCGTCACCGTTGCGGCCCCTTATCTCTCGCCGTCCGCATGGTTCACGCCTGCGCATGTCCGGCGCCACATGCGATTGCCCCGGCCTGCCCTGGTTGTGTCGCTGCCGGGTCCCGTACCGTGCGATTTAGTCCCGCACGCAGCAAGCGAGACGATGGCGAGACGCCACGCAGGTACAGCCGGCCACCACCCGCGCCAGAAACTCTCTGCTTGTCTGCTCCGGTGGATCGAGTCTCATATGTAGCAAAACAAGACGACTCCGAGACGCCCCTGAGCCGCTGCCCACCATCGCCCGCGCCGGAGGTCTGCTCACCCCTGAGTCCTGTTGCATGGGATCGAATCTCGCATGCAGCAAAGCGAGACGGCCGTGAGACAACACTGCGATGTTGCCGGCCATCGCCCGCGCCAGAGGCTCGGTCACCACCGAGTCCTGTCCCATGGGACGGAATCTCGCATGCAGCAAAGCGAGACGGCCACGAGACAACGCTGCGAGGCTGCCGGTCGTCATCCGCAGCCGCAGCCCTCCCACCGCCGAGTCCCATACCATGGGGCCGAATCTCGTACACAGAAAAACGAGGCGATCGCGAGACGCCGCCCAGTCGCCAACCGTGCCGCGACAGGACCATGGGCGCGTGCGGTCCTGGTGCAAGCGCCCCCACGCCGCCAATCCCCCCGGCCTTCAATCCCCCAGCCGGATCGCCGAGATCTGGTGGCCGATCGGTCCACCGCCGCCCAGCGTCCGGCGCCGGTGGCTGAAGAAGCGCGCCTCGTCTTCCATCGTGTCGACCGCCACCGCGGCGATGACCGCCACGCCAGCGGCCGCCAGCCGTGCGGCGCAATAGCCCGGCAGGTCGAACTGCCAGCGCGCCTCGCGCCGGCCGGGGGCGAAGAAGCGGTCGTCGGCCGGGTCGCGCGCCAGCACCGCGTCGCGCAGGTCGGCGCTGACCTCGTACGATGCCTGCCGGATGCAGGGGCCGATGGCGGCCGAAACCCGTCTTGCGCCGAGTGCCTGCATCGCGGCGACCGTCGCCTCCAGCACGCCCGCCACCGCGCCGCGCCAGCCGGCGTGCGCGGCGCCCACCACCCCGGCGCGGGGATCGCAGAACAACACCGGCGCGCAGTCAGCGGTGATGACGCCCAGGGCAAGGCCGGGCCGGTCGGTCACCAGCGCGTCGGCACGGGGACCTTGGCCGGCGGCCCAGGCGGTCGTCGCATGCACGACCTCGGTGCCGTGCACCTGGGTCAGGCCGAGCAATGCGTCGGGTTCGGCGCCGAGCGCCCGGGCGGCGCGGGCGCGGTTCTCCAGCACGGCGTCACGCGAGTCCTGGCCGGACAGGCTGCAATTCAGGCTGGCATACGGGCCGCCCGAGACGCCGCCGCGCCGGGTAAAGAAGCCGTGCGGCGCGGACAGCGCGGCGGAGCAGAGAGGGTCGGGCATAGGGGCCAGGCGGCGACTCCGGACAGGGAGGGATCGGGCGGCGAATCGGATCGGCAGGGCTCAGGCGACGAATCCGGGCGGAGCCGGACAGCCAGGGTGGCAGAGCGCCAGTGCCTTGAACAGGCGCCCCATGCGGTTCGGTTCGGCCAGGCGTTGCGCCGCTTCGACCAGGGCGGCGGCACGCGGTGCCGGCTGGCCGCGCGCCAGCCGGCCGGTGCGCTGGAACAGGCCGAGCCGGGCGAGGAACGGGCCCTGCGGTATCGGCCCGTGCACCGCGGCGCCGGCGTCGCGGGCGGTCGCGGCGAGGGCGGCGAAGTCCACATGGGCTGTGAGGTCGGCGCTGCCAGGCGGGGAGAGCGGGTCGGCGGCACGCCCGTTGGCAATGGCCTGGAGCGAGTCGCCCGGCGTGCTGTGCTCAGGGCCGTAGTCCAGGAACAGGGCGGCGCCGGGGTGGGCGACGCAGCGGGCGGCGAGGTCGGCGACGAAGCCGTGGGCAGGTTCGCAGAGTTCGACGATCTGTCCCTCCCCCTCCCCTTGCGGGAGGGGG
>JBEKNT010000568.1:0-3679 GCA_049522565.1 Acetobacteraceae bacterium
CTGTGGAGCTACGCCAGTCTCGACGATCGCGCCAAGCAGCGGGGCGCGCTGGCGCAGAACAAGCGCTGGACGACGGAATACGTGCCGAACGTGCGGCCGTTGCTGATGCGCCAGGACATCCGCTTCCTCAATCCGGTGAAGGACATCACGCCGCCGAAGACGCCAGGCGGGGTCTATGAACTGCGCATCTATCGCATGCATCCCGGCACCGCCGGCGGCTGGGCGCAGTCGTTCCGCGACATCATGCCGGTGCGCGAGAAATACTCGCAGAATGTCGGCATCTGGACCGGCGAGGCGCCGCAGCCGAACGAAGTGGTGCATATGTGGAACTATCCGGATTTGAACACGCGCATGAGTACCCGCGCAGCGGTGTTCAAGGATCCGGACTGGCTGGCGTTCGTCGCCAAGGGATCGGGCTCGATCGTGGAGATGCACGCCACGCTGCTGCTGCCCACCGCGTTCTCGCCGATGAAATAGCATGAAGCTCGGCATCTCGATCGGCTACTCCGGCGCGCAGCTCAACGTCCCCGTGGCGTTGGTGCAGCGCGCCGAAGAACTCGGCTACGATTCGGTGTGGACCGCGGAGGCGTACGGCTCGGATGCGGTGACCCCGCTGGCCTACCTGGCGGCGGTGACGAAACGCATCAAGCTCGGCACCGGCATCATGCAACTGGCCGCACGCTCCGCGGCCAACGCGGCGATGTGCGCCGGCACGGTGGATGCGCTGGCCGGCGGCGGTCGCTTCATCGCCGGGCTCGGCGTCTCCGGCCCGCAGATCGTCGAGGGCTGGTACGGCGAGCCCTGGGGCCGGCCGTATTACCGGCTGCGCGACTACGTCGCCATCATGCGCAAGATCTTCCGCCGCGAACAACCGGTCACGCATGACGGCCGCGAGATCAGCCTGCCCTATACCGGCGAGGGCGCGCTGGGTGTCGGCAAGCCGTTGAAATCGATCCTGCACATGAACCCGAACATTCCCATCTACCTGGCGACCGGCAACGAAAGCACCGTCAAGCTGACAGCGGAAATCGCCGATGGCTGGTTGCCGAACGGGTTCGTGCCGGGCTCGCTGCCGGAGTATCTGCCGTGGCTGGAGGAGGGCTTCCGCCGCGCCGGCACCGGCAAGACGCTGCGCGACTTCGACATCCAGACCTCGGTGTATGTACGGGTGAACGACGACGTGTCGGCCGCGCTCGCCACACTGAAACCGGAGGTGGCGCTGTATGTCGGCGGCATGGGCCATCGCGACAAGAACTTTCATAAGGACATGATGACGCGGCGCGGCTTCGGCGAGGCGGCGGACCGGGTGCAGGAACTCTATCTCGCCGGCCGCAAGAAGGAGGCCGCCGCGGCGGTGCCGGACGACTGGGTGGACCTGAAATCGCTGGTCGGCCCGCCGGCGCGCATCAAGCAGCGTTATCGGGCCTGGGAAGCATCCGGCGCCACGGGACTGACTGTTCGCGCCCGCGATCCGGCGGCGATCGACATCATGGCAGAGGCCGCGCGGCTCAATCGCTGATCGAACACGGAGGGAACAATGCGGTTCAAGGACAAGGTCGCGCTGATTACCGCCTGCGGCAGCGGCATCGGCCGCGCCACCGCCGGGATCATGGCCGACGAAGGCGCCTTCATCGTCGCGGTGGACAACGACCCGCGCCGGCTCGACATGACGGTGGAGGCGTTGAACATGACCGGCGGCCGCGCCGTCGGCCATTGCATCGATGCGCTGAACGAACAGCAGGTGGGGGTCGTTGTCGAGGAGACGGCGAAGAATTACGGGATCGACATATTGGTCAATGCGGTCGGCGGCAGCACGATCATTGCGAAGCCGGCGGCGACGGTGGACGAGCTGTCGCTCGACGACTGGCAGCGGATCATCGCCTTTAATCTGCAAGGCACGTTCCTGTTCTGCCATGCCGTCGTGCCGGTGATGAAACAGCAGAAATCCGGGAAGATCGTCAACCTGGCCTCGATCGCCGGCCGCGGGCTGTCGCTGACATCGTCCAGTGCGTACAGCGCAGCGAAAGGCGGCATCATCGCGTTCACGCGAAAGCTGTCGTTCGAGCTTGGACCGTTCGGCATCAACGTCAACGCGATAGCGCCGAGCCTGACGCTGACCGAGCGCATCCGCCCGCATTGGAACCAGCGCGCGCCGGACGCCCAGGCAGCGGAGATCGCCCGCACGCCGCTACGACGCGTCGCGGAGGCGGCGGACCAGGCCAAGGTGATCTGCTTCCTGGCGTCGTCGGACGCGGATTTCGTTACGGGATTGACGATCGACGTGACCGGGGGATTGTAGGGATTGTGGGGCGGAGGCAGGGGTTTCGCGTCAATATTGCGGTGACGTAAGATGAAATCGGCCCGGCGCGATCTTAAGATTTCGGACCGCTGTCAGCGCACGATACGTATCTGACGCACATCTTCGGACCCGGCTGCCGGAATTTGACCCCGTCCAACCCCCCGTATAACCCCTCCCGCCCATGATCCGCCGCACCGCACGATGACCACACTGCTGACCGGGGCGACCGGCTTCGTCGGCTCCGCCGTCGCCCGTGTGCTGGCTGCGCGCGGCCACAGCCTGCGCTTGCTCGCCCGGCCCACCAGCGACCGCCGCAACCTGGCCGGGCTGGATGCCGAAATCGTCACCGGCGACCTGACCGACCCCGCCTCGCTGGCCCGCGCCGCCGCCGGCTGCCGCTACGTGGTGCACGTCGCCGCCGACTACCGTTTCTGGGTGCCGAACCCCGCGGAGATGCTGCGCGCCAACGTGGAGGGCACCGTCGCCGTGATGCGCGCGGCGCAGCAGGCCGGGGCCGAGCGCATCGTGCATTGCAGCTCGGTCGCGGCACTCGGCCACACCGCCGACGGCAGCCCGGCCGACGAGGCCACGCCGGTGGACCCGGCCGGCATGATCAGCACCTACAAGCGCTCGAAATACCAGGCAGAGCAGGCGGTGCTGGAACTGGTCCGCGCGGAAAAGCTGCCGGCGGTGGTGGTCAACCCGGCCGCGCCGGTCGGCCCGCGCGACATCAAGCCGACGCCCACGGGCAAGATGATCATGGATGCGGCGAACGGCCGCATGCCGGCCTACCTGGATACCGGCCTCAACGTGGTCCACGTGGACGACGTGGCAGAGGGCCACGCCCTGGCCCTGGAACGCGGCCGGATCGGCGAGCGCTACATCCTGGGCGGCGAGAACCTCGACCTGAAGGACCTGCTGACCCTGGTGGCGCAGGTCGCCGGCCGCCGCCCCCCGACCGTCCGGCTGCGCGAGGCGTGGATCTGGCCGGTGGCGTGGGGCATGGAAAGCCTGGCGCGGCTCACCGGCATTCCGCCGCTGGTCACCCGCGACCACCTCAAGATGGCACGCAAGAAGATGTTCTTCACCTCGGCCAAGGCAATCGCCGAACTGGGCTACGCTCCCCGCCCCGCCCGTCGAGCGGTCGAAGACGCGGTCGCCTGGTTCCGCGCCAACGGGATGGTGCGATGAGGGAGTGGCGGCATGAGTCCCCCCCCTCCCCTTGTGGGCTTGGGCCGCGAAGCGGACCAAGGTTGGGGGGAGGGGAAGGTTGACATGCTCCTCCTCACCGCCCTCGCCTGCCTGATCTGGCTCTACCTCCTGCTCGGCCACGGCCGGTTCTGGCACTCAGGCCCGGAGCTGCCCCCTGCCCCGCCCGCA
>JBEKNT010000569.1:0-3654 GCA_049522565.1 Acetobacteraceae bacterium
CACGCACTGCCTAACTCCGGGCGCACGCACCCCTCCCCCCACCCCCCTCCCTCAAGGGGAGGGGGAGGACGCCGGTGCGGACCTCGCAATGACAGGGGGCAAACATGGCAGCAACGATCGACGTTCCGGCGGGGGGCTACTGCTACATCCCGGGCGTGTTCCAATATTCGGCGGGCGTGCGCGCGCTCGACGGCTATCGCATCGAGCGGGTGGAATTCCTGCGGCCCGTGCCGCTGGCCGCCGGCTTCGCCTGCATCGAGCGCTACCTGCAAGACCAGGCGATACCGCTCGCCGCGTTCTGCGCTTGCGAGCTGCGCTCGCCGGCGCCGTTCACCGATGCGGGGTTCATCGCCTTCAACCGCCACTACGTCGGCACGCTGGAGCGCTGGGGCGTCATGCGTGACGACAAGAACCCTGTGGCGCGCAGCAATGTCTGCCCCGAACAGCATAAGCCGGCCGAGCCGAGCCTGCATGCGTTCTGCTTCACCCGCGCGGCGACCGGCGCCTCCGGCTCCTTCGTCATCGCCGGCAGCGGCGAGGCGGAGGAGGGCCACGCCTCCTATCGCGAACGCACCGTCCGTTTCGGCGACACCAGCCCGGCCGGGCTGCGCGAGAAGGGCGTGTACGTGCTGAACCGCATGGCGCAGCGCATGGCGGCGGTGGGGGCCACGTGGGCGAATACGACGGCGGTGCAGGTCTACACCGTCTATGACCTGCATCCGTTCCTCGGCGACGAGATCGTGCGGCGCGGGGCGGCGCAGCATGGGCTGACCTGGCATTTCGCGCGCCCGCCGGTGGTCGGGCTGGACTACGAGATGGACTGCCGCGGCGTGCCGGTCGAGCACCGCATCGCCCTGCCATGAGCCGGGATCAGCCTGACGTGGGCCGGGGTCGGCCGGCGCCGGGCCTGGTCAGCCCGCCATGAGCCCGCGCGAATTCGGCCGGCGCATCATCTCCGGTGACCGGCCGGGCCATCCGATCGCCAGTTTGCTCGTGATCGTGCTGCTGGTCGCGCTGGCGGCGGCGCCGTTCCTGTTCCCCGGCACGCGGTCGATGGCTGCGGCGGGGCGCATCTGCATCTTCGTCGTGCTTGCCGCCAGCTACGATATCCTGTTGGGCTATACCGGCATCGTCTCCTTTGCCCACACCATGTTCTTTGCCATCGGCGCCTATGGCGTGGCGATTCCGCTGGCGCGCGGCTGGGTGGGGTGGGATGGCGTGCTGGCGGGCACCGTCGCCGGCGTCGCGCTGTCGGTGGTGCTGGCCGCCGTCATCGCGCTGCTGTCGCTGCGGGTGCGGCGGATCTTCTTTTCCATGATTACCCTGGCGGTGGCGAGTTTCGCCCAGCTTCTGGCGACGCAGTTGCGCGATGTCACCGGCGGCGAGGACGGCCTGACCTTCAGCGTGCCCGCGGCGCTGAGCCCCGCGTTCCGGCTGCTGCGGGAGCCGGTGCTGGGGGTGCGGATCGATGGCCGCGTGCTGACCTACTATCTGGTCTTCGGCGTCTCCCTGGCGCTGTTTCTGCTGATGCTGCGGTTCGTCAACGCGCCGTTCGGCCGCGTGCTCCAGGCGATCCGCGAGAACGAGTTCCGTGCCGAGGCGCTGGGCTATCGCACGGTGGTGTATCGCACCCTGGCGAGCGCCCTGTCGGCGGCGATGGCGGCGATCGCCGGCGCGCTGATGGCGCTGCTGCTGCGCTATAACGGACCGGAAGCGACGATGTCGTTCTCCATCATGGTCGATATCCTGCTGATGGTGGTCATCGGAGGCATGGGCACGCTGTATGGCCCGGCGCTCGGCGCGGCGGTGATTGTGCTGGCGCAATATTACCTTCAGCCGGGCTTGCAGGCGCTGAGCGACGCCAGCGCCGGCCTGCCGCTGCTGCCGATGCTGTTCCACTCGGATCGCTGGCTGCTGTGGCTCGGCATGCTGTTCGTGCTGATCGTGTATTTCTTCCCGGCGGGCATCGTCGGCAGCCTGCGGACGCACAATTCACCTCTCCCGCTGCGCGGGGTTGAGCCGCGAAGCGGATCAACGCGAGACGCAAAGCGTCGAGGATGAGGGCGATCGGGTCGGCACGCAGCTTAGCGATGCAGCCTGCCGACCCGATCGCCCTCACCCATGACGCTTACGCGCCTCGCGTTGATCCGCTTCGCGGCTCAACCCCGCGCAGCGGGAGAGGTTTTCTGTCCGAGCGCGTTAACACGATCGTAGGTAACCGCCCGCATGATCCGGCGCCATGCGGATCGGCTGGAAGGTTGCTGCCCTGGCGCTCGGCTGCGGCTTCGTTGGCGGCGGCGCCGCGGCCGACTGGCTCGACACGCTGTTCCCCCCGGGCGTGCCCGGCTACGGCGCCGAGCCGGGCGTCACCGTGGCCTCGCGCCTGCGGCCCGAAACCCAGCCCGAGGGCGTGCGCGACGGCGCCTTCCTGCTGCGCCCCGCCTGGGAGCAATCGATCGGCTACGACAGCAACGTGCTGGGCGGGCCGGCGCCTGTGGGGAGCTGGGTGGTTGGCACACGGCCGTCGCTGCTGGTCTCCAGCGACTGGCCGCGCGATGCGCTCGGGGCCTATGTCGCGGCGGATGACCGGCGCGATCTCGGCGCACCGGGGCAAAGCCGCACCGACTGGACGGCCTCGCTCGGCGGCAGCCTGGATATCGGAAGCGACCGGCTGACCCTGGCGGTCGCCCATATCGACAGCCACGAGGACCGCACCGAGCTCGATGCGCTGCCGACCGACCGGCCAGTGCCCTTTCAGGTGCAGGATGTGCGGACCTCCTACGCCTGGCTGTCGGGCCGTTGGACGGTGACGCCGGCGTTGGAGGCGTCATCCTGGCACTACGACGCCACCAGCATCCTGGGCGTGCCGGCCGGCCAGGCCTATCGCGACCGGACGGTGCTGCTGGGGGGTACCACCGTCAGCTACGAACTGGCCCCGCAACGCAGCCTGGTGTTCGTGACGCGGGCGATCGGGCAGGACTATCCGCACCCGTCCCCGGGCGGGGCGACGCTGAATTCCACTGGCTACCAGGCGCTGGGCGGCTTCGACTACGACGACGATGCGGTGTGGCGGTATCGGGCGTTGCTCGGCGCCGAGCATCGCGCGTTTGCCGCCGCTGCGTATCCGGCCCGCACCGCCGCCATCGCCGAGGGCGAGGTGGCCTGGATGCCGAGCGGCCTGACGACCGTGACCGCGTCCTTCACCCGCAGCATGGAGGATGCGGCACAGGAGGGCGTCGCCGGCTTCACTGAAACCACCGCGAAGCTGACGGTGGACCACGAACTGCGGCGCGATCTGCTGCTGCATGGCTATGCCGGGCTGCAACGCGCCGACTTCCTGCAAGGCGGCACGCAACAGACCAGTGCCACGTTCGGCTTGGGCGCCACCTGGCTGGTGAACCGGCGGGTGCAGCTTTCCGCTACCTACGATTTCACCGGGCAGCAGGGGTCGGGCATCGCCGCGCTGCCGCTCTCCGGGGACTACACGCGCAGCCTGGCGCTGCTGACGCTGCGGTTCGGGCTGTGAGCCGGGGCAGGCGGAGGGACGAAGGAAGGGCAGGGCTCTGCCCTGGAACCCGCCAAGGGGGCTTTGCCCCCCTGGACCCCCCAGCAAAGGCTGAGCCTTTGCAATCCATCCGTTTGGAGAGGTTGGAC
>JBEKNT010000570.1:0-3582 GCA_049522565.1 Acetobacteraceae bacterium
GGTGGAACGGTCCAGCGCGATCTGGCAACTGGCGAGGTGCGGGAACAGGCAGCCGTTGTGGTACCAGTAGCCGTAGTCCTGGTGCCATTCCCAGGCGCCGCCGACGAACGGCTCCTTCGCGGTGAGCTTGGACTGGAAGTGGTAGACCGGGCCTTGGAGGATCTGCTCCATGGTATCGACCATGCGGGCGCAGCGCGCGGCCATGCCGTAGACGCTGTCGCCGACGCGGTTCCATAGCGCGATGCGGGTGGCGGCGCCCTCCGCATCCAGCCGATCGAGAATATGCCCGGAGACCTCCGGGTCCTGCTCCATGGCGCGGCGGAGGAGGTCGGTTTCGTCGGGGTCGAACATGGCGCGGACGATGACGAAGCCGGCGGTGTGGAACGCGGCGAGTTGGGTGGGGGTGAGGAGCGAGGGCATGGACTGCTGGTCCGGTATGGGGTTGGCTGGCGGGTGGGCCGACGGTGCCACGGGTGGGGGGCGACGCCAACCGTTATGGCGTGGCCTGTCCCCGTCACCCCGCGTCACGGCGACTTCGGCGGCTCTGTCAGCGCGCGTTCGACGGCCTCACGAATGAAGCGCGTATAGGGAATGCCGCGCGCCGTTGCGCGCCGCTTCACCGCATCCAGCAGGGACGCCGGCAGCCGCATGTTGAGCTGCGCCGTCTTCTTCTCGAACTCGAACCGGGTGGGATGGAACTGCGAAAAGTCCAGGTCCGACAGGTCCTGATCGAGGAACGCCTCGGCCGCTGCGTCAGTCTTGAGTCTCGGGACCTTGCGCTTCATAGGCTTTCACCTCTTTGGCCTGCATATAGCGGGCGGTGATGGGTCGGATGAGCTGACGTCTGACAGCCGCCCATCCTTCGCTGCCGTTCCGCACTCAGGTGCTCGTCACCAACCTGACGACCGGCCGGTCCGTGGTCGTGCGGATCAACGTTCGGGGACCGCACGCCCGGGGCCGCATCATCGACCTGTCAGCAGCGGCCGCGAAGGCCTTGGATATGCGGCAAGATGGCGTCACCCGCGTGCGGCTGGAGATCTACCGCCCGCCGGGCGCGACAGCCTCGGAAGCCGTCGCCACCACGGATGCAGCATGCCTGCTGCCCCGCACCACCGAATCCTGAGCCGGGCCCGGACAGCGGCAAGCAGTGCCACGAACCTAACAACGGCTGTGCCCCTGAGCTTGGCCGCTATGGCCCTCGGCGCCAACTCGATCGCACCACTAGCCTGATTTACAATCACTATACCGCCATCCAGCCGGCACCACCCCCTTGAAACTAACGTATACTAACTCCAGACTAACACCATGAACGACGCACCGCGGCAGCACCAACCCGACCCCACCCACGAACTCCAGCGGGACATTCACTACCAGGCCCTCGAAACCCTGCGCGGCATGCTGCCGCCGCCACTCGATGACACGCCCAAGGCCCGGGCTCGCCATGAGCGCACTGCCCTCGCCGCGGTCGCCCCTGGTCCCGGCCAGCCCCGCGGAAGCCCGCCTCGCCGCCAGCCACGTCGCCGCCATTGAACATGCCAACGACTGCCTGCGGCTGGCCGGGCAGCTCCGTGCCCAGGCCGCCAGCGTGGGGCGCGAGGCGCGCGGCTACTACGCCGCCTTGCTGCGCATGCAGGCGAGGCGCAGCCAGCGCGAGGCGAAGAACTCATCAGCAAACGAGACGACGCTGAGACGCCGCCGGCTCCGCAACGCACCGACGCCCTCTCCACCCCCGCGCCGCGGCCCATCCAGCCGCCAGGAGCCAGGCGCCGGCCAGCGCCTTGCTCCGTCACATAACCGCGCTTGCAGACTCCCGCTCGCCGGCCTATGTGGGGCCGCCAAGGTCGCGGAA
This sequence comes from Acetobacteraceae bacterium, assembly GCA_049522565.1. Taxonomy (GTDB): domain Bacteria; phylum Pseudomonadota; class Alphaproteobacteria; order Acetobacterales; family Acetobacteraceae; genus JASHVB01. The sequence goes on from JBEKNT010000570.1 coordinate 1,850, forward strand.
AGGCTCCCCCGCCCATGGCATTCGACACAACCCAGGCCCACGCGCCGGACTCCCAACGGGAGCCTGCCCGTCTCCTCGCAGCCTCGCGCATCGAGGAGGCCTTTGCCTTCGACGACGTATTGCTCGTCCCCGGCTACTCCCAGGTGCTGCCCTCCGCCACCGACACCCGCACCCGCCTGACCCGCGGCATCAGCCTGCACATCCCGCTGATCTCCGCCGCCATGGACACGGTGACCGAGGGCGACATGGCGATCGCCATGGCGCAGCACGGCGGCATGGGCGTCATCCACAAGAACCTCTCGCCGGAGCAGCAGGCCGGGCACGTGCGGCGGGTGAAGAAGTTCGAGTCCGGCATGGTGGTGAACCCGCTCACCATCCACCCCGACCAGACCCTGGCCGACGTCAAGGCGCTGATGGCCACCCACCGCATCAGCGGCATCCCGGTGGTGGAGCGCGGCACCGGCCGCCTGGTCGGCATCGTCACCCACCGGGACGTACGCTTCGCCACCGACCCGGACCTCAAGGTCTACGAGCTGATGACGCGGGAGAACCTGGTCACGGTCACCGCGGACGTGTCCCCGGAGCAAGCCCGCAACCTGCTGCACCGCCACCGCATCGAGAAGCTGCTGGTGGTGGACGACGCCTATCGCTGCGTCGGCCTGATCACCGTGAAGGACATGGACAAGGCGGAAACCCACCCCCTGGCGAACAAGGACGAACTCGGCCGGCTGCGCGTCGCCGCCGCCACCGGCGTGGGCGAGGACGGCCGCGCCCGCGCCCTCGCCCTGATCGCCGCCGAGGTGGACATCATCGTGGTGGACACCGCGCACGGCCACTCGCGGGGGGTGCTGGATGCGGTGGAGGCGATCAAGAAGGAGTCGAATGCCGTGCAGGTCATCGCCGGCAACGTCGCCACGCCGGAGGGCGCGCTGGCGCTGATCGAGGCCGGGGCCGACGCGGTGAAGGTCGGCATCGGCCCAGGCAGCATCTGCACCACCCGCGTGGTCGCCGGCGTCGGCGTGCCGCAGTTCACCGCGGTGTTGGAATGCGCCGCCGCCTGCCGGGAACGCGGCGTGCCCGCCATCGCCGACGGCGGCATGCGCAACTCGGGCGACATCGTGAAGGCGCTCGCCGCCGGGGCCGAGGCGGTGATGATCGGCAGCCTGTTCGCCGGCACCGATGAAGCGCCCGGCGAAGTGTTCCTCTACCAGGGCCGCTCGTACAAGTCGTATCGCGGCATGGGCAGCATCGGCGCCATGGCGCGCGGCTCGGCCGACCGCTACTTCCAGCAGGACATCAAGGACCAGCTCAAGCTGGTGCCGGAGGGGATCGAGGGCATGGTGCCGTACAAGGGCCCGGTCGCGCAGGCGGTGCACCAACTGGTCGGCGGCGTGCGCGCCGGCATGGGCTACACCGGCAGCCGCGACATCGCCGCGTTGCAGGAAAACGCCCGCTTCCGCCGGGTCACCAACGCCGGCCTGCGCGAGAGCCACGTGCACGACGTGTCGGTCACCCGCGAGGCGCCGAACTACCGGCAGGACTAGAGGATGGCCCGGTCCACGCTACGGCGGAACTTTCTCCCCCTCCCCCTGTGGGAGGGGGTTGGGGGGAGGGGTTGGGGCGCCCCCCGAGTACCGGGGGGCCCCCCCCACCCCCCCACCCCCCCCCCCCGCGGGGGCGGGGGGAAGTTGCCCCGGGGCCGGGGCCCGGCCCGGCACAAGGCCGGCCCGGGG
>JBEKNT010000571.1:0-3818 GCA_049522565.1 Acetobacteraceae bacterium
GCAGTACATTTTTCTGTTGTTGCCCTCTATCGCTAAGGGATTTTCCATTTTTGTGGTTCCCTTGGGCGAATGCAGCAATTTATTCCACGGAATCGTTACGGTCCGACGTTTTCACACAGCCTCCACCCTTTGCGGACGTTCATGTTCAAACTGACCCACCACCGCGGGCTGGCATGAGACCTGTGGGTTAGCATCGCAACGAACCACGGGTCCGTCTCGGTCGCCCCCGCCCGCCGCCACTTCCCCGCCCGGCCGCCCGCCCGCGGCCTGCCTATGGCCGAAATGGTGGCCGCAACCGGCGCCACAAGCCGCCGCAGCCAGCGCCACCGGCCCGCCCTGAAGGGCGGCACCGGAGGAGCATGCAACCGTGACGCACGGGGCCGTTCGGCCATCACAACCCACCAGACGAATGGCCGGTTTTCGGATCAGTTCTCCAGCGCCGGACCGACCGGCATCCGCCCAGAGCGAACGCTCACCTTACACTTGTCGCATAGCGAGAACCGAGGTTGCGGGCGTCGCCGCCGTGCGCCGGGCGACCCCGACGAGGAAACTCAGGCGACGATCACCGGACGGGTAAAAACCAATGGGAACCTGGCGTCCTGGTCGCCACGAGAGAGGACAACAGCGGCGCTTCACCCCGCGTCCGGGGGAACCCGCTCATAGAGCGCCGCCAGCGGGACCGTAACGCCAACGCTGGGCAGTTCGATTGCCGCGTCCGGTCCAGCGATCGACTCGAAGGTGCAGCCTGGATGCTGTTCAGCCGACCATCCACGCCGGCACCGGCAGGTTCTTCGACCGCAGGAACTCCAGGTTGAACAGCTTCGATTGATAGCGCGAGCCACCGTCGGCCAGGATCGTCACCACCGTGTGGCCCGGCCCCAGCGCCTTCGCCACCCGGATCGCCGCGGCGATGTTGATGCCCGACGACGTGCCCACCGACAGCCCCTCATGGATCAGCACGTCGTAGATGCAGGCCAGCGCCTCGGCATCCGGAATGCGTTCGGCGTCGTCGATCGGCGCGCCCTCCAGGTTGGCGGTGACGCGCGAGTTGCCGATACCCTCGGTGATCGAGCTGCCCGTCATCGTCAGGTCGTTGCTCTTCACCCAGCCATACAGGCCGCTGCCTTCCGGATCGGCCAGCACGATGCGCACGTTGGGGTTCTTCGCCTTCAACGCGAACGCGATGCCCGCCAGCGTGCCGCCAGTGCCGCACGCGCAGGTGAACGCGTCCACCTTGCCCCCCGTCTGCTCCCAGATTTCTACCCCCGTCGTGGCCGTATGGCCCTCGCGGTTCGCCAGGTTGTCGAACTGGTTCGCCCAGACCGCACCCATCTCCTCCGCCATGCGGCGCGATGCGTGCACGTAGTTGCCGGGATCGCGATACGGCTTGGCCGGCACCAGTCGCAGGTCGGCGCCGATCATGCGCAGGAAGTCGATCTTCTCCTTGCTCTGCGTCTCCGGCATCACGATGACGCTGCGATAGCCGCGCGCGTTGCCCACCAGGGTCAGGCCGATGCCGGTGTTGCCGGCGGTGCCCTCGACGATCGTGCCGCCCGGTTTCAGCGTGCCGCGCTGCTCCGCGTCGGCGATGATGAACAGCCCGGTACGGTCCTTCACCGAGCCGCCGGGGCTCATAAACTCGGCCTTGCCGAGGATGGTGCAGCCGGTCGCCTCCGAGGCGCGGCGCAGCTTGATCAGCGCGGTGTTGCCGATCGCCGCGGCCAGATCGTCCTCCCAGCGGGAGCCGTGATATAGACGGGTCATCGCGTCCTCATGCAGCCGGAGTGTCCGAGATGGTCGAGAATGTGCCGCCCAGGAAGGTATGGGAAGCCCTGCGCTCCGATCCGCAGGCGCAGTTGGTGGATGTGCGCACCGAGCCGGAATGGGCCTTCGTCGGCCTGCCGGACCTCGCCGCGGCGGGCAAGCAGGCGGTGCTGATCGCGTGGCAGGTTTATCCGACGATGGCGCGCAACGACGGCTTTGTGGATCACCTGCGGCAGGCCGGATTCACGCCGGAGCACCACATCTACTTCCTGTGCCGTAGCGGCCAGCGCAGCCTGGCGGCGGCACAGGCGGCGCAGGAAGCCGGGTTCCCGCATGTCTACAACATCTCCGACGGGTTCGAGGGCGGGGTGGACGCCGACGGCCACCGCGGCGTCAAGGCGGGCTGGAAGGCGGCCGCGCTGCCCTGGCGGCAGCGCTAGATCGCATCAAGCTGGCGCGCTTGACGCCGGCGCCGGCGGCGCGACTGACGGTCCGCCGCGGAACAATCGAAGCGTTTGCGCAGGGCACGACCACCGTCCCGTCCTATCGGCGACGCTCCGCCATCCGCGACTTTCCCCGATACAAGCAGTGAAGTCCTGGATGACGGGGCGTTGCCTGGCCTGATGGTCAGGCCGGACGCGCGCGCCCCGAGACGACTCGTCGGTTGCCGGGCGTCGCCCGGGCAGCAGCCCCGTTGCCGCGGTCGGATCGTTACCAGGTGCCGCGCTTTGACCCAGGTCAATGCCGCCTGTCGCCAAGTACGGGAGTGTGCGGCCACGGGATCGCCCAGTTGCGACCCCTGTGTCGTTGCTTTGACGCAACGTAACCCAGGAGATTCCGGCATGAACGACCAGCCGCAGCTCATCGCCTCGCCGCGCAGCAGGCTGCGCGCGCGTTACGACAATTTCATCGGCGGCCAATGGCAAGCCCCGGTGAAGGGACGCTATTTCGTCGACCCCAGCCCGGTGGACGGTGTCAAGCTGTGCGACGTGGCACGCTCCGACGCCGCCGACGTCGAGCTGGCGCTGGACGCCGCGCATGCCGCCCGCGACGCCTGGGGCCGCACCGCCCCCGCCGAGCGCGCCCGCTTGCTCAACAAGATCGCCGACCGCATCGACGAGAACCTCGAACTCCTCGCCTATGCGGAGACGATGGACAACGGCAAGCCGATCCGCGAGACGCGCGCCGCCGACGTGCCGCTGGCGGCCGACCATTTCCGCTACTTCGCCGGCTGCATCCGCGCCGAGGAAGGCACCCTGGCCGAGCTCGACAACGACACCGTCGCCTACCACTTCAAGGAGCCGATGGGCGTGGTCGCGCAGATCATCCCGTGGAATTTCCCCCTGCTGATGGCGGCCTGGAAGCTGGCGCCGGCGCTGGCCACCGGCAACTGCGTGGTGATCAAGCCCGCCTCCGACACGCCGCTGAGCCTTGCCATCCTGATGGATCTGGCCGGCGACATCCTGCCGCCCGGCGTGCTGAACGTGGTCAACGGCCACGGCTCCGAGGTCGGCGCGCCGCTCGCCTCCAGCCCGCGCATCGCCAAGGTCAGCTTCACCGGCGAGACCACCACCGGCCGGCAGATCATGCAGTACGCGGCCGAGAACCTCATCCCCAGCACCATGGAGCTCGGCGGCAAGTCGCCCAACATCTTCATGGCCGACGTGATGGATGATGACGACGCCTTCCTCGACAAGGCGCTGGAAGGCTTCGCGCTGTTCGCCTTCAACAAGGGCGAGGTCTGCACCTGCCCGTCGCGCGCTCTGGTGCAGGAATCGATCTTCGAAAAATTCATGGAAAAGGCGGTCGCCCGGGTCGCCCGGATTCGCATGGGCCACCCGCTCGATCCCGCCACCATGATGGGCGCACAGGCGTCGCGCGGACAGCTCGAGAAGATCCTTGGCTATATCGATATCGGCAAGCAGGAGGGCGCTGGGCTCGCGACCGGCGGTGAACGGGCGCATCTCGGCGGCGAACTGGAGGGCGGCTACTACGTGCGGCCGACCGTGTTCGTCGGCCACAACAAGATGCGCATCTTCCAGGAGGAGATCTTC
>JBEKNT010000572.1:0-4262 GCA_049522565.1 Acetobacteraceae bacterium
CCGACCCCACCCGCCCCGCCGAACCAGTTAGCCCCGCCGAACCAGTCAGCGCCGCCGCGCCAGTCCGCACCGGCGGCCCCACTCGCACAGGTCGCGCAGCCGGAGGCACCCGCGCCGGCCGCCGTCCTGCCGCCGCGGCCCGGGCTGCCACCGCGGCAGTCGCCGGCAGCGCAGGCAGTGCGTCGGCCGCTGGCCGTCGGCGATGCGCCGGGCGGCGTGGACGGCGCCTCCTGGCAGCGCCTCCGCAGCGGCAAGTTCTCGCCCGAGCGCAAGTTGGATCTGCACGGTCTCACCGCCCAACGGGCCTACCACGCGCTGGTGGCGTTCCTGCGCACCGCGCATGCCGACCGGCTGCGCTGTGTCGAGGTGATCACCGGGCGGGGCAGCGGTGACGAGACCGGCGTGTTGCGCCGCGAGCTGCCGCTATGGCTGAACCGGCCCGACATCCGCCCGCTGGTGCTGGCGGCCGCCCACCCGCACGCCGCCAATCCCGGCGCGGTCCGGCTGCTGCTGCGGCGGGTGCGATAGCGTCGTCATTGCGGTGTCGTAGCGACGTGGCAATCCCCCGCCTGGCGAGCCGGCGCCGCTCGTCAGGCGGGGGGAGGATTGCCGAATAGATACGATCTCGCAATGACGGCGCAGGCGGACCGGGAAGACACTGCCTCCCCGGACCAAGCCTGCCCGCGACCGATCGCCGACCGCTGCCTAGTGCAGCCAGCCCGCCAGGATCGCCAGCAGCAGCAGCGCCACGATGTTGGTGATCTTGATCATCGGGTTCACCGCCGGCCCGGCGGTGTCCTTGTATGGATCGCCCACCGTGTCGCCGGTCACCGCCGCCTTGTGCGCGTCGGAGCCCTTGCCGCCGTGGTTGCCCTCCTCGATGTACTTCTTCGCATTGTCCCAGGCGCCGCCGCCCGAGGTCATCGAAATCGCCACGAACAGCCCGGTGACGATGGTGCCCAGCAGCATCGCCCCCAGCGAGGCGAACGCCGCCGCCCGCCCTGCGATGATGTCGATCACCACCCACAGCACGATCGGCGCGCACACCGGTAACAGCGACGGGATCAGCATTTCCTTGATCGCCGCCTTGGTCAGCATGTCCACCGCGCGGCCGTATTCCGGCTTGGCGGTGCCTTCCATGATGCCGGGGATCTCGCGGAACTGCCGCCGCACCTCCACCACCACCGAGCCCGCGGCGCGACCCACCGCGGTCATGCCCATGGAGCCGAACAGATACGGCAGCAGGCCGCCGATGATCAGCCCGACCACCACGAACGGATTCTGCAACGCGAAATCGACGTGCAGCGTCGGGAAGTAGTGCGTCAGGTCCTGCGTATAGGCGGCGAACAGCACCAGCGACGCCAGGCCCGCCGAGCCGATCGCGTAGCCCTTGGTCACCGCCTTGGTGGTGTTGCCCACCGCGTCCAGCGCGTCCGTGGTCTTGCGCACGTCGGGCGGCAGGTCGGCCATCTCGGCAATGCCGCCGGCGTTGTCGGTCACCGGGCCATAGGCGTCCAGCGCCACGATCATGCCGGCCAGCGACAGCATGGTGGTGACGGCCACCGCGATGCCGAACAGCCCGGCAATCATCGACGCGACGATGATGCCGATGCAGATGACCACCGCCGGCAGCGCGGTCGCCTCCATCGAGATGGCCAGGCCCTGGATGACGTTGGTGCCGTGGCCGGTGGTCGAGGCCTGCGCGATCGAGCGCACCGGGCGGAACTCCGTCGCGGTGTAGTATTCGGTGATCCAGACGATAGCGCCGGTCACCGCCAGCCCGACCAGCGCGCAGATGAACAGCTCCAGCCCGGTCACCGACCCGCCACTGCTCATCGGCAGCGGTGTGCCGAAGCCGACGAACCAGCCGATGACGATGGCGACGCCCACCACCGACAGCCCGCCGGTCACCAGCAGCCCGCGATACAGCGCTTTCATGATGCCGTTGTCGGGGCCGAGTTTCACGAAATAGGTGCCGACGATCGAGGTGAGGATGCAGATCGCGCCGATGCCCAGCGGCAGCAGCAGCAGTTCGTCGCGCACCGCGCCGGTGAACTCGATCGCCGCCAGCAGCATGGTGGCGACGATGGTCACCACGTAGGTCTCGAACAGGTCGGCCGCCATGCCGGCGCAGTCGCCCACGTTGTCGCCCACGTTGTCGGCGATCACGGCGGGGTTGCGGGGGTCGTCCTCGGGGATGCCGGCCTCGACCTTGCCCACCAGGTCGGCGCCCACGTCGGCACCCTTGGTGAAGATGCCGCCGCCGAGCCGGGCGAAGATGGAGATCAGCGAGCCGCCGAAGCCCAGCGCGACCATCGCCTCCAGCACCAGGCGCAACTGGTCGTCGGTGATGCCGGGTCCGTAGCTGCCGCGCAGGAAAAAGTAATACCCCGCGAGGCCGAGCAACCCGAGGCCCACCACCAGCATGCCGGTGATCGCGCCGGATTCGAAGGCGATGGCGAGGCCGGCGGCGAGGCCGCTCTTGGCTGCCTCCGCGGTGCGCACGTTGGCGCGCACCGAGACGTTCATGCCGACATAGCCGGCGGCGCCGGACAGCACCGCGCCGATCAGGAAGCCGATGGCGACGTGAATGCCGAGAAAGATGCCGAGCAGGATGAGGACCACCACGCCGACCATGGCGATGGTGGTGTATTGGCGGTTCAGGTAGGCGCGGGCGCCTTCCTGCACGGCGGCGGAGATCTCCTGCATGCGGGCCGTGCCGGCGCTGGCGGCGAGGACCTTGCGGGCGGTGATCAGGCCGTAGACCAGCGCCAGCAAACCGCAGACGATGATCAGGATCTGGGCCAGTTGCATCTAGACTCTTCCTTGTTGGAACCATCCGGGCCACGCCGGGGGAGAGGCTCCGCGAATTGGGGAGGGGTGGGAGTGGCGCGGCGGTATGCCAGAAGGTTCCATGTCAGGCAAATCGGCGGCGGGGCGATCGGTTGGCGCGGGTGCGGCCATCGGGCGTGCTGCCGCGTGCTGCGGTGTGGGGCGCGTCTCACCGGCGTCTCGTTTCCTGACAGCAGAGACGGTGACGTGTGGCGTGAGAGAAAGCGGGGCCGGGCCGCCGAGTCTCATGAGCGTCTCGTTGCGTGGCAGGCAAGACGATGACGCGTGGCGTGAGAGCCAATGGGTGCAGGCGCGCGGCCGGTGGCGTCTCGTTTCATGCCGGGAAAGAGGGTGACCGATGGCGTGAGAATCGGCCGGGCGCAGGCATTGGACGGCGCCGGCGGCGCGCCGTGCCGGCTGGTATCGGGTAACCGCCCCGCGGACGCCTTGTGGGCACGCTCGTACAGGTGCATGCGGTTTTGCGGCTGCGCGATGCCAGCCGTGAGTAAGCCGGTCGCCGCGGACGCACTGCCACGGCGGGGCGTTCTGGTGAATGGGCTCTTGCCGACCGCGGCGAGCACCGACCCGCGGAGGTCGGAGCCAGTGCGAATTGGTGCATCGACCTCTCACCCTTTCGGTCAAGCGGAAAGGTGCCGTCGGCTGGTTTCTGGCGCGGCTGGAGATGCTGGCGCGTTTCATGGAGGACGCGCCGGCGATGTCGCGCGCGGTGCGCCCCTATATCGAGGTCATGGTCGAGCGCGGCAGAAAAATCCGCCGCAGCCTGATCGAGTTGAAGCAGGCGTAGCGCATGGGGAGAGTAGAAATTTGAATGTGCGCTGGATCGGCAGCCGGTGGGAACCTGGCAATGTCTTGCACGCGGGCAACAAAGGAAGCTTTTAACACGGAGGACCACGGAGGACCACGGAGAGCCAGTACCTCCGTCGGCTGATCGGGAGCCACGCGCTCTCCGTGGTCCTCCGTGGTCCTCCGTTCCTCCGTGTTAGAATCTTTATTGAATTCCGTGCCGGCACAGGCGCCGCCTGGTGCCCCCGTATGCGTGCGTAAGCCCGAATCGGAACGGCGGGGCCGGCCATGATCCGGTCCCGTGCGTGAGCTTTGCCGCGATGTGTGCGCTGGGTTCAGGGCGGCCCGGTGGCCACCGCCGCGGCCGGCCCGTATGGTTGCGAAACCGGATCGAATGCAGCGTCCGCCGCCTCGCCGATGAAGAACCCCAGCACGCCGCGGAGCGCCTCCCGTCCCATCTCCAGCCAGTCCCAGTTGCTCCCCGGCTTCCCGTCCTGCTCCCGACAGAACGCCTGCTGCCGGCGCGCCTTCTCCTGCATCAGAGTGGCGACGCTGCCGCCATGCAAGCGGATGCTGTCGAACAACTCGTTCCAGAACGGGCCGGTGCAGAAGCCGGGCACCACCGC
>JBEKNT010000573.1:0-3565 GCA_049522565.1 Acetobacteraceae bacterium
CCTTTCTCCTCCTGCACTTCCCTTCCCCCCGCCCATGCCCCCCTCGCTCGCCGCCGCGCACCGGCTGGTGGTGAAGATCGGCAGCGCCCTGGTGGTGGACCAGGACGACGCCGCACCGCGCACCGCCTGGCTCGCCGGCATCGCCACCGACATCGCCGCCCTCCGCCGGCGCGGCGCGGAGGTGATCGTGGTGTCCTCCGGCGCCATCGCGCTTGCCCGGCGGGCGCTCCGCCTGACCCAGAAGCGCCTGCGCCTGGAAGAAAAGCAGGCGGCCGCCGCGGTGGGGCAGATCCGCCTCGCCCAGGCCTGGAGCGAGGCGCTGTCCGCCCAAGGCCTGACGGCCGCGCAACTCCTGCTGACGCTGGACGACACCGAGGACCGCCGCCGCTACCTCAACGCGCGCGCCACGCTGAACACCCTGCTGCAACTCGGCTGCATCCCGGTGATCAACGAGAACGACACCGTCGCTACCACCGAGATCCGCTTCGGCGACAACGACCGCCTGGCCGCCCGCGTGGCCGAGATGATGCAGGCCGACGTGCTCGTGCTGCTGTCGGATATCGACGGGCTTTACACGGCCGATCCGCGCCGCGACCCGGCGGCGGCAGAGCATATTCCGGTGGTGGCAGCGATCACCCCGGAGATCGAGGCGATGGGCGGCGAGCCGCCGCCCGGCTACTCGTCGGGTGGCATGCGCACCAAGCTGGTGGCGGCGCGCATTGCCACCCAGGCCGGCTGCGCCATGGCGATCGCCCGCGGCTACACCGAGCGCCCGCTGACCGCGCTCGCCCAGGGCGCGCGCTGCACCTGGTTCCTGCCCGCGCCGGAGGGCCGCTCGGCGCGCAAAAGCTGGATCGCCGGGGCGCTGGCGCCGCTCGGCACGCTGACGGTGGATGCCGGCGCCGCACGCGCGCTGAAGGCGGGGCGATCGCTACTACCGGCAGGCGTGCGGGCAGCGGACGGCAACTTCCAGCGCGGCGACCCGGTGGTGATCGCCGGCCCGGACGGCGCCGCCCTGGCGCGCGGCCTGTCCGCCTATGCCAGCGCCGACGCCCAGCGCATCATCGGCCACCGCTCCGACGAGATCGAGGCGATCCTCGGCTGGCGCGGCCGCGACGAGATTGTGCACCGCGACGACCTGGTGCTGCTGTAGCGGTTGCGTCAGCCTCTCCCGCATTGCGAGAGAGGGCGATGGCGTGAGAGCGCCGAGTATGCGGGCGACCGGGTCGGCACGCGGCACCTTCGCCCCCCACGGCCAAGCCGGTGGAGAGGCAACCGTCAGGGCCCTGGGGTGAGACGGAGGCCGAGCCGGTCCCGACCTCGAGGACAATCGTTGCGATGGTCCGGCGATCAGCAAGAAGCCAGGCGACCTGTGGCACGTTCATTGACCCTTTGAGCCAAATCAATGACTGCCGTTACCCGAACCGATAAGTAGGTTCCCGTACTCTTCAGTCCAGAATGCCCGACCAGTTACGGGATGTGGGAGATACGCTCGCAGTGGAGGGGGAAATGGCCGCCGCCGTACATGAAGCAGAGAAGGAACCCGGCCGAATAGCCGAACGTCTCCAAAATGGCCTGTTGCTTGGAGCCTTCATCGCGTGGATTGTTTTGAGCCTGTTTGTCATTATCCAAATTCTTTGAACTCGGCTGCGCATCGGATACGCCTGGTCCGGGCGCCCATCTGCCGCGCCAGCCCTGCGCGAAAGCAGGGCTGCGCATGCAATCATTGCAACCGTGGCTGGCTCGACTCGGCTCTCCAATGGCACGGCCAAGCGCGGCGCCAGCCATGTGGTTGGCCAAACCGTAGGCGACGCCGTCGCCACCGATGCGGCGCCCGCGCAAGGAGCATGGAGGTTTTTCGGCCGCAAAGGCCGGCCATGCAGACCGCTTCCGCCAGCAAGCATTGCGTGTACAGCATCACAGACCTGTGGGTGCTGCAATGGAACCCGTCCGTATTTGTTGCTAGTTTACAAAAAATTGACAATATTCTGAGGGGAAGAGACGTGAGTGAACGGACGGCGCACCGGCCGGGCGAACAGGCCCCGGTCACTGGGATGTACGTGCTGCTCGATCCGGAAGGAACCGCCACCACGGTCCGCGTGCCCACCTTTCAGGGCGCCGCTTGCCCCGTAGCGCCGCACGGATGGATGTGGCAGCTCGATCCAGGGGCCGCAGTGCCGGCGGACTGATCCGAGGCCCTAAGTCAAGCCCAAGCCTGCATTTCAACCGCAAGCCCACGTTGGGTATGCCGTGTGTCGCGGGACGGGTCCGCCCGCCCCGAATCGTGCGCGCGGGCGAGGCAGGGCACCCCTCGCGGCGCGATCCCGCCATCCCATGCAGCACAATGTCGCGCGGCTAAGCCCGGGCGCCTCCGCTGCGCCGGTTTCGGCGGGAGCCGGCGGTGTTTCAGCCGTGTTTCGCCCGCGGCCGGACGCGGACCGGGCGGCCGGTTTGCCAGAGCAGGGGAACCCGTCCGGCAACGGCGGGTCGACAGAAACCTGGGCAGGCACACCGTGGCTTTTTAGCGGCCTCGCCGTCGCTTGCGGATCCGATCGGTCAGCCGCCATGCTGCACGGGATCAGGAGCCAATCGATGCCCACCCCGGCACCCCGGAACTCGCGAGAATTTTTCGACCTGTTTGCGTCCTATACCTCCGAGGCAGGTCTCGCCGGCATGCTGCGCAACCTGGACATCTCCGGGATGGAGCCGCGGCAGATCTGGTTCGCCCTGCACGGCCGGGCGCCGGAAAGGCGGGAATACGCCATTCCGGGGGCCGCCTTCGCCCCCCTCGATCGCTATGCCGGAGGCTTTCGCAGCAAAGAGTTCCGCACCAACCTGATCGCCCGCTTCCTCGATGCGTTCCCGGAAAAGCAGCGGCTGTTGTTCATCCATATCCCGAAGACAGCCGGCTCGGAGCTGTCTGCCAGGCTGATGGCCCGCTACCCCTATCTGAACAGCCACATGCTGGAGCCGGGCTGGGGCACGGAGGATGAGATATGCCGCGCCATCAGGGACGCCGTGACCGGCCTGGCCAGGTCGGACCGTTTGCTCGTCTGCGGCCACAACTCGCTGGAGCGTTATCGCATCTGGCGAGCGATCCGCTACGAGGACCGGCTGTTTGCCGTGCTGCGCGACCCGATCGCCGCCACCATCTCGCAGATCAACTACATCCTGACCCGCATCTTCGTGCAGGAGCCGCAGCCGAAGCCGGACACGCTCGGCTGGCGGCAGCTTTTCGAAGTTCCAACCGTCGATGCGATCAGCCAAGCGGGAGCGGTCGAACTCGCCGGGAGGATTCTGCGGCGCGAGGGCGTCGTGCCGCCCGATGTCGCCTGCCGCTTCCTGGGGGGCGGCCGCACCGCCGACGCCGCGATCGACCGGATCGTGTGCTACGGCGTGGAACTGACGGACACGACCCACCTGGACCAGTGGTGTCGCGAGACCTGGGACATCGACAGCCAGACGAGGTCCAACCTGTCGAAGCGCTATATCGGCTACGATGACCTGCCGAGCGCCGACAAGGAGTACCTGGCCTCGATCACCGCGGAGGACACAAGGCTCTACG
>JBEKNT010000574.1:0-3565 GCA_049522565.1 Acetobacteraceae bacterium
AGCCGGGCCATCGTGTCACGGGGGATCGGCTCGGTCGCGATGATGTAGCTGCCGATCGGGATGACGCGCCGGCGCAGCCAGGGCGTCACCGTGCCAGTATAGCCGTTGGTGGCCACGACCACGTTGCGGGCCGCGATGCTGCCGCCGGCGCAGTCCACGCGGAAGTGGTTGCCGTCACGGTGGATCGCGGTCGCCGCACAATGCGGAATCACCGTCGCGCCGGCCGCTCGTGCACGGTCCAGCATGCCCTGATGGAAGCGGCCGGGATCGACCGAGGCATGACGCTCGAACAGCGCGCCGCCGAAATAGGCATCGCTACCGAGCTCGCTGCGTTGCTCTGCGCGCGGCACCATGTGCGCCTCGAACTCCAGCCCCTTGGGCTGCGTCGCGATCTGGCGTGCCAGCGCCTCGTAGCGGGCCGCGTTGTGGGCGGCGTGAAAGCGCCCGGCGATCCGGAAGTCGCAGTCGATGCCTTCCTCCGCCACGAAGGAGGCCGCCCAGGCGAGGGAGTTGTGCCCCTCCTTGATGATGCGGAACGCGCGATCGGCGCCGAAGCGTCGTGTCAGCGCATCGTAGCCCGGCTTGACACTGGTCGAGATCTGCCCGCCGTTGCGCGTGCTGCAACCCCAGCCGGCAGCTTCCGCGTCGAGCACCACGGTGTCGCGCCCACCCCGCGCGGTCTGTAGTGCGGCACACAGCCCCGTATAGCCCGAGCCGATGACGACCACGTCCGCCTTGGGCGGTGGTGCGACATCCGGCAGCGCCGGGCGCGGCACATGGTCCCACCAGTAAGGCGCGAGTTTCACATCCTCCGTGAACAGGCTGCCGTTCATCCGGTTGCAACGTCCTTCTGTGCGGAGCGAAGCGCTACGTCGATCATGTCACACTGACCGATCGGGGGATCGACGTACGCACTCGGGCGCCGGGGAGCATGTCATCGCAAAAGTCTTCACGCCCGTCATTGCAAGAGTCGTGATGCCCGTCATTGCAGGCAGGTGAATCCCGTCATTGCGAGCGGCTGCACCGCTGTCTTCCGATCGGCGCGACGCGCGGGATGTCCTCAATCCCCCAGGATCGCCGTCCCCCGATTGCCGATCATCGCCAGCAGTTCCCGCCGCGTTGACGCGTCGTCGCGGAACGCGCCGAGCATGCGGCTGGTGACCATGGTCACCCCCGGCTTGTGCACGCCGCGTGTGGTCATGCACTGGTGCGCCGCCTCGATTACCACCGCGACGCCGCGCGGTTGCAGTACTTCGAGGATCGTGTTGGCGATCTGCGCGGTCAGTTTCTCCTGGATCTGGAAGCGTTTCGCGTAAGCCTCGACCACGCGCGCCAGCTTACTGATGCCGACGACGCGGCGATGCGGCAGGTAGGCGACGTGGGCGCGGCCGATGATCGGCACCATGTGGTGCTCGCAATGGCTCTCCAGGCGGATGTCGCGCAGCAGGACGATCTCGTCGTAGCCGTCGGTTTCCTCGAAGGTGCGTTCCAGCAGTGCCACCGGGTCGATGGCGTAGCCCTCGAAGAACTCCTCGTAGGAACGCACGACACGGTCTGGCGTATCGAGCAATCCCTCGCGGGTGGGATCGTCGCCGGCCCAGCGCAGCAGGGTGCGGACGGCTGCTTCCGCTTCCTCGCGCGTCGGGCGGTCCTTGGCGGAGACGGTTTCCGCGGTCGTGCGGCTGGGTTTCGGCGAGACGATATTCACCGCCTGGCTCCTCCGGTGGTTGTTGTGCCACCGGTCAAGTCCGGTGACAGGTTGGTCCACCGGTCGAAGCCCGGTGGGTGGGTTGGCGACACGGGTGGGAGCCGCCGGCTGGATATGGCGCGTCGTCGGGGCCTCGCAACCCCGTGCCGCAACCCTGGCCTAATGGACCCTACCGTTCTGGTGCGGGCTGTCCAGGCTGAACGCCGGGATGGGGACGTCGAAGTTCTCCCCCGACGACGAAACCACCATGTGATAGGCGCCGACCATGAAGCCGGACGGCGTGTCGAGCGGCGTGCCGGAGGTGTATTCGAAGCTCTCCCCGGGTTCGAGCACCGGCTGTTCGCCCACCACGCCGATGCCGTGCACGTGCTGGGTGCGGCCGCGCGCATCGGTAATCTGCCAGGTGCGCCGCAGCAACTGCACGGTCTCGCGTCCGTTGTTCTCGACCTTCACGCGATAGGCCCAGACGAAATGATTGTCGTCCGGATGCGACTGGTCGTCGAGATAGAACGAGCGCACGGAGATGCGGACACCGCGCGTGGTCTTGACATAGCCCTCGCGGCCCTCGCCACGCGGTGCACGGCTGGCTTGCCGGTCGTCCCGCTGCGATGAGCGTGCGCCGGGCCGGTTGGTTTTGGACTCGTCGTTTTGCATGGCACGACCGGCCTTTCTGCGCCGTATGGGGATCGCACGGTGATTCAAGGCCGAATGCGGCGGGTTGTCCAGCGCGGGGCGCGGCAGCCCGGGACGGCGCACCGCATTGCGCCCTACAGAGTCTCGACCTCCAGCGGAAACAGCGCGTCCGGGTCCGCCGTGTACAACAGGTGGTAGACATTGAATCGATAGGCGGGACCTAGCGAAACCTCCGGCGGGGTGAACGGGAAGGCGAGGTTGCCGGCGGTGGACAGCCGGCCGGGATAGCCGTGGTGCAGCAGGTATTGTTTGCAGGTGCGCACTACTTCGGATGCGCGTTCGGCGGTCGGCGCGATGCACTCGCCCATGACGAACACCTCGCCGGGCGGCGGTTCGTGTTCCGGCGCCGCCATGCGCACACCGTCCACGCCATAGACACGGAACCGCAACGTGTAGTCCTGCGGCGTGTCTTCGCAGACCAGGTCGCGCACCACGTCCGCCACCGCCGCCAGGATTTCCCGATGCTGCGCGATGAAGCGCGGATCGGCGGCGCCGGCCAGCAGCACCGCGCGCTCGCCGATCTTGCGGGCGCCTTCGATTTTCACGCAGGGATCGGTGGACGCCTCCCATCGGGCGCCGGTGACACGCGTGCGGCGCTCGTCCACCGCAACGTACTGCGCGGCGGCGAGATCCAGCTTGCCCTCCGGTTCGTACACCGTGAACGGATCCGCCTGTTCGTACAGGCTGTGCGCCGCGACCGAGGTCGGCGTCGCGCGTCGCTGCGGGTTCATGCTCTCCAGCACGAAACCGTCGTCGTCCAGTTCCGCGAGGATCGCATCCCGTCCGCCCGGCACGCAGCACAGCGAGGCGCACTCGATGATCTTCGCCATGTGCACGGCGAGGCCGGGGGGAAAACCCAGCATGGTGGGCAGCGCGGCGAAGATCGCGGTGTCGCAGGCACGGCCGGCGATGATGACGTCCACGTCCTCGGCCAGCGCGCGGCGGAACGGCCCCATGCCCATCTGGCCGACGATCTGCGTCGCCTCGGTCACCTCCTCCTCGGTCAGCGCCGGCATGTCGTCGATGCCGCGGACCCGGCCGTCGCGCACCGCCTGCGCCAGCATCGGCCGCGGCAGGTCGGCGCGCAGCACGCCGAGGCGGAAATGCAGCCCGTCGGCGCGGGCGATCTCGCGCACAATGGCGAGCGTCGCGTCCAGATGCGGC
>JBEKNT010000575.1:0-3548 GCA_049522565.1 Acetobacteraceae bacterium
ACCACCCAACGGACGGATTGCAAAGGCCCTGCCTTTGCTGGGGGTCCAGGGGGCAAAGCCCCCTGGCGGGTTTCAGGGCAGAGCCCTGAGCTTGCTTCGTCAGGCGCGCGGGTCACTCCGCCGCGGCGCGCAGCGCCGCGCCGGCGGCGATCGGGCACAGCGGTAGGGCAGCGGCCAGCATCGCGGCCAAAAACAGCAGATGCGGCCGCGGGCTCAGCCCGCCCGAGGCGGCGTCGGCCGCGGCAACCCCGAAGATCAGCACCGGCGTCACCAGCGGCAGCACCAGCAGCGGCAGCAGCACGCCGCCACGCCGAGCGCCGAGCACCACCGCCGCCCCGGTGGTTCCCAGCAGGGACAGCAGCAGGCTGCCCGGGACGAGAGCGGCCAGCAGCACCGGTATGGTGTCGTCAGGCAGCCGCAGCATGACGGCGAGCGGCGCGGCGGCCAGTAGCAAGGGCAGCCCGGTGACCAGCCAGTGCGCGGTGGCCTTGGCGGCGGCGATCGCGGCCGTCGGCAGCCCGCACAGCAGTAGCAGGTCGAGCGAGCCGTCCTCGTAATCCGCGCCAAACAGCCGGTCGAGCGGCAGCAGCGCGGCGAGCAAGGCGCAGACCCAGATGATGCCCGGCGCCATGCGGCCGAGCGTTTCGGGGGCAGGACCGATCGCCAGCGGGAACAGCGAGGCGGTCAGCACGAAGAACAGCAGCGCCGCCAGCGTGTCGGCACCGTGGCGCATCGACAGCCGAAGCTCGCGCGCCAGGACGGCAAGGAAGCGGGTCAAGGGCGTAGCACTCTACTGCGCCCGCACCCCGAGGATATGCGCGATCGCGTGGGTCAGCTCCGGGCGGTTCAGCGTGTAGAAGTGGAACTCGTCCACCCCGTTCGCCTGCAACAGCCGCACCTGTTCCGCGGTCACCACGGCCGCGATCATGCGGCGGAGCTCCGGATCGTCGTCCGTGCCCTCGAACATCCGCGCCAGCCAGGCCGGCACGCCGACGCCGGAGATCGCCGCCATGCGTTGCAGCCCCGCCAGGTTGGTCACCGGCATGATGCCCGGCACCACCGACGCGGCGATCCCGGCCGCCAGGCAGCGGTCCAGGAAGCGCAGGTAGGTTTCGGTATCGAAAAAGAAGTTGGTGATTGCCCGGGTCGCCCCGGCATCCAGCTTGCGCTTCAGGTTGTCCAGGTCGGCATCGGGGCTCAGTGCCGTGGGATGCGTCTCTGGATAGGCCGCGACGGAAATCTCGAAATCGGCGACACGCCGCAGCCCGGCCACCAGATCCGCGGCGAAGGGATAGCCGTTCGGGTGCGGTTCATAGGCCGTGCCCGGCGGCGCATCGCCGCGCAGAGCGACGATATGGCGCACCCCCGCCTCCCAGTATTGCCGGGCCACCGCATCCACCTCGTCCCGCGAGGCGCCGACGCAGGTCAGGTGCGCCGCCGGCACCAGGGCGGTCTCCCGCACGATCCGGGCCACCGTGGCGTGGGTGCGCGCCTGGGTGCTGCCGCCGGCGCCGTAGGTGACCGAGACGAAGCGCGGCCGCAGCGCCTCCAGCCGGCGGATGCAGGTCCAGAGCTGGTGCTCCAGGGCCTCGGTGCGCGGCGGGAAGAACTCGAAGGACAACAACGGCGGCGGATGGTCCGCGTTATGCGTCGGCAGGGCGGCGAAACGCGGGCCGGTCAGCCAGCGTTCGAGCGTGTGCGGCGGCTGGTCGGGGAGAGTCGGAACGTTCATGCCGCCACCCTAGCACGATCGCGCGACCGTCTCACGCCCCGTTGTGGTCCCGTTCCGTTGCCTCCGGCCGCTTGCGTGATAAAAGGGTTCACGCAAACCTTAACCGGCCCGTGTTCCAATCCGACCCCAGGGCTGCCATCTCCTCCGCCTATCGCCTTTTCCGGGGAGTGACCGTGGTCCGACCACCCGCCCGAGGAACCTGATGCGCGCTTTTTTCCGTTCCCTGCTCTGGCTGCCGCCGCTTCTGCTCGCTCTCGCCGGCTGCGCCACGCCGCCGACCGATCCGGACGAGCTTGCCGACTTCAGGCAGACCAACGACCCGTTGGAGCCGACCAATCGGGTATTCTACGCGATCAACAACGGGATCGACACGGCGGTCCTGAAACCGGCGTCGGAGGCGTACAAGTTCGTGCTGCCGGAGCCGGTGCGCAACGGCATCCATAACATCCTGGATAATCTCGGCACCCCGGTGCAGCTCTCCAACGACATCCTGGAGGGCAAGCCGCGGCGGGCCGGCGACACGACGATGCGCTTCCTGATCAACACCACGGTAGGGGTGGTCGGGTTCTTCGACGTCGCCAAGGGCTGGGGCTACCCGGACCACGACGCCGATTTCGGCATGACGCTGGCCGGCTGGGGCGTAGGGCCGGGGCCGTACCTCTTTCTGCCGCTGCTCGGCCCGAGCGACCCACGCGACTTCGCCGGTTTCGGCGTAGACATCGCGGCCAACCCGTTCACCTGGGTGGGCCAGGGTGCGGCGGTGCGGGACCTCGGCTACGCGAAATGGGGCCTGAGCGCGCTTGACGCACGCTCCCGCCTGGGGGCGGATATCGACAACATCAAGAAGACCGCCCTCGACCCCTATGCGACGTTTCGCAGCCTGTATCGCCAGCACCGGGATTCGCAGATCGAGGAGATGGAGAATGACAACCGTGCAACGGTTCCGGTCTGGTTTCCGCAACCCGCGCCGGCCCACTGAACAAACAACGAGGCCACCGATGCCGTCTCGCCGCTTCCTGTTGACCGTTTCCGCCGCATGGCTCGCCCTCGGCCGCGGCGCTGCCGCGCAGTCTGCCACCGATCGTGCCACCGGCTTCGTCAAGGCAACCGGCGACAAGCTGGTCGCCGTGGTCAATGGCCCCGGCTCGGCGCAGCAGAAGCGCCAGATGCTGACCCAGATCATCGATGGCACGGTGGACGTGGATGGGGTGGCGCGGTTCTGCCTGGGGCGGTTCTGGAAGCAGGCCTCGCCAGCGCAGCAGACGCGCTACATGGGGATTTTCCATCAGGTGCTGGTGACCAACATCACCGCCAAGCTCGGCGATTACAAAGGGGTCAAGTTTACCATGGGACGTACCGAGCCGGACGGCGACAATGCCAAGGTTGACACCGTCGTGGATCGGCCGAACAGCCCGCCGACCAACGTGCAATGGATCATCGGCAACCCGGCCGGCGATCCGAAGATCGTCGACGTGGTCGCCGAGGGCACCTCGCTGCGGCTGACCCAGCGCAGCGACTACGCGTCCTACCTGAGCCACAATAACAACAACATCGATGCGTTGATCAGCGCGATGCAGCAGCAGGTAGAGCAGAACCACGCGAGCGGGTGAGTGATCGGTGTTGCGGCGCGCGATCGGCCGGTACCAGGCGCCGTAACGGCCGCCGGTTCGCCGGCTGCCAGCCGCCCCCGTATGGCCCGGCCTGACCCAGCCATCTATCGTGGCGCCACATCTGCACGATGGCCGGCTCATACCAGCCGCCCGAACGACTGACTCTCGCCCTCTCGCCCTCTCGCTTGGTTCGCACGCGCCGCCCC
>JBEKNT010000576.1:0-3522 GCA_049522565.1 Acetobacteraceae bacterium
GTCGCGGCGCATCAGCGGGCTGCATACGCTGGCGCCGAATAATGGGTTCGCGCCTGACCAGGCAGCTCAGCGCCGCCCGAAGCGGAGATTCCTGGTCGGCGAAGGCCAATCAGCCTTACGCCTGTGTTTCGCCCGCCGCCCGCCAGCCCGCCTTGCGCAGTCCCTCCAGCATGTGATCGTGAACGGCCTGTCGCATCCAGGGCATCCGCTGTTCCGCGAACAGGCGGAACGAATCCGGTGCGGCCTCGATCGCCTTGTCCAGCGCGGCACGCGCTTCGTCGACCCGACCGAGCTGGCCCAGGGCGGCGGCAAGCCAGCGATAGGCCCAGGGATGGTCCGGGTTGTCCGTGATCAGTCGCGTGGCTGCGGCGACGGTCGCCTCGTAGTCGTGCTCGATATAATAGCTCATCGCGATGATGCTGCGTACTGACGGATTGGATCCCAGGCGCGGATCCAGGCGGATGCCGTTCATGATCGTGTCGCGTCCTTCCGCCGGCCGGCCGGTGAATATCTGCGTCCACCCCTTGGCGCGATAAGCCAGGACGCAATTCTGGTTGATCGACAACGCCCGCTCGGCGTAGCCGGCGCAAGCCGCATGATCTCCAGTGTTCCCCGCCGCCAATGCTCGCACCGCGAGCGCGTTGGCATCCGCCTGGTCAAGCTCAAGCGCCTTCCGCGCTTCATCCTCGGCGCGGTGCAATGCTTCCAGCATCGGACGAGACGCGAATACGGTGCCTTCGATCATGAACAGTACTGCCAGTCCCGTGCGGGTCGCGGCAAGCGTCGGGTCCAGTTCGAGGGCGCGAACGAAGAGTTCACGTGCACGCGGCATTTCCTCCGGCCTGAAGCGCGAGAGGTACCACATCCCGCGTTGATAGATTTCCCAGGCGCCGAAATGACTAGGCGGCTTGCGCAGCACCCGCCGCTGTTCGGCGTCATCGACAGCCGGTTCAATGGCCCTCGTGATCGCGAACGTGATCTCGTCCTGCACCGCGAAAACGCCGGAGAGATCACGATCGTAACGCTCCGCCCAAACATGGGCGCCGGTTTCGGTATCGATGAGCTGCGCGTTGACACGAACGCGGTTACTGTCGCGACGCACGCTGCCTTCCAAGACATAGCGGACCCCGAGCTCGCGCCCGATCTGTTTTACATCGATCGTGTTGCCCCGGTAGGAGAAGCTTGAATTGCGGGCGATCACGAGCAGCCACCGAATGCGCGACAGTTCGGTGATGATGTCGTCGGCGATGCCATCGGAGAAGTACTCCTGCTCCGGATCGCCGGTCATGTTGGTGAATGCGAGAACCGCGATCGACGGCCTGTCAGGCAACGACGCCGCGTCAGCTTTTAGCTGGCTTCCCGGTTTGTCCGCGATGGCGGCCACCTTGGGAGTAAAGATATAGCCTCGGCGCGGCACCGTCCTGATCATCGTCTGCGCGTCGTCTTGAAGGGCCAGGCGAATGTCCCGGACGCATTGCGTGATGCCGCTCTCATTAACGATGACATCCGGCCAGATCGCCTGATTGATCCGGTCGCGGTCCAGCAGGCGGCCGGGGTTCTCGACGAACAGGCGCAACAGCGTGAAGGACTTGTGCCGCAGTGGAACCTCCTCGCCATTGTCGTGGAGCAGCAGGCCGCGCGCGACGTCGATCATGAAACCATCGAAGCGATAAACCACCTCTCCGGCGGTGGTGTCCATTGCCCCCTCCACGGTACCAGCCGGGTCCCGCATCCGGGTACAATACCCCGGCCCGGTCCCTAACGCCATCAGGCGGGATCGACGCCGGCGGAGATCGCGGGAGCCCCCAGACCGGTTGTCCGGGGCCGATTTCACCAAATTTAACTTCAGATTTCACTTCGGTTTGAGGACTTCCGCCCGTTCCCCTGCTTCGGTCGGTGCAGGTCAACCACCCTCAGGGGATGAGAAACAAATGCGGCAATTCATGATTTGTCTCTTCATCGGTGTGCTTCTCCTGGCGCCGGACGCCAACGCGCAATTCGCGCGACAGGAAGTGCTCGGGTTCACGAGTGAGACGATGTCCGAGGGTGACTTCCTTACCGGGAAGGCAGGAACGTCTGTCATACTCGCCGGATACCTACGGCTCCCGAAGGCAAACGAAAAGAATCCGGTGGTCGTCCTTTTTCATGGCGCGGGCGGACTTCTAGGAGACAACGGGATGGTCAATGAGTGGTCTCGCATCTTCAACGAGGCGGGTATCGCGACATTCGTGGTCGATAGTTACTCTGGCCGCGGCGTCGCGACGCTGGCGGATGTGACCCGTGTGAGTGCCATAACAAGAGTAGTCGATGCATTTCGTGCGCTCGACTTGCTTTCGAAGCATCCCCTCATTGACGCGCACAAGATCGCGATCATGGGCTTCTCGCATGGAGGAAACGCCGCACTCTACTCGAGCGTGGTGCGCTTCCAGAAGCTATACGGAAATCCCGATGTGCGGTACGCGGCGCACGTGTCGGTTTATGGCCCTTGCTGGACAAAGTATCGCGAAGACGAGGTGCTGGATCAACGGCCAGTACTGCTTCTTCATGGGATGGCTGACAATTGGGTTCCGGCCGCCGCATGCCGCGAATATGTCGAGCGTCTGACCAAGGCTGGGATGAACGCACGCCTCATCGAGTATCCCGGCGCGTATCACCTCTTCGACAGTCCCAGCGCGCGGCAACCGATTAAGTTTCCACAGGTAACAACGCCACGAAATTGCCGATTTGCCGAGGGCGATGGGGGCGCGATCATGAACCTGGCGACAAGGCAGCCGGCGTCGCCAAATGACGCTTGCCTCGAAAAGGGCGTAACGCTCCAGTACAATGAAGCCGCCGCGAGGAAAGCGCACGAAGACGTAATGGCATTCCTCAAGGATGCTTTCGCCCAAAAGTAGCCGTCGCCACACGATCCCGCTCGATATGGTGGGGCGGCGCAGCGTATCGGAGGAGCGCAGGCAATCCAATGGATGCGAGCCGCACCTGCATTTTCGTGGATCAATCGGGAGTGTCTCTTTTCAAACGCCTGGAAGTCGAGATGGTCCCGGGGTTTCCGTTCCTTCGGCCGAGCCCCGCCTGAAGCCGGTGGCAACCGTCGTCATCAAATCGGTCCGCGCCAATCAACTTGCGCCGGGTGGCTTCGCGACTGTCCGGTCCCGCTGCGACAGTCCGCGATCACGACCCGGCAATCGCGGAGCAGCGCGGCAAGCCGGGCGACATAGAATGTGAGACCCGGTCGAACATCCCTCACAGCGCCGTCATGCCGCCGTCCACGAACAGCAGGGCGCCGGTGACGTAGGACGCATCGTCGGAGGCCAAGAACAGGATCGCGGCGGCGACCTCCTCGGCCCTGCCAGGGCGCTTCAGCATGGTGCCTTGTGCGGCCTTGGCGTTGTATTGCTCCACGGTCTCGCCGGCCGCCGCGATGCGGCGCGCATGGAACGGCGTGAAGATCGGGCCAGGGCCGACGGCGTTCACCCGAATGCCCTCCGCCGAGTGGTCGGCCGCGAGCCCCCGCGTCAAGCC
>JBEKNT010000577.1:0-3518 GCA_049522565.1 Acetobacteraceae bacterium
GTTCAGCACGGTCTTGGTCGCCATAAGCACCGCTGCGCCGCCGGTTTCCTGCCAGGGGACACCGATCAGCCACATGACCGGCCGGAACGGCAAGGCGAACAACCGTTGCAGCGTGACCGGAGCATCGTCCCAAAGCGGCAACAGGCCGAACGCCATGTTGACCAGCGCGACGCCTGCGACCGCCACGATCAGGACCGCAATGATGCTGGCCAGGATGGGAATGCCGTCGAGCGTGCCTTTCACCAGGGCATCCAGCGCAGAGTGCGGCGGATCGCGTATCACCAGCCTGGCTTCCGCCGGCTCCGGCGCGCCGAACGGCACCATCAACGCGGCAATCGCGAGTCCCGCCGGCGTGCTGATCACCGACGCAATCAGGATGTTGCCCAGCGCGTCAGGCACGATCGGCGAAAGGAACGAGCCGTAGATCACCATCACCGTGCCGGCGACGCCCGCCATCCCGCATGTCATCAGTGCAAACAGCTCGCCGCGTTGCATGCGCGCAAGATAGGGGCGCACCAGCAACGGTGCCTCCACCATCCCAACGAACACATGCACGGCCGCCCCCAACGCGAGCGCGCCGCCGATGCCCATGACGCGCTGCAACAGCCAGGCGAATGCTGCGGTCACGCGTGGCAGCACGCCCCAATGAAAAAGCAGCGACGCGAGGGCGCTGATCGTCAACACCAGCGGCAGCGCCTGCAAGGCCAGG
The DNA here is from genome assembly GCA_049522565.1 of Acetobacteraceae bacterium. Lineage (GTDB taxonomy): Bacteria > Pseudomonadota > Alphaproteobacteria > Acetobacterales > Acetobacteraceae > JASHVB01. The sequence continues at coordinate 710 of JBEKNT010000577.1, forward strand.
ATGAAACTGTCGCCCGGGTGGGATTCGACGAATGGCAGGGGCGGCCCGCCGAGGTAGCCGAATACAAAGCGTGTGCCGACCTGCGTCGCGTTCTGCAAGGCGGTGGCTGCATTGTTGACTGCGAACACTGCGCGCGTCGCCGGCGGTACACGCAGCAGCAGCAGCGCGAGCGCGAGTTGCAGCAGCAGGCCGGAAAACACCGTGCGCCAGGGAATGCGGTGCCGGTCCTCGCTGCACAGGAAGGCAAGGATGAGCAATACAACGATGCCAAGTGGTGCCCGGTCCATGCGTGCGAGACCGTGATCGGACCCGAACCGAACCTGTCATAGCCAAGCTCGACCCGGCCATCCACGCACCGCCGAAGCGGAGTGGATGGCCGGGCCAAGCCCGGCCGGGCCGTGTGGACTCCGTGCAGACGGCGTCATGCGCTTCGCTGATTGAACGGATAATAGGCCGGGAATTCTCCGACCGCGGTCATGTCGACTTCCACCAATGTTAGCCCCTTCACCGCAAGCGCGCGGGCGACCGTTTCGCCGAACCCATCGGCACGATCGACCTTGAAGAACGGAATGTCGGAGACGGCAGCGAGCCGCCCGAGATCAGGCCCTTGCAGGTCAGCGAAGAAACGGCGCCCCTGTTGCGTTGCGTCCTGGATACGCTTGATCACGCCATAGCCGCGGTCGTTCATGACGATCACGGTCATGTCTAGTTTCTCCTGTACCGCGGTCCACAACTCGCCGACATTCAGGAAGAAGCCGCCATCGCCGGTCATCACAATCGTTCTGCGATCGCCGGCCGCTGCCGCGGCGCCAATGCCGAGCTGCAAGCCCTGGCCGATGCCCGCGCCAACCGGGTAAACGTTCTGCTGCGGGTTGTAGATCGGGAAGATGCGGTTGCCCCAGGTGGTATTGCTCTGCGTCACGTCGCGCACCCAGATGGCATCGCGCGGCATCACCTTGCGCAATTGCTCGGAGAATGTGCCGTACACGCCAAGCGTGCCGATGAAGTCACGCTGCGCCGCTTGCTTTAGCGCACGGAACTCATCCTGGTAACCGGCTTCAACCTTCAGCCGGCCTTCGATCCGCGGCAGCAGCGCCTGCAACGTCGCGGCGGCGTCACCGCACACGAAGTAATTGCTGCGATAGGTGCGGCCGTTCGCCATCGGGTCGCTGTCGATCTGGACGATGTTAGCCGGCAGTTTCAGTGCCAGCTCGCCGGTCTCGTGGCCGCGCAGACGGCATCCGACAACCAGCAGAAGATCGACGCCCTTGTAAAACTCGGGGATCATCGGCACTCCGTTACCGGTCAATCCTCCCAAGCTACGCGGATCGTCCTCCGCCACCGTTCCGCGTCCGTTAAAACTGCTCACCATACAAAACCCAAGATCGAGCAGTTGCGTGACCGCAGCACCGGCTTGCGTGGCACCGCGGCCTAGCCATAGCAGTGGACGCTTCGCCTGGGTGACACGCAACGCGAGTTCGTCCAGCTCGGTGTCGGTGGGAATGCGCGGTGGCGGCAGCGGCAATACGAAATTGTCGAGCATCGCCGGGCGCTCGATCTTCTCGCGTTGCAGGTCGATCGGTATTTCAACACTGACGGGACCCGTGGGCGCGCTCAATGCATCCACCGCAGCGCGAGTCAACACGCCGAACGCCTGCTGGGCAGACCGCACACGATACGCCGCCTTCGACACCGAGCGCAGCATGCCAAGCTGGTCGTATGGATCATGCACCGTGCCCAGTTCGCGATCTGCGAATTTCGTTGCGGTATGCCCGGTGATGTGCAGCACGGGAGAGCCGGCGAAACGCGCCTCGATCAGCCCGCCTACCGCGTTGGCGGCGCCAGGCCCGGTGGACGAGAAGATCACCCCCAACCCACCGGAGGCGCGCGCATAGCCGTCCGCCATGTGCGCGCCGCCCAGCTCGCCGCGTGCCATCATAAAGCGGATGGTGTTGCGCCGGCCGATCGCGTCCAGCATCGGGATATTGTGCACCGAGGCAATGCCGAAGGCTGTTGTCACGCCGCACGCCGACAGGAATTCGGCCACCATGTCGCCTACCGTGTAGTCGCTGGCCATGTCTTGGGTCTCCGCTTCGTTGCATGGCAGGCTGCTTCACGCGGTGGGATGCGTCAACGGTTGCCGCGCTGCTTACGGCGCAGCATGCTCACGCGATGCGGCAAGTGTAGGGGAGGAACTGCTGATGAGCGGTCGGGTCGAGGATCATTACGCGAACCCGGATATTGTGCCGCGTATCCTGGCGGCGTTGCGGCAGGTCAACGGCGCCGACGCGCCGATTACGCCGGATGCGCTGGCGCCGCTTGACCATTTCCATGGCCGCGGCGTGCTGGCGACGCGCGAGATGGTCGCGATGTTGCAGCCGCAGGCGGACGAACGGATCCTCGATATTGGCTCCGGCATTGGCGGCCCGGCGCGATGGATTGCGGCGCGGTTCGGTTGCCACGTGACCGGGGTGGACCTGACGCAGGCGTTCTGCGACGCGGCGATGGAATTGAATGCGGTCACCGGGATGGCAGAGCGTGTGGGCATCCGGCAAGGCGACGCGTTGGCGCTGCCGTTGCCGGATGCGGCATTCGATCGGGCCTATTCGCAGAACGTGGTGATGAACATCGCGGACAAGCGGGGAATGTATCGCGAGGCGCTGCGGGTCTTGAAGCCGGGCGGGGTGTTGGCGTTGTCGAATGTCTGCGCGGGTCCGAACGGCGAGCCGTATTTCCCGGTGCCCTGGGCGGCGACGGCGGTGACAAGTTTTCTGTCTACGCCGGCAGCGACGCACGACGATCTGCTGGC
>JBEKNT010000578.1:0-3496 GCA_049522565.1 Acetobacteraceae bacterium
GGACGACCTCCAATGCGATGTCGCGAACATTAAGTCGGTCCGCTGAAGCGGGTGCGTCGTCTGCCATGGCTACCTCCTGAGCCGCGAGCAGACCACACATTTTTCACCCTGGCCAACCCTAGTGCCCTGAGTCACTCATAGTGCGGGGTATAGTCGCTTCAGCTTGATGCGGGCATCGGCGGTGGTGAATTGCCAGTCGGCCTTGGCGTGGTTGTTATTTCGGTCTTCCTGCCAGGCGGTGACTTCCTCGATCAATGTTTGCCTGTCCGGGATACGCCGATCCAGGCATTGGCCCGACAGCACGCTGAGTTCTGATTCAGCCATGTCCAGCCAGCTGCTGTGCTTCGGCGTGTAGTGCCACTCGAAACGCTCGACCAGCCGGCGTGCCTCGGCGGGCGGGAAGGCTTCATAGAGCGACGCTGGCTTGTGGGTACTGAGATTGTCCTGCATCAGCACGATCTTGCTTGCGCCGGGGAAGTGTCGGTCCGACAAATCCTTGAGCACCTGCGCGTAATCGAGCGCAGTGTGGCGGTCGGTCACCTCGACATGCCGCCATCCGTCCAATGGTGCGAACAGCATGAACAGATTGACCGTGCCGTTGCGCTCGTATTCATAATCGTGCCGGGCCGGCCGTCCTGGCGCTGCCGGGACCGGCATGCGGGTCTCCTTGATGAGCTGTTTCGTTGTCTCGTCCAGGCAGACCACAGGTCGGTCCGGATCATGCGGCCTCTGGTAGACCTCGAGGACGTCCTCCATGCCGGCTACGAAGGCGGCGTTGGCCGCCGGTGGGATGACCCATTGCTTCTGGAGGTGAGGTTTGAGCGTGTTTTTTTGAGCGTACGCCCGATCGTGTTGTCGCTGGCGCGATCGACGATGTTCAGTTCCACCACGGCAGTTTCCAGCAGCGTCAGCGTCCACCGCCTGCGCCCCTTCGGCGGCGCAGAACAGGCGAGGGCGATCAGCCTGGCCTCGGCGGCGCCGTCGAAGATGCGCTTTCGGGCGGAGTTGGGGGATTGCTTGCGGGTCAGCGCTGCGTCGATCCCACCCTCGACCAGTTGCTGACGCGTGCGCTCGATGGTGTCGAGGCTGGTATCCAGCGCCTCGGCGATCTGGCCGTCGCTCCACGCTTCCCCCGCCTCCGACGCGTCCGCCTTCAGCAGGATGCGTGCTTTCAGCACTTGCCGGGCAGGTGCTTTGCCCTTTTGGATCAGCGCGTTGAGCCTGTCCCGCTCGTCGCTGCTGAGGTTGACGATATATTTCTTCACGGCAGGTTGTTTCGCGGTCACGACGCATCTCCGGGTTTCCCGGAAGCATCGATTCAGAGATCACCCGCAGAATCAACGACGCAGGGCACTAGCCCCTGTTGCCCCGCCGTGTGATGGCCGGCAAGGGCTGTCGCTCACGCTTTTCCTGGGTTCCACACGGCGACCGCGCGGGTGGCCGGCCTCTGTCGGCCATGCCGCAACGGGCGATGCGCGCTGTCGAAGAGGCAAACTTTCGGGCGCCTGGTTTCCGACTTTCGGCCGCCTGGCATCACGGCTGGCCGCCTTGCCGCAGCAGCACCAGCGCCCGCCGCAGACGCATGATACCGCCGCGCGTCTGCCCCTGATCGCACATGCGCTGGCCCTCGGTGGACAGGTTCGACACTTCCTGTGGCGGATGTGCGCTGATCCGCACCAGCTCGCTCACCTGGTCAAGAAGTTGCAGGCAGTATTGCGGCGTGTCGGTGGTGACCTGCGCTGGCGGCGCCTGTCCAACCACCTGCGATGGCATGACCGCAAGTCCGAGGCCGACGGACAGCGGCACGGCGAGCAGGGCGTAGAGTCGGGCAGGCGTGTTCATACCGGAGAGTATGGCGACCCCGCCCTGACCCGGCGGTGGTTTTCGCATGACAAGCATGTTAGCCGCGGGCTTCCTCCGGTGCGGGCAGGGTCAGCACGGCCCGCAGGCCGGGTGCGGCATCGTCCAGCCGCAGGGTGCCCTGGTGGAGTTGCGCCACCGCCTGCACCAGGGCGAGGCCGAGGCCCGCGCCGGGCGTGCTGCGCGCCGCCTCGCCGCGGAAGAACCGCTCGGTGGCGCGGGTCCGGTCGGATGCCGGAATGCCGGGCCCCTGGTCCGCCACGACGATTTCCACCCCGGCCGCGGTGGCCGTCGCGCGCAGCCGCACCTGACCACCCGGCGGCGAGAACTTCACGGCATTATCAACGAGGTTGGCCACCGCCTGCTGCACCAGGTCGCGGTCGCCGTAGGCCGGAACCTGGTCCGGCGCCTCCACGTCCAGGGCAACCTGCCGGTCTTCCGCCACCGCGCCGTACAGCTCCGCGACGTCGGCCAGCGATGGCGCCAGGTCGAACCGCGCGAAGGCCGAGCGGCGCGATCCCGCCTCGATCTCCGCGATGCGCAGCAGGGCCTGGAACACCGCGACGATGCCGTCCAGGTCGGCGGTGGCGCGCTCGATCGCGGCGCGCAGCTCCTCGGGCGATTGGGCATGCAGCGCGGCGTCTTCCAGCCGGGTACGGGCGCGGGTGATCGGCGTGCGCAGGTCGTGGGCGATGGCGTTGGACACCTGGCGGACGCCGTCCATCAGCCGGCCGATGCGGTCCAGCATGTCGTTGATCGTCTCGGCGAGTTGGTCGAACTCGTCGCCGCGCCCGGACAGCTTCACCCGCTGCGCGAAATCGCCGGCGGCGATAGCGGAGGCGGTAGCGGAGACATTGGCCAGGGTGCGGCGAAACAGGCTGCGCACCAGCAATGCGCCGGCGGTTGCCATGGCGCCGACGATCACCAGCGCCCAGAGCAAGGCATCGGTGAGCAGGGTGCGAAGCTGGGCCCGAACCTGGACGTCACGGCCGATCAGGAGATGAAAGCCGTTCGGCAGGTCGTAGCGCTGCAACCGGGCCAGCGAGGTGATCCCGGCGCGGCGGACCGGCAGCTCGTACCAAAGCCCCGCCTGGTGCACCACCGCGGGCCAGCGTTCCAGGTTCCCGGCAACGCGCCGCATCATCGGATCGACCAGCAGGTAGATCGCGTCGTCATCGACGTTGCCGGCCAGGCGGTCCTCGATGGTAAGCACCAGAGCGGGCAGTCCACCCTCGGCCCAGCGCTCCGACAGGCCCTGGGCGTCGGCGTGGATCGCCGCCTCGGTCTGCCGGTCCAAGAGTCCGGCGGTGGACCACCACAGGAACATCGCCAGCGCGGCGGCGCTGGCGGCGAGCAACAGGGCGTACACGGCAGCGAACCGCAGGCCGGCCGAACGGAACAGCGACAGCGGTGAGCGGCGGGGGGGTGGTTCGGGAGGCGCGGCGGCAACGGCCGGATTCTCCCCCTCCCCTTGAGGGCTTGGGCCGCGAAGCGGACCAAGGTTGGGGGGAGGGGGAGAAACCGGCCGTTGCCGCGGCGCCACCCGAACCACCCCCCCCCCGCGGACCGCGGGCCGTGGTCCGGGCGGCCGGCCAGGGGTTCGCTGCCGAGTAGGCCCGGGTGCACGCCGCCCGCC
>JBEKNT010000579.1:0-3495 GCA_049522565.1 Acetobacteraceae bacterium
GTCGTATGAGATCCGCTACCGCGCGCGGGTCATCGACAATCTGCATCGGCGCGCCAAGGCCTTCGGCTTCATGCTCCAGCCCATGGCGCCGACCCCTGGAATGGCCGTTTCTTAGGAAAGCCGCGCGGCGGAGCAAGAGCGAGTGGACGTGGCCCGCGCTAGAACTGGCACTACATCAAAGCAATCGGCGCTTCCCGTCGTGACGCTCCTGCTATCACTGCTTTTCCAGCGACGAGACGTCCCCCCGGTCGGCTTAGCCGCGACACTTCCGGTGTCATGGGCCTGATCTCCGGAAACAACCATCATATCAATACTTATAAGACCATTGGAGGCGTCCGAAAATCGCCGGAGTACCGCCACGGAATCCACTTTCGGCAGTGGGGGCATCGCAAACGTGACTGTCGCTCGATAAAGCGACGATTGCGTGGTGCACGGCCGACCAGGTTGGTTGAGGCGGGAGCCATGGGGCGCGTGGTGCCCATGGCGGTTACTCTGCGGGCTGGACGGCGACTCTCGCTCGGGCGGGCTTCGGCGCGCCCACCCGCAGCCGGCGGTCGGACAGCGACAGGGCGCCGCCGACAAACATGATCAGGGCGCCGAGCCAGATCATCAGCACCTGCGGCTTGAAGTAGAGGCGCACCGCAATGGAGCCGTCGGGGTTCGGGTCGCCGAGCGAAAGGTAGAGTTGGCTCACCCCGCGCGTCATCAGCGCAGCTTCGGTCGTCGCCATGTTGCGGGCGGGGAAGGTGCGCCGGCTTGGCTCCATGGCGCCGATCAAGTCGCCGCTCGTGCGCCGCACGGTGAAATGGCCGACGAGGTCGTGATAGTTCGGGCCGGTGCGGTTGAACAAGCCGTCGAAGGTGAGCCGATAGTGCGCGACATCGATGGTCTCGCCCGGCTTGAGCGCGGCGATGCGCTCGTTGCCCCAGGCGGTCACGGCGACGATGCCCAAAAGCGTGACGCCGATGCCGAAGTGCGCAAACGCCGTGCCCCAGGCCGAGCGCGGCAGCCCCGCCGCCCGCCGCAACGCCGCGCCGAATGGCACCCGCAGGATCGTGGTGCGCTCGGCCAGATCGGTGAGCGCGCCGGCCATGACAAAGATCGCTAGCCCGACGCCGAACGGCGCCAGCACCGGACCACCGTGTTGAAGCGCAAACGCGCCGGCGATGGCGACGGCCGCCAGCAGCGCCGCGGCGAGCAAACGTTGCGCGGCGGCCAGCAGGTCGCCGCGTTTCCATCCGAGCAGCGGCCCGAACGGCATCGTCAGCAAGAGCGGGACGAATAGCGGGCCGAACGTCGCGTTGAAGAACGGCGGCCCGACGGAAATCTTCTCGCCGGTCAAGGCTTCGAGTGCGAGCGGATAGAGCGTGCCGACGAAGACGGTGGCGCAGGCCGAGGTCAGGAACAGATTGTTGAAGACCAGCGCGCCTTCGCGCGAGATCGGCGCGAACAGGCCGCCCTGCTTGAGAAGCGGCGCGCGAACGGCATAGAGCGACAGCGCGCCGCCGATGAACACGACGAGAACCGCCAGGATGAAGATGCCGCGCCTCGGATCGTTCGCAAAGGTGTGGACCGAGGTGAGCACCCCGGAGCGCACGAGGAAGGTGCCGATCAGCGAGAGCGAGAAGGCGAGGATCGCCAGCAGGATGGTCCAGACTTTGAGCGCACCGCGCTTTTCCATCACCACGGCGGAATGCAGGAGCGCTGTGCCGGCAAGCCACGGCATCAGCGAGGCATTTTCGACCGGATCCCAGAACCAGAAGCCGCCCCAGCCCAACACGTAATAGGCCCAGTACGAGCCGCCGGCGATCCCGAGCGTCAAGCACATCCAAGCGCCGAGCACCCACGGCCGCACCCAGCGCGCCCAGGCGGCGTCGATGCGGCCCTCCAGCAACGCCGCAATCGCGAACGAGAAGGCGATCGAGAAGCCGACATAGCCGAGATAGAGGAGCGGCGGATGAAAGGCGAGGCCCGGGTCCTGCAGGATGGGATTGAGGTCGCGGCCCTCGAACGGCGCGTCGGCAATGCGCACGAACGGATTCGACGTGGCGAGAATGAAAAGATCGAAGGCGGCGGCAATCCAGGCCTGCACCGCGAGCGCATTGGCCTTGAGCTTCGCCGGCAAATTGTTGCCGAAGACCGCCACCAGCGCGCCGAACAAAGTCAGGATGAAGACCCACAGCATCATGGAGCCTTCGTGGTTGCCCCAGATGCTGGTGAGCCGGTAGATCAGCGGCATCGCCGAGTGCGAATTGTCGTAGACGTTGAGCACCGAGAAGTCGGAGGTGACGTAGCAGGCGGCAAGCGCGCCGAACGCGATCGCCACAAAGGCGAATTGCGCCAGCGCCGTCGGCGCCGCGATGCTCATGAGCACCGGGTCGTTGCTGCGCGCGCCGACGATCGGCACCGAGCCCTGGATCAGAGCAAGCCCCAGCGCCAGCATCAGCGCGTAATGGCCGAGTTCGGGGATCATGGGAGGCACCCCACCATCAACTTCGCCATCCTGAGGTACCCGCTCGCAGCGCGGGCCTCGAAGGATGCTGCGCGCACAGGGGCCGTCGCCCTTCGAGGCGCGCTTTGCGTGCACCTCAGGGTGACGGTGAACAATGGTGCGCTTGTCGCCGCCCGCATCACTGCGTCCCTCCAGCGACCGGCATAGCGGCCTTGCTGGCGTAATCATCCTTCCAATGTCCCGTCTTCTTCAAGGCGTCGGCGACCTCCTTCGGCATGTAGGTCTCGTCATGTTTGGCCAAGGATCGTATCGGCGTTGAACACACTGGCGCTGATCGAGCGCGCCCTCGGCCACCACATCTCGCGCGGACCCTGCGGGCAATACCAGATCGCATGCGAAAATCGGCCTGCAATGCCCTCGAGATCCGCAAACACACGGTAGCGCCGCTCGTCCCACAACTGCGCAATCGCGTCGGCAAGAAAGTTGTCATAGTTCATGACCCACCACCCGGGATCGCCGCGGCATGGAACAGCTACCGCGACCGCAATTGTTCTAACCTTCTACCTGCTTGCTACCTGCTCGGCTGCATCGCGAGCTTTGCATCCCATCCTGCCGATCCTTCATGAGGTCCTGCCAAGAGTTCACGCAACGCGTCGGCGATGCGATCGTCTGAGGTGTCGGTGTCGAAGGCGCGGACAAATTTGCCTCGAGGGTCCATAACGTAAAGGTAGGTACTATGGTCCATGACGTAGTCTTCGGCACCGGGTCCAGTCCTGTGGAAAAGCTCCGTTTCGACGACACTGATTATTCTGTTGCCGTGGAGGTGGGAGATTTATCGGGCCGGTAGATCGAGCCCGCTAGGGCAATCGCCGACTTTTTTCGCACTATATCGGCCGCTAACAAAGCGGGGAAAGCCGCGCAGAAGCAGTTGTTGACGAAGCTCAACACCTAGCGATTTGCTCTCAGCAAGATCAGCGTTGAACCTTGAGATTTTCTGCCGATGGTTTTCCCTTGTTGGCGACTTCCTCATATTCGACAACCTG
>JBEKNT010000580.1:0-3492 GCA_049522565.1 Acetobacteraceae bacterium
TTGGGGGGAGGGGTGCGAGCCCCCGAAACGAACGGGCGCACGCACCCCTCCCCCCAACCCCCTCCCTCAAGGGGAGGGGGAGGACTTGACCCCATAGCCGGCGCTTGCCTGTGCCATCCCCACCACGCACCGTCACCGCGGTCATCCCCACCTTCAACGAAGCCTCCACCATCGCTGGTGTCATCGCCGAACTCCCGCGTGACCTCATCCGCGAGATCATCGTCGCCGACAGCAGCAGCCGCGATGGCACGGCCGACATCGCGCGGGCGGCCGGCGCTCGGGTCGTCTCGCTGACCGAACGCGGCTACGGCCGCGCCTGCGCCGCCGGCGCCGCGGCGGCCGGCGCCGACTGCGGCATCATCCTGTTCCTCGACGGCGACGGCGCCGATCGCGCCGACCTCGCCGCCGTATTGCTCGCACCGATCCAGGCGGGCAGCCATGATTTCGTCATCGGCTCGCGCGTCCGCGGCGACCGCGAACCAGGCTCGATGAGCTGGCACCAGGTGCTGGCCGGACGCCTCGCCGGCGGGATCATGTCGCTGCTGTACGGCGTACGCTACACCGACATGTGCGCCTTCCGCGCCATCCGGCGTGATGCGCTGGAGCGGCTGAACATGCGCGAAACCACGTATGGCTGGAACATCGAAATGCAGATGCTGGCGGCGCGCGCCGGGCTGCGTATCCTGGAACTGCCGGTGCCGTACCGCTGCCGCGCCGGCGGCAGTTCGAAGGTCGCCGGATCGCTGTCCGGCAGTCTCCGCGCCGGCTGGCGGATCGCGCTGACCGTCGCCCGCGTTGCCACCGCCGCGCGCTGACCCGGGCCGCGCCGCGCCATGACCACGCGCGCCTTGCCGCTGCTGCTGAGCCGCCGCCTGCCGTTCTTCTACGGCTGGGTCGTCCTTGGCTGCGTCTGCTGCGCCGGCTTCTCCCGCCAGGGCGGTGCGGTCGCCACGCTGTCGATCTTCGTCGAGCCGATGACGCACGACTTCGGCTGGTCGCGTGTCGCGATATCCGGCGCGGTGTCGCTCGGCGGATTGCTCGCGGCGTTCTCCGCGCCATCGCTCGGCCGTGTGCTGGACCGGCAAGGCGCCCGCGCCGTGCTGTGCTGCGCCATCCTGCTGACCGGCATGGCCGACATGGCGCTGTCGCTCACCATGTCGCTGCTGATGTTCTATGCGCTGTTCTGCATCGCCCGCACCAACTTCGCCGGGCCGTTCGACCTGGGCATCTACGGCGCGGTGAACAACTGGTTCGTCGCCCGCCGGTCCGTCACCACGGCGATCGCCACGCTGGCGCAGATGGTGGGCCTGGTCAGCCTGCCGCTGATCGCCCAGTCCGGCATGCAGCATGGCGGCTGGCGCGGCGGATGGTTGGCGGTCGGCCTCGCCGTGCTGGCCGTCGGGTTCGTTCCGACCTGGCTGCTGCTGGTGCGCGCACCGGAGGATATCGGCCTGGTACCGGACCGCCGCGCCACGCCGCACGCCGCGCCAACCGACATCGCACCGCGACCCGAACCGGTGTTCTCTCGCGCCGACGCGTTGCGCACCCCGGCGTTCTGGCTGCTGTCGCTGTTCACCCTGTTCGCCTATCCGGTGCAGGCTGGCGTGAGCCTGCACCAGGCGCCGTTCCTCATCGAGCGCGGCCTGCAACCGGCCGTCGCGGCGACCGTCGTCAGCACCTTCTCGTTCATGTCCGGTGTCGCCAGCTTTGCGTTCGGCTTTTTCCCTCGTTCGCTGCCGGTGCGCTACGCCCTGGCGCTCGCCGCGCTGCTGCAACTGGCCGGGACGCTGACGATGCTGGGCGTGCATGCGCCGCTGCACGCCTATCTGGCCGCGGCGGCGTTCGGCGCCGGGATTGGCGGACTGCTGACGCTGCTGCCGATCGCCTGGGCCGACTATTACGGCCGCCGCAGCTTCGGTGCGATCCGGGGACTCGCCCTGTCGGGGCAGGTCCTGGCCCAGGCCGTCGGCCCGCTGCTGTCGGGCGTGCTGCGCGACTGGTCCGGCAACTACGATCTGTCGCTGGAATGCTTCGCCGTGCTGTCGGTCCTGGCCGTGCTCGCGGCGCTGATTGCGCGGCCGCCGTAGGCCTTGCCCGGCTCAGGCCGCGCGCAGGTGCAGCCGCACCGTGGTTCCCTGGCCCGGCTTGCTGGCGAACTCGAGCCTCGCCCCCATCGCGTCCGCCAGTTTGCGGCACAGTGCCAGCCCGGTGCCCAGGCCTTCGTGCGGCCGATCCGCGCCACGTTGCGCCTGGAAGAACGGCTCGCCGAGTTGACCCAGCACCTCGGCCGACATGCCGCCTCCGGTATCCTCCACCACGGCGACGACGTTGCCATCCGCGGTTTCCGTGGCGACCCGCACCGAGCCGCCAGGCGCCGTGAACTTCACCGCGTTGCCGATCAGGTTGTCGGCGATCCGCCGCATCGCCCAGGCGTTGCCGATCACCGGCGGCGTGTCCGCGGCGATGCTGTTGAGCAATGTGATGTGCCGCTCGGCCGTGCCGTTGCGCGCGGCTTCGACCGCCTGGCGCAGGATAGCGGCGAGGTCCAGCTTCTCCCCCCGCAACACCTGGTCCGGTGCCTGCGTGAGATCGAGCAGGTTCTCGATGGTGACCAGCAGGCGGCGGCCGGCGGATCGCAGGTGCTCCAGCGAGTTGCGCTGGTCCGGCCGGCAATCTGCCAGCAGCAGCTCGGCAAATCCGATGATCGCGTTGAGCGGCGTGCGCAGCTCGTGACTGAGATTGGCGAAGATCTGCGTCTTCAGCCGGTCGGCGGCCTGCGCCCGCAGGGTCTCCTGCTCGAGCCGGTCCCGCATGCTGCGCGCCAGCCGCACCAGTGCCGCCGCGGTGAGGATGGCGGCGATCGACAGCGCGCGGCTTACCAGTGACGGGACGCTGAAATCCATCACCGGAAACAGGCAGCCGAGCACGACCATCGCGATCGCGATCACCGCAAGCCACCACACGGTATCCGGATCGCGGTAGAAAACCGCAGTGCACACCAGCGGAATATACAGGACGCCGTACGCCCAGGTGACGTCGTGGGTGAGGTCGCCGATGAAGGCGATGGTGCAGGCGAGATAGATGATCCCGGCGACCCAGGCGTGCCAGGCGTGGCTGGACGGGGCGACGATGCTGTCCATGGCGGGCGGTTGCGCGGCGGGCTGCACCGATCTCACCGAATTCGACCTGTTGCTTTTGTTCAATGATGGCAAACGCCGGCGGTTCTGGCTAGTGTTCTGACCCTAACGTTGGTTGCCCGGTCTCGGGTGTCATTGCGAGTTGACCACCGGCCGGTGGCGGCCGACCCGCCCTGGATGAAACTGCGGAGGTCGCCGGAGATAAGGCGGCTCCCCCTCCCACAAGGGGAGGGGGAGTTGTTTCTTGCGAGGAGCGGAGCGACGAAGCAATGACACCTGAGGCCGGGCAACCAACGTTAGAGTCAGAACATTAGAATGCCACGCTCGCGTCCAGGAATGCGCCGTACCACTGCGT
>JBEKNT010000581.1:0-3467 GCA_049522565.1 Acetobacteraceae bacterium
CAAGAATATACCCTCTGTTGTACGTGCATACGCAGATAGATACGTGCATAGGGGTTAGCCACCGACAGCGTCCTGGTTGCGGGACTTTTATACTTGGAATCCGCAAGGACAGGGCGACAATTTAGGGCGCGTACTCATAAATTCGGCTCATGGGGCGGTGTACCCGCCTCATTGCTCCGGAGCCGCAATGCGATTGGCAAAGGTCGGCCCAAGTCATCAATGCAGGGTGTCAGCCACGTGCCTGAGTTTGTCGGGATTACGCATGACATAGACGGCAACGATGCGGCCATCCTCGATCTGCAGGGCGGTGGTCTGGAGAATGTCGCCCCGCTCGATGGTGATGAACCCGGGCAGGCCGTTGATAAAGCCATAGCGCGCGAGGCGAGACCTGCCCTCGGCGAAGACAGCCGCGAAGGTCGCGAACAGCCGCATGACGTTGTCGAGTCCGGCGACCGGCGCCCCGTGAGCCGACGCCTTCCCGCCGCCGTCGGCGTAGACGGTAACGTCTGCCGCGAGCAACGCGCGTAGGCGGTCCATCTCGCCGTCTCGGGACGCGGCGAAGAAGGCTTCCGCGATCTCCAGGCCTCGTTCTTTCGGTACCGGATAACGGGGACGGTCCGCACGAACATGGGCACGGGCGCGACTTGCGAGCTGGCGACACGCGGCTGGATCTCGCCCAATCGTGGCCGCGACCTCCTCAAAGTCGAGACCGAACACGTCATGAAGCAGGAAGGCGGCACGCTCCAGTGGCGACAGACGATCCAGTGCCATCAGCAGGGGCAAGGTAACGTCATCCGCCTCGTCCTCGCTTGTCTCCACAACGGGCTCCGGCAGCCAGGTGCCGACATAGGTCTCGCGCTCGCGCCGGACTGACTTCAATCGGTCCAGGCACAAGCGGGTGACCACGCGGCGCAGAAAGGCTGCCGGTTCGCGCACGGCGTTGCGGTCGACATCGAGCCAGCGCAGGAAAGCGTCTTGGACCACATCCTCCGCGTCCGCGACCGAGCCCAGCATCCGATAGGCAACGCGGACCAGACTTGGGCGTAGCGGATCGAAGACGGCGGCGGCGTCCTGGCTCGATGTGGACTCCATCAGGCTGCCTTCCCTGAAACCGGATTAGGATCGGCTTTCGTGCCGTCCACCCGCCCGGCCCTTTCGGCAAGGTTGATGCTAGAGCTCGCGAGCAACGCTTCAGCCGGGCCGTCGGCTGGCGGATAGATGATTTGCGTGTTGATCAGCCGCTTCACTGCCTTGCCCTCGCTGCCGGTTTTCTCGATCCGCCGCTCCCAGCCTTGGGTAATGATCGCGCCGGAACGGCCGAGGTCCAGGCAGGTAACGTAACGTAGTTGCGTGTAGGGCACAGGCGACAGGCCGAGCAGGTCACGCGCTGCGTTCTCGCCGGCGACGCGGCCGAGCTGCCCCGCGTGCTGGCAGGACTGCAGCGTCCGGTGCCCGTCGCCGGTATCGGCCGCCGCGGCGTCGCCGGCAACGAAGACTTCGGGCGCGGCCGGCGCACTAAGGGCAGTATCGACGATGACCCGGCCGAGTTCATCCCGCGCGCCGGGGACCTGGGCCGCGAAGGGCGAGGCGGCCATGCCGGTCGCCAGCACCACGGCGTCGGCAGCGAGAACGCTGTCGTCAGCGAAGCTGACGCGGTCCGCCGCCAAGGCTCGCACCGTGGCGCCGAGACGCAGCTCGACACCGGCGGCGGCCAGCGCCGCCTCGATCTCTGGCCGCGGCCCGGGCCCGAGCTCCGGCCCGATGGTCTCTGCCCGGTCAATCAGTACAATACGCAGTCGCTCGGCGACACCATCGTCGCTGTGAACGAGCAATCGGTCGCGCAGCTCGAGCGCCAGTTCGATGCCGGTAAAGCCAGCACCGATAACGGCGATGGTCGGCTCCGCGACGTCACGTGCGATTTCGCCTAGGCGCCGGTCGAAGGCGATCGCATCTGCCTGGGTGTCAACCGAAAACGCCGCCTCGGCGCCTGGCACCGGAGGCCTACGCATGCGGCTGCCGGTAGCGACGACCAAGCGGTCATAGGCGAGGCGGTCGCCTGTGGCGAGCGTTACGGTTTTGGCGGCGGCGTCGAGCCGAATTGCCTTGCCGTGCACGAAGCTGACGCCGACCTTATGGAGGAGCGGTAACAGCGCGACAGCGAGCGTCTCGGGCCTTGCCTCGTAGAGCCGTGGCCGGATTTCGAGCACCGGCTCGGGCGACACAAGGGTCACTTCCACCCCGGAACCGGCGACTCGCCGGGCTGCGAGCGCCGCCCAGAAGCCGGCAAAGCCGCCGCCGATGATCAGGATCTTGTCAGGCATGATTACTTCTTTCGTGCCCGCCGTACTTGCGGGCATCTGATGTGTGATGGTGGATGCAGAAGGAGCATCCGTTGATCTGCGAAGCCCCCGTCGAGACAAGTTCCTTCAGCAAACGCTCCAGACCATCGGTTTGAAACGTTTTTCCGAGGATCCAGGGTTGCATTGCCGCGGGACTGACGGTGAAGGGTTCAGTCTAGGTGTCATCGTCATCTCCTTTCGGGGGGTTCCGGAGACATGACGAGTTGAAGCTGCTGTATGTGACATTGGGCGGATTTTTTTCAGCCAAGCAGTGATGACGCGTGTTCGACGAGCCTGCTTTTGGCTCAAGTCTGCGACGGTTGACGATGGCGCCCGGCGCGTGATTCAAGCTCCCAAACTGGAGCCTCGAATCATGCGCTACGAACTCACCAATCTTGAATGGACGGCCATCAAGCCGTTCCTGCCGAATAAGCCGCGTGGCGTTCCACGCGTGAATGACCGGCGTGTCCTCAATGGCGTCTTCTGGGTCTTACGATCCGGGGCCCCATGGCGCGACCTACCTCAAGCGTTCGGTCCATACACCACTTGCTACAACCGCTTCGTTCGCTGGCGTCGAGCAGGCGTCTGGGGGCGGATCATGAATGCACTGGCAAGTGCCCATGACGCCGCCGTCCAGATGATCGACACATCTATTGTACGCGTGCATCAGCACGCCGCTTGTGTCTCCCGCAATCGGAGTCAATCCATGGGCCAGTCTCGCGGCGGGCTGACCAGCAAGATTCATGCGGTGGTCGATACGAATGGCCTGCCTGTCCGGCTCGCGTTGACGGCTGGTGAGGCACACGACAATCGGCTTGCAGGCAAGCTCCTGTCTCGTCTGAAATCGGGAGCGATGCTGTTGGCGGACCGAGGCTATGAAGCCAACACCAACGAGCCCGGCAAGCATCATGATCCACGTCGACGGCAGCGGAGTACTAGCCACGGGGAGCGAATTGCCCGCATAGCCAGCCTAAGAGGTTGGTCTTCACGCCGGCGACGGTCTTCCGAAGCGAGCTTGCGCTAGCCACTTCCGGTGTTCCCCCAAAAGCCGACGTTTTCTTGCAACGCACTAACTGTAGCGATGGGCCATGTATGGACGGTGCCCGCGGTGCAAGAGGAATCTGACTT
>JBEKNT010000582.1:0-3457 GCA_049522565.1 Acetobacteraceae bacterium
ACCGGTGCGCCCTTATAGACGATGGAAATTGCGACCTGCCGAGCGAAGGCAATGGCCGCCTCGCCCAATTCGCGGCAAAGGCATCGCTCGTAGACGGATTCCAACAGGCCGGGGCCAGTATGGCGGTGCACCTCGATCGCCAGCCCGATCACCCGATCGGTCAATGGTTCCGCCAGAAGCATAACGCTCGTTCCGTGAACACCGTGCTCTCCGCGCTTTCTCCGTGCTGAACATCAACGAAACGCTAAGGCACCGGCGTCGACCACGGTTCGGCGGGTTGAATTCGGTTTCAATCAACCGAGTTCGCAATAAGAGCGAAACAAAAAGGCGGCGCCCGAAGGCGCCGCCAAGTTTGGGGGGGAAACGTCACGCAGCGGAACGGCAAATCCGCCCCGCCGCACACCCCACATTAGGCTGCGTTGAGGAAAATCAACCTCACAGTTGCGCGCGCCGTTTCGGCTTTTGGGCGGAAACGATCACAGTCTTGCCAGCAGGCCTGCCTGCCTGCGCTGGCCGTGCCGCCCGGCGGCCGGGCGGCTTCGCCAACAGATCCGGCAGATGCTGGCGCATGCGGGCGAAATCCTTCCACGGGTCGGTCCGCTGGCGCGCCAGCCGCTCCGGCACGCTGCGCAAGGTAAAGTCCGCCGGATCGAGCGTTCGTGTTACCTCGTCCCACGCCAGAGGGGTCGCCACGGTAGCGCCTGGCCGGGCGCGCGGGCAGAACGACGCCACCGCCGTCGCGCCCAGCCCGTTGCGCAGCCAATCGATCAGGATACGGCCGCGGCGATCGATCTTCTTCAAGGTGGGGAGGAAGCGATCCGGCTGTTCCTCGCTGAGCATCTCGGCAAACGCCCGGCAGAACGGCTTTACCTCTTCCCAGCCTGCCGCCGGCACGGTCGGCACCACCACGTGCAATCCCTTGCCGCCGGTGGTGCGGCAGAACGACTCCAGCTTGAGTTGCTGCAGCTTGCCGCGCACGTCCAACGCCGCGCGCGCCACCTCGGCGAAAGCCACCCCCTCGCCTGGATCGAGGTCGAACACCATGAAGTCGGGGTGCAGCGGATCGGCTTCGGTGGCGCCCCAGGCATGCAGCTCGATCGCGGAAATCTGCGCCATGGCGACCAGGCCGTGCACGTCGTCGATCGCGAGGTAGGGGGCGCCGGCCGCCTTCCCGGAGCGGATGCCGTCGGGCAGCGTGCCGTGGCCGTGCTTCTGGAAGAAATGCTCTCCGCCGATGCCCTCCGGGCAGCGTACGATCGCCAGCGGCCGGTGCGCCAAGCCGGGCAGCGCATGCTCCGCCACCGCCTGCCAGTATTCCGCGAGCTGTTGCTTGGTGATGCCGGGCCACAGTTCGCGGTCGGGATGGGTCAGGGTCACGCCCTCGATGCTGGCGGCCCGCGCCTTCGGTTTGCGCGCGGTGACGATGGCGGTGCTGGTCGTGGCCGCGGCGGCGAATTTTGTGCCCTTCGGCGGCACCGCGATCTTTGGCCGGCGCTGCGGCGGCACCGCAACGATGGGGCCGCCTTGCGGTCCGGGTGGCTGCTTCGGGTTAACCGGCTTGTGCTCCGCTTCGGGGTTGGCGACGGCGCGCACCACCTCGTCGGCCGCCTTGTCCTCGCGCAGGCCGAGATACACGGCGTGACGCACCCGGCCGCTGCCCGACCACGACACGAACTGGATTTCCACGACCAGTTCCGGCCGTACCCAATGGATCGTGGTGTCGAGCAGATCGCCCGCCACCAACAGGCCGCGCGGCGGATCGGCGGCCAGCGCGTCCAGCCGGTCGCGCAGGGTGGCAAGCTCGTCATCGGAAAAGCCGGTGCCGACGCCGCCGGCATAGTGCAGGCCATGCAGCGGATCGTAATAGCCGAGATGCAGCGCGCCGAGCCCGGTGCGGCTGCCGCGCGGCGCGGTCCAGCCAAGCACGACGAATTCCTCGCGCCCCTGGCATTTCAGCTTCAGCCAGCCGTGGCCGCGGCCGGCACGATACGGCGCATCCGCCGGTTTGCAGACGATGCCTTCGAGCTTCATGCGGCAGGCCTCGCGCCGCATGGCGGCAGGATCGCCGGTGTGGTGATCGCTGTAGCGCAGCATGCCCTGCCAGTCGTCGAGTCCCCGCAGCACCCGCTTGCGCTCCAGCAACGCGCAGTTGCGGAGATCCCACCCGTCGAGGTGCA
The DNA here is from genome assembly GCA_049522565.1 of Acetobacteraceae bacterium. Taxonomy (GTDB): domain Bacteria; phylum Pseudomonadota; class Alphaproteobacteria; order Acetobacterales; family Acetobacteraceae; genus JASHVB01. The sequence goes on from JBEKNT010000582.1 coordinate 2,178, forward strand.
GCAGGTCGAACAGGTAGAAGTAGAGCGTGGCGTCCTTGCCGGCCGACAACGCTGCCTGGAGCGCCGGGAAACTGGATATTCCTCCGTCGTCGAGCGCGACAAGTTCGCCGTCCAGCAAAGCGGTTTCGACGTTGAGCCGTGCCACCGCGGCGGCCACGGCGGGCAGCCGGTCGGTCCAGTCGTGGCCGTTGCGGGTGACCAGGCGGACCTTGCCGTGGTCGAGCCAGGCGAGCAATCGATAGCCGTCGAACTTGATCTCGCTGATCCAGTTCTTGCCGGTGGGTGGCTCGTTGGCGAGGGCGCAGAGCTGCGGCGCCTGGCGTTCGGGCAGTTTCCCGGGTTTCGCCCCCGTGGCGGGGGCGGCCTTGGCTGAGGCACGTGCCGGCTTCACCTTGCCGTATTTGGCCAGCCTGGCGGGGTCCGACTGTGCCGGCTTGGGCGGTGCGGTGGCCTGTTCGATCGCTTCGGCGTCGGCGCCCGCGCGTTCGTACTCGTCGTGCCCCTTGAACAGCAGCCAGTTGTCCGCCTTGCTGCGCGAGCCCGGCTTGGGCCGCAGGCGCACCAGGTGGAAGCGGCCATTCAGCCGCTGGCCATGCAGGACGAAGGTCAGCTCGCCCTTCTGCATGCCATGGTCGGGGTCATTGAGCGGTTCCCAGGTGCCGCGGTCCCAGGTTTCCACGCTGCCGGCGCCGTACTGGCCGTCCGGAATGGTGCCCTGGAAGTCGGCGTAGTCGATCGGGTGGTCTTCCACATGCGCCGCGATGTGCTTGACCGACGGATCGAGCGACGGGCCCTTGCGTACTGCCCAACTCCACAGCACGCCGTCATGCTCCAGCCGGAAGTCATAGTGCAGGCCGGCGCGATGGGCCTGGTGCTTCTGCACCACGAACATCGGCGCGTCCCGGGTGGCGCGCGGCTTGCCCGGGGCGGGCTCGGCGGTGACCGTGAAGTCGCGCTTTGCCCGGTAGGTCTTGATGGAGGTGTCCCGCTGCGTGGTCTTTCCTGCGGTGCTGGTGCGCGGCATGGCTTGTGCTCTGGTTGTGTCGGCCAACGGCACGAAACGACCGGCGTGACGTGCGAGTTGCCGGCGGGACGGTGGCGGCGCATCACGCTCGGCTGACGGAAGATCAGGGCTCTGCCCTGAAACCCGCCATGGGGCTTTGCCCCCTGGACCCCCAGCAAAGGCTGAGCCTTTGCAATCCAATTCCGGTCAGTGAAGAGAGGGGCCTGCCAGTGGTGCTTGAAACACCTCGGTGGTTGTGCCCCTCTCTTCACTGACC
>JBEKNT010000583.1:0-5022 GCA_049522565.1 Acetobacteraceae bacterium
CGGCGGATGAAGCCCCACAGGATGTCCGGCGTGTCGGCATTCACCACGCTGGCGAGATTGAGCAACATGGCGAAGGAGATCGGGCTGCCGGCGTGGTTCGGCAGTTTTCCCCCGTGGATGTGCCAGGCAGGGTTGGTCTGCTGTTCGGCGGCAATCTGGGTGCGGGTGCGGTCGGCATTGGCGATGTATTCGTCCACCGCGCGGGGGATCACGTCGAAATACAGCCGCTTGGCGCGTTGTGGCGCGTTGAACATGAATTGCGCCAGCGATTCCGGCGGGGCGTAGCGCAGCCAGTCGTCCACCGACAGGCCGTTGCCCTTCGACTTGCTGATCTTCTGGGCGTGCTCGTCGAGGAAGAGCTCGTAGGTCAGCGTCTCCGGCGGGGCGCCGCCGAGCACGCGGCAGACGCGGCTGGACAGCTTCACGGAGTCGATCAGGTCCTTGCCCGACATCTCGTAATCGACGCCCAGCGCGTACCAGCGCATTGCCCAGTCGGCCTTCCATTGCAGCTTGCAGGCGCCGCCTTTGACGCTCGTCTCGAAGCGTTCGTTGGTGGCGGGGTCGTGCCAGACGACGGTGCCGGCGCGGGCGTCCCAGCTTTCCATGGGGACCTGCATGACGATGCCGGTCTTCGGGTGGACCGGCAGGATCGGCGAGTAGGTCGCGCGACGGTCCGGGCCGAGGGTCGGCAGGATCACCTCAATGACTCTGTCATAACATTCGAGGATGCGGAGCAGTGCGGTGTCGAAACGACCGGAGGCGTAGTAGTCGGTGGAGGAGGCGAATTCGTAGTCGAAGCCGAAGGAATCCAGGAAGGCGCGCAGGCGGGCGTTGTTGTGCGCGCCGAAGGAATCGTGGGTGCCGAACGGGTCGGGGATGCGGGTCAGCGGCTTGCCCAGATGCTGGGCCAGCATGTCCCGGTTGGGCACGTTGTCGGGGACCTTGCGCAGGCCGTCCATGTCGTCGCTGAAGGCGAGCAAGCGGGACGGCAGGCCGGTCAATTGGGTGAAGGCGTTGCGCACCCAGGTGGTGCGGGCGACCTCGCCGAAGGTGCCGATATGCGGCAGGCCGGAGGGGCCGTAGCCGGTCTCGAACAAAGCGTGGCCCTTGCCGGAGGCTTCCAGGCGGCGCGCGACTTTCGCGGCTTCCTCGAAGGGCCAGGCCTTGGGGATTGCGACGGTATTGTTGCGAAGAGTTGCAGACATGCGGGGGAAGCTAGGGGGGCGGGGGGAGGTGGGTCAATGACGGGTGCGGGGCGAGGCGGTGAGGGGGGGATGGCGGTGGGGCGGGCGGCGATGGGACGCTCTGTCGTGGCCCGCGCGGGCGGGGCATCTGCGACCTGGTGCGTGCCGCACGCGCAGTCGTGGGTGCGCCGGCCTGGATCGGTATCGGGGCGGGCCCTTGGCCGGCACGACGCACCAGGCGACGCAGTGCGCTGCGCGGTGGCGGCGGAGTGGTAGCAGCACGACACCAACCCCGGCATGATCCGGACCGGCTGGGCGCTTCGATGCCGCTGCCCCCGTCATGGCGGGCGCAGGCCCATGAGCGTTAAACCAGGCGGCCGGAAAGCACGCCGGTGATATCCCGGTCGATCGCATTTGGGCCGCCGCGTGGCCTGACGAGTACCCCGCTGTCCAATGCTGGGGATTTGGGCCGCCGCGTGGCCTGACGAGTACCCCGCTGTCCAATGCTGGGGGCGCGGGTCAGGGAAGCAAGGAAGCAAGCGTTTAACACAGATTTTCACAGATTAAGTCACAGATCAGGAATAATAATACCTATTTCGTAACATTTGTAATTTCGCGCGGACGGAAACCATTTCTAATCTGTGACTTAATCTGTGAAAATCTGTGTTAAACGCTTCCTTCCTTGCTTCCTTGCTTGCTTTCCTTTCTGCTCCCCCACCTCCAAACACCGACCTGGCGGCCAGGCGGTAGCAGTCAATACCGCGCACCCAATCGCGTGCGATCGCCATGCGGGACACCTGTCGCGCCACCCCGGCGGCGAGCGTCCGGATGCAGGCTACGATCGGCGTTCACGGGGCAAAGCCCCAAAAGGCGCTAACTTAAGGCCAATTCGAGCACGGACGGGCCTCCTGTGTCATGGCCGGCCGGCCACCCACGACTTGCTGTGCCGTGCGCTGCAAAGTCGCGGGTCACCGGGTCAAGCCCTCTGGGGCGCAGGCCCGCCATCCACGACTGTGCCGCACGCACAATGGAAAGTCGTGGATGCCGACCTGCGTCGGCATGACGCTATTGGGCCGTTGGTGGGTCAATCCTTTTTCCGGTGACATGCCATCGAGGAAAACTTCCGCACCGGGGCAATCGGCAGTATGGCGATTCGCTGCGGCACAGCCAGGATCCTTGCCGGGGTGCGGCGATGCGGACCATCGGGGGAACGAATGAATGCGATAGCGAACCGGAAGCTGCGAAAGTCGTCGTCGGCGACGGTAGCTGCCCAATGTGCCTGTGGTCGGGTGCGGTTGGAGATCGACTATCCGGCATTCTGGGCATGGCACGACCACGCCAGGCCGACCCAGCTTGCGCACGGTGCTGCCTATGCGACCTATGTGGGCGTCTGGCGAAGCCGCTTTCGTATCACCCTCGGCCATCAGCGCATTGTTCGATTCGAAGACAAGGGACGGCACACCGCGCGCAGCTTTTGCGCGACATGCGGGACGCCCCTGCTCTACGAGCGGTCGCGTTCGCGTGGGATGGTCAACGTGCCTCGCGCATTGTTTGAGACACGTACCGGGCGGGAGCCGCGCTATCACATCGGCCTCGAAGAGTCGCCGGAATGGGCTTACCGGGGCGAGCCACTCGGGCCGTTGAAAGGTTATCCCGGGGTGCTCTGGTCACGGCCGCGAAGGGCAAGACGCGCGGGGGGAGGCCGACCGGTCTTGGCAGGCTAACGGGCGAACGGAGCGTGGTGGGTTTCCCGCCCTACCGACAGCGGCACCAATCGGTCCGGCACCACGCCGCAACTGCGGTTGCAGTCGCTGCGGGTCGCCTTGGGGTCCCAGCCGTTCGGCACTATCGTCCTGACCGTGTCGGTGCGGACCCTAATCCGTCCGGAGTTGGCCGTTAGGGCTCGCCGAGGAGTAACTGCGTCAGTTGACGTGCGGACCGTGCCCAATTCGTCATGGTCCGCGCAGGCGGACCATCCACGACTTTCCTTGATGTGAGCCGCAAAGTCGTGGATGGCGGGCCGGAGCCTGCCCCCGGGCACTTGACCCGGGGGCCCGCCATGACGGGACGGACGATGCTGCGCCGCATGGTGATTCGTTTATTCCTCGGCAGGCGCTTCGCTGACCGTCGGCTTCGAACAATCGAAACGCCGAAACGGACATCCGCGCCAGCATAGGCCGCTGGCAGTTTCGAACTCGTTGTGGGTCATCGCGCCTTAATCGGGTGGCAATTCGCGCGAGACTGCGACGGGACGGTCGGCATTCAGGCAATGCGTCAGAGCATCGAGTAAGCCATCGGTCTCGGTGTTCGTTCCTACGGTGATCCTGAGGTAATCAGCAGTTCGTGGAGTGACAAAGTGCCGCACCAGCACAGCTTGGGTGCGGAGTGCCGCGGCCAACATGGCTCCATTGTGTGCCGGGTGACGCGCGAAGACGAAGTTCGCCGACGATGGCAACACCTCGAAGCCAAGCTCGGCAAGTCCCTGGGTCATGCGGCTTCGTTCGGTTATCACCATCGCCCGGCTGCGTTGAAAGTGCTCCTCGTCCTCCAGGGCCGCGATCGCACCAGCCTGGGCCGGCCGGCCGAGGGGGTAGGAGTTGAAGCTGTCTTTAACTCTGACCAGCGCCTCGATCAGTCCCGCGTGACCTATCGCGTAGCCAACACGCAGGCCGGCCAGGGCCCGCGATTTTGACATGGTTTGCACCACAAGCAGGTTTGCGTGGGACGCGACAAGGGGAATGGCAGATTCTGCCCCGAAATCGACGTATGCCTCGTCCACTACCACCGGCTGATCAGGATGTGCTTCCAGCAATTCCTTGATCTCAGCCCGGCTTAATGCGATGCCGGTGGGAGCGTTCGGGTTCGGAATGATAATGCCTCCGCACGTCCGAAGGTAATCCACAAGACGAATACGAAAAAACGCGTCGAGAGGCACCGGGTCAGCCTGGATGCCGAACAACTTACAATAGCTTGGATAGAAGCCGTAGGTGATATCAGGATGCAGTAGCGGGGCGTCCTGCTTGAGTAGCCCGACAAAGGCGTGTGCAAGCACCTCGTCTGAACCGTTGCCAACGAAGACCTGCTCGGGTTGAACCGCGTAATAGGCGGCCAAAGCCCGTCGCAACGCAGTTGCTTGCGGGTCTGGATAGAGGCGTAACGTGTCGGTTGCCGCGGCACGGATTGCGTCCAACGCGCGCGGGGATGGGCCAAGGGGGCTTTCATTGGTGTTGAGTTTGATCAGGTTTGACGCGCGCGGCTGCTCGCCAGGCACGTAAGGCCGCAAATCGTGAACCAGCTTGCTCCAAAATTGGCTCATTGGATGAGTCCGGTGTTCATGAGCAACGCTCCGTCAACACTGAAAACCTGAGACTGCCTCGTCGGCATATCGATCTGCAAGCTAAGCCTGAACCTTCCGTCTGCGCAGCTGCCGGAGTCGGCAAACCACCCATCGCCGTCCGAGAGGTCGGCGGATGGGGTGTCCTCTTTCGGAGATCAGCCGCGCTCGACTGACCGGCAGCATCGGGCGCCACGCGGCCCCGAACCGAACGCGCCGCCCACCCCCGCTCCCCACCCCACGCCGCCGCCGTCCGGAAAATAATCCTTGACTTCCCCGGCACAGTCCGTTAGTCTCTCAAACCGTGTCCGCTGCGCAGAACACCGCCGGCCTTGCTCCCCCATCCGCTCCCCCACAGGATCGGCCCGGCAGGCCCGCGCCGGCGCGCATCGCGGAAATCCTCGCCATCGTGTCCGTCCTCGCCGGCTATGGCCGCCACCTCGCCGAAACCCTGGAACAACGCGCCGTCGCGCGCGGCTTCGCCACGATCGCGCGGTGCTTCGG
>JBEKNT010000584.1:0-3446 GCA_049522565.1 Acetobacteraceae bacterium
CCGGATTATCTCCAGGCCATCCTGCAAGGTGGAGCTTGATATTTTCGAGCGATTCCCCTGGGGAAGGGGGCCGGTTTGCCACCACTGTGGGAATAGTGTGGGACGGCCCGGAGAGGGTGCCGCAATACCTAGGCCTTGGTGGCCATAAATCCCTTAAAATCAGCGTATTACGTGGCGCGCCCGAAGAGATTCGAACTCCTAACCCCCAGATCCGTAGTCTGGTGCTCTATCCAATTGAGCTACGGGCGCCGCGAGCGCGGGGGTGTAGCCGAACCCCCGCCGCGGCACAACCCTCGCCCTGTCCCGCGCCCCGATATCGGTCCACCGCGTCCATCCATACCCACCCGCCACGGCCACCACAGCGGCTCAATCCGGCGGCTCCGGCAACGGAATCGCGCCCGGGCGAAAGCCCCCACCCTGCGGCGCTTTGGCCAATTGTTGCAGCGTGACGGCGAGCGCGGCCTGCGCCTTCGCATTCCCCTGCACGGTGGCCTTGATCGATGCGACCCGGCCGGTCATCAGCTCCTGCTGGTGCTGCGCCAGGTAGTCGGCCGACGCCTTCTGGTTGCGCGTATAGCCGTTCAGCTCGGGGACGACATAACGCGCGAACAGCTCCCACGAACGCAGCGTCGCCTCGCGATTCGCCCAGTCATGCGCGAAGCCCAGCACGACACCGAACCCGCCGGTCACCTGCTGCAAGCTACGGATCATCGCCACCAGCTCGTCCGGGGTGCCGATCACCGCCGAGCCAACCCCGCTGCCGCTGCCGTTGACCTGCGCCAGCAGCGCCCAGCGGTCCTCCGCACGCACCGCGCCAGGCCGGCCGAGCACCCGCACGTTATATTCGTTGTGCCACCACCACAGCCCGTCCACCGCCTCCTGTTCCGCCTGCTGCTTCGACTCGGCGAGATGGAACGACACCAGCACCCGCCAGTCGCGGCGATCGACGGTCTTGCCGTGTCGCTGCGCCGCCGCCTCGGCGAACGACCACTGGATCGGCAGCGCTTGCAGGCCCTCGGTGGAGGTGGACGCGATCGACAGCACGCCCATGCCGTACTTGCCGGCAAGCTGCATGCCCGACGGGCTGATCGACGATGCCGCCGCCATCGGCAGCCGCTCCTGCAATGGCAGCAACTGCAACTGGGTGTCGTTCAGCGTGAACCAATCGCTCTGGTAGCTGAACCGCTCGCCGTCCAGCAGGCGGACGATCACGCCAAGCGCTTCGTCCTGCCGGTCGCGCAACAGCATCTGGTCAACGCCGAAGGTCCGCGCATCGGATGGCAGCGCTCCCGGGCCGGTGCCGAAGATCACCCGTCCGCCGGTCAGATGGTCGAGCTGCACGATGCGCTGTGCCACGTTGAACGGATGGTGGTAGGGCAGGGACACCACGCCGGTGCCAAGCCTGATCCGCTGCGTGCGCTCGCCTGCCGCGGCGAGGAACAGCTCGGGCGAGCCGATCATTTCCCAGCCGGAGGAATGGTGTTCGCCGCACCAGAATTCGTCGAAGCCCAGTTGGTCCAGATGCGCGACGAAATTCAGGTCGCGACGGAATTGCAGGGTCGGGTGCTCGCCCACCGGATGATGTGGCGCGAGGAAGGCGCCGAATTTCATACGCGTCACCGGGTTGTCCTCCTGGATATCAGCGGTGGCCGCTGCCGCCCTGTCATTGCGAGTTCCCCACCGGCCAGCGGCCGACCCGCCCTGGATGAAACCGCGGAGGTCGCCGGAGATAAGGCGGCTCCCCCTCCCACAAGGGGAGGGGGAGTTAGTTTCTTATGAGGCGCGCAGCGGTCCCCGGGTCAAGCCCGGGGACCGCCGCGCGCCTCGCAATGACGGGAGGGCGGCGCGCAACCCTCACCCCGCCGCGCGCCGCGTTTCCAGGTCGTGCCGCGACGGCCCGCGCACCGCGACGGTGGCCACGGTGTACGATACCAGCCAATGACGGTCCGGGCGGGGCTGCCGCCCGATCCATCGGATGTGCCATCATCCGCCGCCAACCAGGGGGACCCGCATGCACCAGGACGCGCTCGGACTGACGCTGACCACCCAGTCCGCCGATGCGGCGCTGGCGTTCGATCATGCCGTCGCCGGCTACCTGACCTATCGCGCCGACGGCATGCAACGCCTCGCCGCGCTGCTCCAGGCCGATCCGGACTGCGGTCTGGCGCATGTGCTGAAAGGCTATTTCGCCATGCTGGCCTACAAGCAGGCGGCGTTGCCGATGGCACGGCAGGCCGCTGCCGACGCCGCGCGGCACCTCGGCACTGCCACGCCGCGCGAGCAAGCGCATCTCGCCGCGTTGCAGGCATGGATCGCGCACACGCCGGATCGTGCCGCGGCGATCTGGGAGCAGATCCTGCGGGATCATCCGCGCGATATCGTGGCGTTCCGGTTGGCGCATTTCGTCAATTTCTGGCTGGGGCGCCCGGCCGCGATGCTCGCCTCGGTACACGCCGTGTCGCCGCATTGGAGCGAGGATTTGCCAGGCTACAACGCCATCCTCGGCTGCCGGTGCTTCGCCAACGAGGAATGCGGCCACTACACCGAGGCGGAGGAAGCCGGCCGCGCCGCCATCGCTCGCGAGCCCGGCGATTTGTGGTCGGCGCATGGCGTGGCCCATGTCATGGAAATGCAAGGCCGCCGCGGCGAGGGGCTGCTCTGGCTCGAACAGCTCGCGCCGCATTGGGAAGGCAGCAACAACCTGCGCCACCATCTGTGGTGGCACGCGGCGATGTTCGAACTCGAACAAGGCGATCACCGCGCCGTGCTGGCGCGCTACGACAGGCACTTCCGCGATCTGGCCGCGCCGTTGGTGGAGGCGCAGCCCGATCTCTACATCGACGTGCAGAACGCCACCTCGATGCTGTGGCGGCTGGCGCGGCATGGCGTCGATGTCGGCGACCGCTGGACCGAACTTGCCGACAAGGCGGAGGCGCGCATCGGCGACTGCCTGTCCGCGTTCACCCTGCCGCATTGGATGATGGCGCTCGCCGCGACGCAACGGTTCGATGCCGCACAACGAATGCTCGCCGCGATGCGCGACTTCGCGCAGGGGCCAGGGAGTTTGCCGAAGCTGGTTGGCGACGTTGCGTTCCCGGTGACCGAGGCGGTGCTGTTGCACGCCCGCGGAGAGCACACGCGGGCGGTGGCGACGATGCGTCCGGTGCTGGGCACGATGCATCGGCTCGGCGGCAGCCATGCGCAACAGGACGTGTTGGAGCAATTGTATCTCGACGCGGCGATGCAGGCCGGGTTGCAGGATGATGCGCGGCTGTTGCTGGAACGCGTCGCGGGCCGGCATCCGGTGCCGCCGTCGCGGCGTGTCGGTTACGCGGAACCGGCGCGGGCCGTGGGGTTTTGAAATGTCGTTGTCATTCTCCCCCTCCGCTTGAGGGCTTGAGCCGCGAAGCGGATCAAGGTTGGGGGGAGGGGTGCGTGCATCTGCT
>JBEKNT010000585.1:0-3443 GCA_049522565.1 Acetobacteraceae bacterium
GCCCAACCAGCAGGCCTCGCCGGCGCCGCAACCGGCGGTGCCGCCCCCGCCGTTGCCCGTGCCACCGGTGGAGCAATCGCCGCCACCGCCGATCGAACAGCCGCCGCCGACTGCTCCCCCCGTCGAGGTTCCACCCGCACCGCCCGCCGAGATTCCACCCGCGCCGGAGGTCGTCGCACCGGCACCGCAGGAAGTCGCCCCGCCGGTACCGGCACCCACCCCGCCAGCGGCGACGCTGCCGGCCCCGCCGCAACCGCTGCCGGAAGCCAGCGCGCCACCGACGACCGCGCCGGCCGCCCAAGTGCCGGCTCCGGAGGCGATACCCCTCCCACCCCCTGTGCCCGTGCCGGCACCGGAGGCCCCACCGCAGCCGGTCCCGCCGCGCCAGGCGCGGCCGCGCGAGGCAGCCCGGCCAGCGGCGCCGCCGCACCCCGGTCCGGCTTTCCCGGCGCCGATGGAGTTCTCCCTGGGGCCACGCGTTGCCGTGCCGGAAGCCACCCCGCCGCGGCCGCGCGCATCGCCCGGATCCATCGACCTGTCGTTCGCGCCGATGATGGGCGGCGGGGACATCACGCAACTGCACCCGCAAGGGAAGGGCGACGACGTCGGCGAGGACTGGTTCAACGAGGTCGCGGCATGGTGGCTCCGCCACCGGTTCTATCCCAGCGAGGCTGGGCGGCTGCTACAGGAGGGCGACGTGATGCTGCGCCTGGTCGTCGCCCGCGACGGTCGGGTACAAGCGGTTGACATCCAGCAGAAGTCGGGGTCGCCGTGGCTGGATCTGGGGGCACTGGCGGTGTTCCGCAACGCAAAGCTGCCACCGCTGCCGCCGGACGTCAGGGACCCCGACGTCACCGTCGACTTCACCATCCACTACGTGATCATCCGGTAAACCTGGGCCGCCTCCGTGTCCCGGTTCGCCGAGGGAACCACATCATCCAGGCGTATCCCCAAAGCGATAGCGATCCGCCGGAGAGCCCCCGGGCGTCCCTCGCTTTTCCCGGTCTCCAGGTCGCTGAGGCTTCGTTGGGAAACAAGCCAGTCGATTGACGACGGAGAACCGATTCTCCCGTCATACCGACCATCGGGGTCAAGCGCCCGGTGGCAGGCTCCGGTCGGCATCCATGACTTTGCCGCCCACAAACAGGAAAGTCATGGATGGCGGGCCTTCGCCTGCCATGACGAGGGAAGCGCCGGTGCGACAACACGTCCTCTTCTGCGACCCGGCGATAACCTGATGCGCCTGGGCTCAAACCCGGCCATGACGGTTGGGGCAGTCCGTGCGCACCAATCAAGCGGCATCGTCAGTGCCACTTCGTATGAGCGGCGCAGCAAAAAGCCGGCGGCACGCGCGTGCCGCCGGCTTTCGCCACAGCCCAAACCGCGGCCGGGATTTACTCCGCGGCCTTCATGTCCGTACCAACCTGCGGCGTCGTCCCCATCGACAGCAGCCGCTGGTCGCGGCCCGACGCGATCGCCCGCAGACGGTTCATCACCGCGCCGGTGCCCGCCGGGATCAGCCGCCCGACAATCACGTTCTCCTTCAACCCCATCAGGTTGTCGGTCTTGCCGGCCACCGCCGCCTCGGTCAGCACGCGCGTCGTCTCCTGGAACGACGCCGCCGAGATGAAGCTGTTGGTCTGCAAGCTGGCCTTGGTGATGCCCTGCAGCACCGGCATCGCCAGCGCCGGACGATCGTCCTTGTTCAGACGCACATTCTCCCGGTCGAACTCGGTGCGATCCACTTGCTCGCCCGCGAGGAACGTCGTGTCGCCCGGATCGAGGATTTCCACCTTCTGCAGCATCTGGCGGACGATCACCTCGATATGCTTGTCGTTGATCTTCACGCCTTGCAGCCGGTAGACGTCCTGGATCTCGTTCACCAGGTAGTCCGACAGCGCCTCGACACCCAGCACCTTCAGGATGTCGTGCGGCACGCGCGGGCCGTCGACCAGCGGATCGCCGCGCCGCACGAAGTCGCCTTCCTGCACCGAGACGTGCTTGCCCTTCGGAATCAGGTATTCGGTCTCTTCCCCGGTCTCGTCGTTCTTCACGATGACCCGGCGCTTGTTTTTGTAGTCCTTGCCGAATTCCACCCGTCCGTCGGTCTCGGCGATCACCGCATGGTCCTTCGGCCGGCGTGCCTCGAACAATTCGGCGACGCGCGGCAGACCGCCGGTGATGTCGCGCGTCTTGCTGCCCTCGCGCGGGATACGCGCCAGCACGTCGCCCGCCGCCACCGTCGCGCCGTTGTCCACCGACAGGATGGAGTCCGGCGCCAGGAAGTAGCGTGCGTCGGTGTTGTTGGGCAGCCGCAGCACTTCGCCCTTGTCGTCCTTCAACTGCAGCCGCGGCCGCAGATCGACGCCCTTGGAAGCCTGCTTGTAGTCCACCACCACCTTCGACGTGAGCCCGGTGACCTCGTCCATCCGCTCGACCAGCGTGATGCTGTCGATCAGGTCGATGTATTCGACCTTACCGGCGCGCTCGGTGATGATCGGCAGGGTGTACGGATCCCACTCCGCCAGCTTCTGCAAGCGTGCCACCTGCTGGCCGTCATCCACCAGCAGCCGCGCACCATAAGGTACCCGGAACCGGGCGCGCTCACGCCCCTTGTCGTCGGTCAGCACGATCTCGCAGTTGCGGCTCATCACCACAGGCGTGCCCTGCGAGTTCATCACCACGTTGCGGTTCCGCACCGCCACCGTGCCCTCGTGGCTGGCTTCCACGCTCGATTGCTCGGCACCACGCTGCGCCGCGCCGCCGATGTGGAAGGTGCGCATGGTAAGCTGGGTACCCGGCTCGCCGATCGATTGCGCCGCGATGACGCCGACCGCCTCGCCGATATTCACCGGCGTGCCGCGCGCCAGGTCACGGCCATAGCAGTGGCCGCACACGCCGACCCGCGAATCGCAGGTCAGCACCGAGCGGATCTTCACCGCCTCGACCCCGGCCCGTTCGATCCGCTCCGCTTGTTCTTCTTCGATCAGCGTGTTCGCGGCAGACAGCACCGCACTGGTGGTCGGATCCAGCACGTCCTCGGCCGCGGTGCGGCCCAGGATGCGTTCGGACAGGGACGAAACGACCTCGCCGCCGTCCATCACCGCGCGCACGGTCAGGCCGCGATCGGTGCCGCAATCCTCCTCGACGATGATGCAGTCCTGCGCCACGTCCACCAGGCGCCTTGTCAGGTAGCCCGAGTTCGCCGTCTTCAACGCCGTGTCCGCGAGACCCTTGCGGGCGCCGTGGGTGGAATTGAAGTACTCGAGGACGGACAGGCCTTCCTTGAAGTTGGCGATGATCGGTTGCTCGATGATCTCACCCGACGGCTTGGCCATCAGCCCGCGCATGCCGGCGAGCTGCCGCATCTGCGCCGGCGACCCGCGCGCGCCGGAATTCGACATCATCCACACCGAGTTGGTGACCTTGCCGCTCTGCTGCTT
>JBEKNT010000586.1:0-3432 GCA_049522565.1 Acetobacteraceae bacterium
ATCTGAAAAGATAGTCTTGAATGGCAGGGCGACGATTCTTGCGCTGAATGCAGCCCACGTTCCTCACCGGGCGCTGACCGGGTGATCTGGATGATGGGGGACCGCGGACAGCGCCGATCGTGAGCAACCCGTACCATTGCATCGAACGCCGCCCGGCGCCGGTCTCATGCAATGCGCGTGTTCCGTACTACGCGAACAGGCGCCGCCCATGGAGACTCCAATGACAAAAGCACTGATTGCCCTGCTGCTGCTTTCACTCGGTCTCACCGCCTGTGTTATCGGCCCGGATCCCGGCTACGGAAACGGCTGGGGCGATCGGGATCATGCCGCCTATCACGAGGGGGGTGGCTGGAACCACTAGAATTGGCTGCCGCGCGTCGCGCGCCTGGCGACCGCGCGGCGCTTCCGCTCGCGATGACGATCCGGCGGCGCGGCGATCGGCTTGGGTGTAGCCGCGTGCGCACCGTGTCCTGACATTCCGCATGAGTAGTGTCCGAGGCCGGCCGAGGGACCGACTGCGCATATCGTCGCAATGTCTGCTTCCGCATCATGGCTGACGCCGCGGCGTGCGGAGCCCGCATCTGGCATTTGGTGCCACGGCCAGTACGCACCCATATCGCCACGTGTTGCTTCGTGGCGGTAGTACCGGTGCGCAGGCAATCGCGGAGGAGGGGGGTCCGGTTCAGTGCACGCCGATGTCAACCGCGCGATTGCTCGCGTCGGCCACGTCGGTCACGGTCTGGCCGCTCTGCTGCCGCTCGCCGGTCCAGCGCGTCTCGATCTGCTGAGCCGGGACCATGCCGGTATTCAACGATGCGGTGCGCACCGCGGCCGCACGCTGCTGGGACAGGCGCATATTGCTCGCATCGCCGCCACCGACCGAATCGGACTTGCCGATCAGCGTTGCCGTCAGCGCCGTGTTGTTTTGCATGCTGCTGGCGGCGGTGTTGATCGCCTGCTGCCCGGCGGGATCGATCTGATAGCTGTTGGTTGCGAACGTCACATGGTACCAGGTGATGCCGCCGGCAGGCACAGCAGCCAGCGCGTTTCCCGGCGGGTTGTACGGCACCACCGCGACGGCTTGTCTGGGGCACTGCTGTGCGCACCCTGCCACCAAGCCGAATGCGGCAACCGAGGCAAGCCTGGCCGAGTATCTAAGGAATAATGATATCCTGCGCTCCATGGTATCGTCGCGGGAATTCGTGGTCGAATCGATGTACAGGCGTGCACGGCAAGCGCCCGAGCAATCGTCGTTTGACGGAGCGATGCCGAAGGATCGGCTCGTCAGTGGCCAGCCTGCAGCGTAACCGGCTCGAACGTCATGCTGAACTTCATATAAATTGCCGTCGGTGTGCCGATATGCTGCTCGCCGAGGCGATCGAGGCGGTCGGCAAGGTCGGCAAATGTCGCGGTCTTCGACAGATCGAAGGACAAGGCGCTATTGGCATACAGCGCCATCACCCGATTCGGCTGCGCGGCTGCCTTATATGTGTTTTGCATAACGCTACTCCTGTCTGGCGTTCGGACCGGGATGGGAAGCCCGAGTGTCGGCCCCCGGATGCGGGGGGCCGGCGATGGTTGTGCTGGCCAGTTCCACGGACCAGGCCCGATGCATTCGTGACGTCGAACATAGCCGGTGGCAGATCGTGCGATAGGACCGGAAACTACCTATCCCTCGCTGGCAGGCTGACCTGAGTAGTTTCCGAACCTGCCGCCACGCCGTTACGCATCCCACATCGGTCAACGGGACAGACGGCGATCTTCGCTGCCAATCAATTCCCAGGAGGACACCACATGTTCAGAACTTACCTCGCAGCGGCAACCGCTCTTGCGATGATGACGGGGGTTGCGGTTGCGCAAACCTCTTCTTCGAGCACGACATCAACCCAGTCGACAACGGCAACCCCTGCTCCGGTGTATGGCGGCTCCAGTTCGAGCAGTAGCCAGCAGACCACCGACAGCAACGGGGTCACGGTGGACAAGACGCGGACCTATTCGAACGGCACCAATGTCACGCCGGCCGGCGATCTCGCGACGACACGCAAGTCGAGCGAAACAACCACCGTCCACTGACCGTCCCCATGCCGGATGCCGGGCAGTCTTGCCTGTCCGGTTACCGCCACGCTGATTGGCTGGTGCAGGCTGTTCAATCGACAGCAGCAGGGCCAGCCGCTCGAACTTCCGGGAGTTGTATAATGATCAATACCCCATCGCGTTCCGGCCTGGCACTTGGCCTGGCACTGCTCGGCGGCACGGCTTTGCTGGCCGGCTGCGGTTCGTCGCCACCGCCGGTTACCCAGACTACCTCCACCTCCAGCGAGCGAACCACCACCATGGTGCAGCCGTCGCCGGTGTCATCATCCACCACCACGACGACGCAGCAGGTTCAACGCCCCTGAGCTGACAGCACAGCGTGAGGCACTGACGGGCCAATCGGAGTCACGGCTGTTGCCGCCTGCCACGTCGACCGCTTCAACCAGGGCCGTCCATTCCAACACATAGGTTGGCCCGTGGTGCTGCGAGTCTAACCCATCCATACCGAAGGATATTCACCATGCGTGCAAATATCTTGATCGCCCTGACCGTACTCGTGTTGCTTGGCGCGGCGCCGCTGCTGAGTGCCTGCCACACCACTGCCGGCGCCGGCGAAGACATCTCCGCCACCGGCCACGCGATCACGCACAGCGCCGACAAGAATACACCGTAGCCGTCGCAGGCAAGCGTCTGACGAGATGGACAGGGACCGAGTGATCGGCGTCGGCCGGCACATGATCGGGCTCGTGAAGCAAGCCGTCGGCAAGCTGGTCGGCGATATCAAGCTTCAAGTGGACGGCAAGGCGGAACGGCTCGAAGGCAAGCAGCAGAATGTTGCAGGAAGCGTGAAGCACACGGTGCAACGCTAGGGACCTCCCAACATGTCAACGATTCTTCTCATCGTCATCATTCTGCTGCTCATCGGTGCGCTGCCGACATGGCCACATAGCGCTCGCTGGGGCTATTTTCCCAGCGGCGGGCTGGGGCTGGTGCTGATCGTCCTGGTGGTGCTGATGCTCGTTGGGCGGATCTAGGTCGGAACCACGATCGCGCAACTTTCATGCCGCCGGGTTGATCAGATGACGCGCTCCAAAGGCCACCGCCCCTGGCCGCTTGCCGACTCGCGTGCGGTTCGAAGCATACGATGCAGGGGAGCGGGCCTCTGCGATGATTCCGTTCCATAGGAGGACCAAATGGAAAAGACCGACACAGTCATCGCTGTTTTTGCTGACCACCAGGCAGCGGAAGCGGCCGTGAAAAAGCTGACCGCTTCCGGATTCGATATGAAGAACCTCAGCCTTGTAGGCAAGGGATACCACAGCGAGGAAAAGGTGGTCGGCTTCTATAGCGCTGGCGATCGAATCAAATTCTGGGGTCTGCGCGGCGCGTTCTGGGGCG
>JBEKNT010000587.1:0-3430 GCA_049522565.1 Acetobacteraceae bacterium
TTGGTGCGGTTTGGTTGGGGGGGGGGGGGGGGGGGGCTCGGGCACGGGGGGCCGGGGCCGACGATCGTGCGGACCGGGGGCCGGCCGCCGGTCCCCCCTCCCGTCCACCCAGCCAACTGAAGGGTCCCAAGGGCTCCGCCCTTGGCGGGGATCCAAGGGGCAGAGCCCCTTGGTGGGGTTCCAGGGGCAAAGCCTCTGGCCTTGCTGCCTGCACCCGATCGCCCGCATGTGGCTCGCCAGGTCAGAGTGCAACGCCGTGCCCTTGTCTGGTTGCGGCCAACGGTTGCGCTGAGACAGTCTTACGGAAGGTTGCTATGAGTTCTCGCCCGCAACCACCAATCCCGCCGCAACCGGAGGAAACCCATGCACCGCGAGCAATCGTCCCGCCCCCTGCCGCTCGTCGCCACCCTCATCCTGACCACCGCCGCGCTCGCGGCACCCGCGTCGGCACAAGGTCTGCTCGCCACCCACCGCATCCCGGCCGCACTCGCCGCCGAGGCGGTTACCGAGGCCGTGGCGCACTGCGCCAGCCAGGGTTACGCCGAAACCGCCGTGCTGGTCGATGCCGACGGCGTGACGCAAGCCGTGCTGCGGGGCGACCGTGTCGGCAGCCACTCGCTGGATAGCGCGCGAGACAAGGCCTACACCGCGGCCTCGTTCAAGACCGACACGATCGCGCTGGCGGAGCGGGCCAAGACCGTGCCGGCCTTCGCCGCGCTGTTCACCCAGCTTCCCCACCTCATCCTGTTCGGCGGCGGCGTCGTCATCAAAGTGGGCGACGAGGTCGTCGGGGCGATCGGCGCCGCCGGCGCGCCCGGCGCCAACCTGGACGATGCCTGCGCGCATGCCGGTCTCGACAAGATTGCCGACCGGCTGAAATAGCCGGCCCGCACGCTCGGTTCGGCGCAGGGGTCAGTCTTCGAGCAAAATCCAGGTGAACCCGCGCGGCAGGGCAGGCAGGAGATCGTCCTGTTCCGCCACGATCCGGTGCCCCGTCCGCCGGCCGAACAGGTTGACCGTCTCGTACGTACCGGCTGCCGGCGCGGGGGTCCCGCCAGGGTACTCCTGTCCAGCGCGCGCAGCGCCGCCGCGCGGACCCCTCGTGCCGCCCGTCACTTCGAACGTCCCCCGATAAGCGTCGAGCCGTCGGCCTTCGACGGCGAAGCGCCTGTTTACGCAGCCGACGTTGCCTGCTCCATCCGTAACATTACCTATGCCCCGGTTGCATGCCCGCCGAAGCCGGCCCAAACCGCTCGCCGCATGACCGACCCAACCCGCGAAGCCGCCTTCGATCTGCTCCTCGGCGTGCTGGACCGCCGCCGGCCGCTGGAGGAAGCGCTCGACGCGATGCCCCCGGCCATGGCGCCGCGCGATCGCGCCGCGGCCCATCGCCTCGCCGCCGCCGTGCTGCGCCGCATGGGCACGCTGGACGCGGTGCTGGAGCCTTATCTGCACCGCCAGCCACCGGACCCGGTGCGTCACGTGCTGCGGCTCGGCGCCGCCGGGGTGCTGTTGCTGGAAACGCCGCCACACGCCGCCGTCGCCACCGCCGTGGCGCTGACCCGAGCGCGCGGCCTCGCCCCGTTCGCCGGTTTGGTCAACGCCGTGCTGCGCCGGGTGGTGACCGCCGGCCCGGCCGCGCTGGCGGAGCTCGACGGCCCGCGGCTGGACACCCCGGCCTGGCTATGGCGTTCATGGGGCGCCGCGGCGCGCGCCATCGCCACCGCGCATCAGCACCCTGCCCCGCTCGATCTGACGCTGCGCCCCGGCACGCCGGCGCCGCCCGATGGCATGGTGCTGCCAACCGGCTCGGTGCGGTTTCCGGCCGGCACCCACCCCGACGCCATCCCGGGCTTCGCGCAGGGATTGCTCTGGGTGCAGGACGCCGCCGCGGCGCTGCCCGCCCGGCTGCTGGCGGTGCGCCCGGGGGAACGCGTGGCCGATCTATGCGCCGCGCCCGGTGGCAAGACCGGCCAGCTCGCCGCCGCCGGCGGCGCGGTTACCGCGGTCGAGCGCGATCCCCAGCGCCTGGCGCGGCTCGCCGCCAATTTGCGCCACTGGCACCTGGAGGCCACGCTGGTGCAGGCCGACGCCAGCGCGTGGTCTCCGGGCACGCGGTTCGACGCGGTGCTGCTGGACGCGCCATGCAGTGCCACCGGCACGATCCGCCGCCACCCCGACGTGCCGCACATCAAGCGGCCGCGCGACGTGCAATCCCTGACCGAGACGCAGGACAAATTACTGCGCGCCGCCGCCGCGCTGGTGCGCCCGGGTGGGCGGCTGATCTACGCCGTGTGCTCGTTGCAGCCGGAGGAGGGCGCGCCGCGCATCGCCGCCGCCATTGCCCGCGGCGACCTGCGCCACGACCCCTTCACGCCGGAAGAACTGGCCGACCTGCCGGAGGCGCTCACGCCGGACGGCTTCCTGCGCACGCACCCCGGACTCTGGCCGGACCACGGTGGCATGGATGGCTTCTTCGCGGCCCGGCTAATCAAAACATCTCCCGCGTAGCAGGAGAGGTCGAGGCGTTGCCGCCGCGGCTTTCGCGGACGCTGCTGAACCATGACGCGGCGACCGCCGGGCTGACGCCGGGGCTGGGCGGCAGCGTCGGGGTGTCGTTCACCACGACGATGCTGGAGGAGCGGACGCAATTCCACCATGCGCGGCTGGCAGAGCACATCACGGCGTACAACGGCTATGCGTGGCCGACGCCCCTTGCACCGATCGACGGGGTGGTGCAGGCACCGGCGACGATCATGAGTTATCTCGACATCTTCTGGCTATTGGGCGCGCTGGCACGGTGCCTCTGGCCGCTGGCGCTGTTCCTGCCGCGGATGCGAAAAGGGGCGGCGCCGGCGCATTAGGGCCGGATGGAGCCGAAGTGGGGGGCGATGCTGCGAGTTGTTCTTGCCGCGGGCACGATGCTGGCGCTTGGCGGTTGCATGGTGGGGCCGAATTTCCAGGCCCCGTCCTGGGCGTCGCCCGCATCCTGGTTCGCCGGACCGCGGGAGCCGGTGCCGCCGGAGCCTTCGGTGCCGGTCGCCGCGCCGGTCGATCCCAATTGGTGGACGCTGTTCAACGACGGCGAACTCACTGCGCTGGAGCGCCGCGTCGCGGCAGAGAACCTGGATGTCCGCGCCGCGACCACGCGGCTGGCGGAATCGCGCGCCCAGCTCGGGGTGGCTCGCGCGTCGGAGTTCCCGACGTTCAACGCCAACGGCTCCTACACGCGGGAAAAGGCGAGCAACGTGGGCCAGTTCGCGGCGGCGCCCAATCCGTTGGGCGCCAACGGTGCCTTCGGCAACAGCGCCGGCGGGCTGCGCAGCGCCAACCTGGCACCGTTCAGCGTCTACCAGGCCGGCTTTGACGCCACCTGGGAGCTCGACCTGTGGGGCGGCGTGCAGCGCTCGGTCGAATCCGCCGCCGCCTC
>JBEKNT010000588.1:0-3417 GCA_049522565.1 Acetobacteraceae bacterium
CTGGCCGACCAACGTGGCGGTGCCGGGCGGCGCAACGCGACGGGTCGGCACGCTACGTCCCCGCCGTCAGAACCCGTAGAGCAGCGCCGGATTGTCCACCAGGATGCGCTGCCGCAGCGCCGCGTCCGGTACCCATTCGACGAACTGGTCGAACAGCACACCGGCCTCCGGCGCCGGGTCCATGCCGGGATGCGGCCAGTCGGTGCCCCAGACGCAGCGCTCCGGCGCGGCGGCGGCCAGCGCACGCACGTTCGGCGCCACGTCGGTCCACGGCGCGCCCGCCGATGACGCCCGGTAGGAGGACAGCTTGATCCAGGCCCGCCCGCTGTCGAGCAATCGCCGCAACGCGACGAACTGCGGATGATCCGTTCCCAGCGCAGCCTTCACGCCGCCGCAATGGTCGATCACCACCTCCACCGGCAGCGTCGCAAGCTGCGGTGCGATCTCCGCCAGTTTGTCGCCCTCGGCGTACACCTGGATGTGCCAGCCCAGCGGCGCCAGACGCCGCGCCAGCGCCTCAAGCTGGTCTTCCGGGGTGCCGTTGCCGGACACCATGTTGAACCGCGCGCCGCGCACCCCCGCATCGTGCATCGCGCGCAGCGCCGCTTCGTTGAAACTATCGTCGATCACCACCACGGCGCGGGCTCGGTCGAGCCCGAACTGCCGCACCGCATCCAGCGTCACCGCGTTCTGCGTGCCGTAGACCGACGCCTGCACCACCACCATGCGGCCGATGCCCACCGTCTCCGCCATCGCCAGATACGCCGGCACCAGCGCAGCCGGAGGCGTATAGGTGCGGCCGGCGTCCAGCGGAAACCGATCGTACGGGCCGAAGATGTGGAAATGGCAGTCGCAGGTCAGTTCCGGTGCCCGAACCTGCGGTGCGCGCGTGGTGCTCATCGGTTTCCCCCGTGGTAGCTCACGCGCCAGATTGTACCGTTGCCGTCCTCGCTGACCAGCAGTGAGCCGTCATGCGCCACCGCGACGCCGACCGGCCGGCCCCACACCGCCTGATCGGAGACGACGAAGCCGGTCAGAAAATCCTCGTATGCGCCAGTGGATTTGCCTGCCGAGAACCGCAGCCGCACCACCTTGTAGCCGGTGCGTTGCGCGCGGTTCCACGATCCGTGCAGCGTCACGAACGCATCGCCGCGATAGTCCGGCGGGAATTGCGCCCCGTCATAGAACGCGATGCCGAGCGGCGCCGAATGCGGCTGGATCAGCACGTCCGGGACCGCAACGTGTCCCGCCAGATCGGGCCGCGCACCGGACAGCCGAGGATCGGCGTGCGCGCCGATATAGTACCACGGCCAGCCGTAGAACGCGCCCTCGCGCACCGACGTGGCATAATCGGGCGGCAGATTGTCGCCCAGCCCATCGCGCTCGTTCACCACGCACCACAAGGCGCCGCCCGCCGGAGCGATCGCCTCGCCGACGCAATTGCGCAGCCCCGCGGCGAACACACGCCCATCGCGTCCCTCCGCATCGAACACCAACACATCGGCCCGATCCTGCTCGTCACCCCAGGCAGCGCCGAGACCGTGCGCCGCATCCCAGGCGCGCGCGTCGTCCTGGTCCTTCGCCGCCATCTCGGTTCCCGCGTTGGTGCCCGAACCAACCGAAACGAAC
This sequence comes from Acetobacteraceae bacterium, assembly GCA_049522565.1. Classification (GTDB taxonomy): domain Bacteria; phylum Pseudomonadota; class Alphaproteobacteria; order Acetobacterales; family Acetobacteraceae; genus JASHVB01. The sequence goes on from JBEKNT010000588.1 coordinate 1,630, forward strand.
ATGCGCTGCCCGTCGGCCGAAAACACCACATCCCGCGTCCAGTGTCCGCCGTTGTCCGGCAAATGCGGCACCACCACCTGGGCCGGTCCCCGCGCGTGCAGGTCGCCGGATTGGTAGGGGAAGCGCACCACCCGCGAACTCACGGCGATGTAGACGAAACGAGGGTTCGGACCCGGTGGCCAAAACGCGATGCCGAATGGCTGCGACACGCCCGCGGCGAACACCGCGCTTTGCGCCGGTCGCGACGCGCCGTCGGGAACTCGGAACACGCGGATGCGCCCGGCACCGCTTTCGGCGAGGAACACGTCGCCGTTCGGCGCCACGCGCAGGGTGCGCGGACGATCCAGTCCGGAGGCAAACTCAGTCACCGCGAAGCCCGCCGGGACATGCAGCACCGCGCCGGCGGGGTGCTCTACCACGGACGGCCCACGCGTCGCCGACTGCGTGGCGAACGGCGAGGGCAGGACGTCGGGCGTTATCTGCCGCACGACGCCCGGTGCGTCGTCGTGCCAGTCGCCATAAGCCGCGGTGCCGGTGCGCGGCGCGTCAGCCAGCGCAACCGGCGCGAACGACAGGAGCAACAGCGCAGTGAGGAACCGGCGTGCCATGCGCGCAGCATGCATGCGGCCGAGGCGGCTGCGATTCACCTGCCGGAGCCTGCCCCCGGGCACGTGACCCCGGGGTCCGCCATGACATGCCGATGTGCCGCCAACAGCCCCGGCACACGCGCCGGATCGGTGCGACCCCAGCCGCACTCGGTGGCGATGCCGAAGCGCGGCACCACCTTGCGCGCCGCATCGATCCGCGCGCGGTCGCCGGTCGCGTCGTCATGATGGATCAGCCCGAGATACAGCATCGTCTCCGCCGGCAATGCCAACCCCGCGAGCGGCGCGAAATACGCAGCGTCCGAGCGATCCCGCGGCACCGGCAAATGCAGGAAATCCATCCGCCGCCGTAGCCGCGCGAGAATGCCTTGCGCGATCTCCACCAGGATCGCGGTATCCTTCGGCATCACCAGGTGTTCGTCGCGCGGCGAGCCATAGCAAAGGTGGTAGCCACACTCGACATCGTCCGGCACGGCATCGCCGAGCCGCGCCAGCATGGCGAGCGAGGCTTCCTTGTAGGCCGGTGGACGGTGCGGGAAGTAGCCCTCGAACACCAGCACCTCCTGGCAGACGTCCCACTGGATCGACAGGTCCTGGTGCGGGATCGCGCCGGCGATCTCGCGCAACGCCGCGAGCAAGGCGCGTTCGTAGGCGGGAAGATAGGCGGCGAGCGAACGCGGGCTGACATACATATAGCCCGAGGCCATCGGCGTCGGCAGGCACACCTGGAAGCGCAGCCTGGCGGGAATATCGCCGGTGTCGCGCAGACGGCGGAATGTGACGTAGGACTCCCGTGCCGCGGCGGCGTAGCCGGTATCGAAGGTCACGCTCGTCGGATCGATGCCGGACTTGAAACGCAGCCAGTCGGTGGTGCGGATCAGCGCGCCGTCCCACTGGCGCAGTTCGAGCGGCTTGGTGTCGGGATCGGGTTCCATCGCCGGGTGCCGCAGCAGCATCTCGCGCTGCCACCAGATCCAGCGATGGCGGTTGCCGGTTTCGCCATCCGGGATGCGCGCGAGATATGGCCCCAGTTCATGCGCGACGGTGCGGAACACCGTCTCCGCGTCTTGCAGCGGCACGCTGCCGATCAGGTGCACGCCGGTGACTGCGCTCATGGTCAAGTCCTCCCGTTAAGGCGTCTCCCCCTCCGCTTGAGGGCTTGAGCCGCGAAGCGGATCAAGGT
>JBEKNT010000589.1:0-3417 GCA_049522565.1 Acetobacteraceae bacterium
CAGGCCGGGACATCAAGTTGCGCATGATCACCGGCCATCTCGGCCCGGACGGTCGCGGACCTATGAGTGAGGCCTGGGGCGGCTGCGCGGTCTATGACTGGTACGGCGTCGGCGACACCGGCATTATCGCCGGCGAAGGTCCCGACCAGACCGGCATGTATGTCATGGAGGACGCCCAGTACCTCGAACTTGTCGATACCGACAGCGGACGCCCCGTGCAGGGCGACCAGGCCGGCGACATGGTGTGTACCTGCCTGTTCAAGGACGACATCTTCCCGATCATCCGCTTCCACACTCATGACGTGACGGAGGAAGTACGCGGCGAATCGCCGATCGGCCTGCCGTTTCGGCGCATCCTGGGTTTCCGCGGCCGCAGCGACAACATGGTGAAGCTGCGCGGCATCAATGTCTACCCAAGCGGCATCGGCGCGGTCCTGACGGCGGAGCGGCCGGAGTTCACCGGAGAATTTATTTGCGAACTTTCCCGCGCCGGCACGCGCGACGACATGACGGTGCGCGTGGAAGTTCGCGGCGAAGCAAGCGAAACACTCCGTATTGAGTACGAGGGTTTGCTGCGCGCCCGACTCGGGGTTGAGATCAGGGTGAAGCTTGAACCGCCCGGCGCGCTCGGGGTACTGACGGGCATCGAGAGCAGACAGAAGCCGGTCCGCCTTGTCGATAATCGCAAACCTTGAGGCGATGGCGGTGACCGATCTGCTTGAACTCGATCTTGCCGGCTTGCGTAACAGCTACGCGATGCGACAGTCCAACCCGGTGAAGGTCGTGGAAGCCTATCTCTCCGCCATCGCGGCCAAGGATGCCGCGCTGCGCAGCTATATCACCGTCGCCGGCGACGCGGCGCGGATCGAAGCCGAAGCCAGTCGCCGGCGCTGGGCGGAAAATCGCCCGCTTGGTCTGCTCGATGGCGTTCCCATCTCGATCAAGGATAATATCGACGTCGCGGGCCTTCCCTGCACCGCCGGTACGGCGGCCTTCCGCGCGCGCATTCCGCAACAAGACGCACCTGTCGTCACGGATCTCCGGCGGCGGGGCGCGGTGATCCTTGGCAAGCTCAACCTGCATGAGGGCGCGTTCGGCGCAACGACGGATAACCCGGTCTATGGCCGCTGCATGAATCCGGTTCGACCCGGCCATACCCCGGGTGGATCCAGCGGCGGTTCGGCGGCCGCAGTCGCGGCACGCCTTTGTGCCGCCGCCCTCGGCACCGACACGATGGGCTCGGTGCGCCTGCCCGCCGCCTATTGTGGCGTTTACGGCTTCAAGCCGAGCAATGCGGCGGTATCGACGGAGGGCGTTGTTCCATTGAGCCCAACACTGGACAGCGTCGGCGTGCTCACACGCTCGGCAGCTTCCATGGTGATCATGGCTGAGGCATTGCTACGGCGCACGACGGGCGCTGTTCGCGTCACACGAAAGCCGGCTGGGCTTCGCGTCGGCGTGCCCCGCCAGCTTGCGGAAATCGACCTCGCACCGGCCGTCGCATCCGCGTTCGATCGATTTCTCGACCGTCTCCGCGATGCAGGCATGATCGTGTCTCCCTTGGATCTACCCACATGGCATCCCGGCAAGGCGCGCCGCGCCGGCCTGCTGGTCACCGAAGTGGAAGCCGCCGCATACTACATACAACAGCTTGGCGCGGATCTGACCGGCCTGTCTTCCGGCTTCGCGGCGGCCCTGCGCTATCCCATCCAGGCCGGACCATCGCGGATCGCTGCCGCCTATGAAGCGATCGAGGCGGTGCGACTTGACTGCCGTCGCGCCTTCGCCGGAGTGGAACTGATCGCGATGCCGACGGCGCCGCAGACCAGCTTCTCCCATGACGACGTGACCCCGACGAACCAGGCCGACTGCACGGCACTGGCGAATTTCGTGCGTGGGCCGGCGATGACGCTGCCGTTCGCCCGCCATCCCCTGCCGATCGGCATGCAATTGATGGCCGCGCCAGGCGCGGACGATCTGCTCTTTGACATCGCCGTGCCAATGGAAGAAGCATTGCATGGCGACTGAGCAGGCCGTACTGCCGATCAGTCGAAGCGCGTCAGGAACAGTGCGATGTCGGGGTACAGGCAAAGCACCAGCAAGGTGACGAACATTACCGCGAGGAACGGCAACGCGCCCAGTGCGATCGTCCGCATGGAAGCGGTTTTGTTGATGCCCTGAAGGATGAAGAGGTTCATGCCCACGGGTGGATGGATCAGGCCGACTTCCGCCATGATCATCAGGACCACACCGAACCATAATGGGTCGAAACCCAATTTCACCATGACCGGAAACACGACCGGCAGGGTCAGGACCAGCATTGAAATGGAATCGAGGAATGCGCCGAGCACCACATAGATCAGCACAACCGACAGGAACACGACCCACCGGTCGACGTGGGTGCTCATCGCCGTTTCCATAATGCGCTGGGAGATCCGGAGATAGTCGAAGCCGAATGTCAGGACGTTGGCGCCGACCACAATCAGGAAGATGAACGAGGTGACGACGACAGCCTGATCAAGTGACTCTGTCACGACACTCCAACTCAGCCGTCCTCGCATCCCGCAGATGCCGAACGCGACCACCACGCCCACCGCCCCGGTTTCGGTGGCCGTCGCGATGCCAGTGTAGAGCGACACCATGATCACGCCGATCATTGCTATGACCAGGGCCGCGTCGATGGCGCTGGTGCTCGTCATGGCGACCGCATCGTCCTTCGGCACGGCGGGTGCCGAGCCCGGATGCAGCAGTGCCCAGCACAGCACCACCGCCATGAAGGCGAGCATCATCAGGGCGGCCGGCAGCATACCGGCAACGAACAATTTTGTCGCCGGCACGCCAACGGTGCCGGCGTAGATGATCATCGCGATGCTGGGCGGCGTCAGGATGCCAAGCGTGCCGCCGGCCGCGATGGTGCCGTAGGTCAATTTCTCGCTGTAGCCTCGGCGCAGCATCTCCGGGCAGGCGACGGTGCCGATCGTCGCCGCGGTGGCGACACTCGATCCCGACACCGCGGCGAAGATCGCACAGCCGGCGATGGCGGCGTAGGCGAGCCCCCCCGGGATCGGCTTCAACAGCCTCGCCATAATGGAAAACAGCTCGTTGGTCAGGCCGCTGCGAACGAGGATCGATGCCATCAGCACTTTAAGCGGTACGGCGGTCAGCGAGAAACTGTTCAGACCCGACCAGGCCCGCGACGGAAGGGTTACAGGAAACGGGATGGGCGTCAGGAAATACACTGACAGTGCGCCGACGATTCCCAGAGCGAAGGCGACACGCACGCCGATCGTCATAAAGAATATGATGCCGAAGAACAGCAGCGCGGTCAGAAATGCCTCGCCCCATGAGCTTCCGACAATGAACAGGGAAATCGCGCAGGCCCAGATTGCCAACACGCCGGAACCGACGCGTGCGCCA
>JBEKNT010000590.1:0-3391 GCA_049522565.1 Acetobacteraceae bacterium
AATGGGCGGGGGGCCACCGCACCGAAGCTGCTCGCCAGGATCAGCCGGGCGGGGCACCCCTCAGTGCATGGTGCCGCGCGACCCGTTTGCGCCCCTTTGCGTAACCTCTCCCTCCGTGATCCCAGTGGTCCTCTGCCCGTCCGCCTTGCGAATCAAAAACGCAACGGCGCGCACGATCGCGCGGTGTGTGGCGACCCGGGCAAGCCTCGGCCGCGGCCTCCCCGCACGGTCCGTGCGTTAACAATTTAGAGGGTGGGTATGACACTTCAGCCCGCTGATGTGGCTGCCGGAACCCGTCTCCCCTCAAGCCTCGATCCGCGAGAACAGAAAACTGCTGAGCCCCAGCAGCACCCCCGCCATGCCCCCCAACACCGCCAGATCCAGTGCCATCCCCCACGACGCAGTCCCAGCCAGCGCATCCCGCATCCCCGCCACCCCATAGCTCAGCGGGTTCAACTGCACCGCCAGCCGCAGCGGCGCCGGCAGCCCCGCCGTCGGGAACAGCGCGTTCGAAAAGAAGAACAGCGGCATCACCAGGAAATTCATAATAAGCTGGAACCCCTGCATGTCCCGCAGCACCGACCCGATCGCCGTCCCGATCGCAGCGAACACCAGAGCGATCAGGAACATGAACACCACCGCCAGCGGCACCAGCAATGGATGATGGATGCGAAACCCCGCGATCAGGCAGATCACCAGGACGATCACCCCTTGCAGCATCGCCGTCGTCGCGCCGCCCAAAGTGCGCCCCAGTACGATCGCCAGCCGCGGCACCGGCGCTACCAGCGTTTCCTTCAGGAAGCCGAACTGCCGGTCCCAGATGATCTCGATGCCGCCGAACACCGCGGTGAAGATGATGCCCATGGCGATGATGCCGGGCACAACGAATTCCAGATAATTGCCGCCGCCGGCCCGCGCGTAGATTGGGCCGAAGCCGAACCCCAGAGCGAACAGGAACAGCACCGGCTGGCCCAACGAGCCGATCAGCCGCGTGCGTGCCCTCGCATAGCGCTTGATCTGCCGCAGCCACAAGATCCATACCGCGCGCATCAGCGGCCTCGCCACGCGCGGCGCATCATGCGCATCCGATCGGCCGGCGTCGCCTCGTCCTCGCGAATGTCCCGCCCGGTCAGAGCAATGAACGCATCTTCCAGAGTGGCACTGCCGGTTCGCCCTTTCAAAGAAGCTGCCGTGCCCTCGGCAACGATCCGGCCGTGATCGATCACGGTGATGTCGTCGGCCACGCGTTCGGCCTCTTCCATCGCGTGGGTGGTGAAGAACACGGTGACCTGCTGTTCGCGGGACAGGCCGCGCACGAATTCCCAGATGTGGCTGCGCGTCTGCGGGTCCAGCCCGAGCGTGGGTTCGTCCAGAAACAGCAGGCGCGGCTGATGCAGGAACGCCCGCGCGATCTCCAGCCGACGCTTCATGCCGCCGGAGAATTGCTTGACGTAGTCGTTCCGTCGTTCCCACAGCCCGACGAAGCGGAGCAATAGCTCCATCCGTTCGCGAAGCTCCTTGCGCGGTACGCCATAGAGCACGCCGTGCAACTGCATGTTCTCGTGTGCCGTGAGCTCCTCGTCGAGGCTCGGGTCCTGGAAGACGATGCCGAAAGCGCGGCGAACGGCGGTGCGTTCGCGCACCGGATCGTAGCCGGCGACCTTGATCCGGCCCGAGGTAGGGGCGAGCACGGTCGTCAGGATCTTGATCGTCGTGGTCTTGCCGGCGCCGTTTGGGCCGAGGAACGCTCGGATCGTGCCTTCACCGACGCTGAATGAGATGCCATCGACGGCCTTGAAGGTGCCGAACGTCTTCACCAGGCCGTCAACCTCGATTATCGCCGCCATCGCGGATGCTTCTCCTTCAGGTGTCGCTTCACCAGGAAATCGGGGCACATGCAATGGCTGCCGCCGGCGGGGCGGCGGAATGCGCTGCGCTGTTCCGCCGTACGCTGGATGTCGTGGCGGCGCGGGCGACGTGGGGCGGATAAGCGCAGCGCACTCCGCCGTTTCATTGTCGTCGCACAGCCGCAGGACGTGGCTTTTGCGCGCACCTGGCCATTTGCGCTAATCCATCCGACTCAACCAGCGCAGCCAGCCGGACGACCGCACCCGCATGCCGCCACTGTCCGCCATGCCCGGGCTTGACCCGGGCATCCCCCCCGGCATCCCCCGCGCCGCCCTGGTCACCGGCGGCGCCCAGCGGATCGGCCGCGCCATCGCGCTCGCTTTGGCGGAGGCCGGGTTCGACGTCGCCCTGCACTGCCACGCCAGCCGTGCCGCCGGCGCCGCCACCTGCGATGAGATACGCCGCCTCGGCCGCCGCGCCGCGCTGCTGCAAGCCGACCTCGCCGACGAGGCAGCAACCGCCGCCCTGCTGCCGCAGGCCATGGCGGCGCTCGGCCCGATCGGCGTGCTGGTCAACAACGCCAGCCGCTTCGAGCGCGACGAGTGGCACGACGCCACCCGCGCCTCCTGGGACGCCCATATCGAGCCCAACCTGCGTGCGCCCTTCCTGCTGACCCAGCACTTCGCCCGCCTGCTCCCCGACAACGCCCAAGGGGCGATCATCAACCTGCTCGATCAGCGGGTCTGGTCGATCACCCCGCATTTCGTGTCCTACACGGTGTCCAAGGCCGGCTTATGGGCGCTGACCCAGAGCATGGCCCTGGCCCTGGCGCCGCGTATCCGGGTGAACGCCATCGGCCCGGGCCCGACGCTGCCCAGCGAGCGCCAGACCCAGGAGCAATTCGACCGCCAGGCCGAGTCGGTGCCGCTGCGGCAGGGCACCTCCCCCGAGGAGATCGGTCGCGCCGCCGTCGCCATCCTGGGACTGCCGTCGATGACCGGGCAGATGCTGGCGCTGGACGGCGGGCAGCACCTGCAATGGGCCGCCGGACGCAGTGCCCCGCCGCCGGAGGAGTAGCACCATGGACGCGCCCCGCATCGCCTCCAGCAGCCGAGCGTTGCGCCACGTCTTCCTGCGCGACCTCGTGTTGTCCGCCAGCATCGGCGTCTATCCCCATGAACACACAGCGCCTCAGCGGGTGCGGATCAACATCGACCTGGGGGTGGAGGACGACGGTGCCCGCGCCCTGTCGCGCGCCCGGGTGGGGCGGGACGAGTTGTCGCGGGTGGTGGATTATGAGAAGGTCGCCGCGTCGGTGCGAGGCATCGTCGCCGCCGGGCACGTCCGGCTGGTGGAAACCCTGGCCGAGCGGATCGCCGAAGCCTGTCTGGCCGATCCGCGCGTTCACCTCGCGCGGATCCGCGTCGAAAAGCTGGACATATTCGCAGATGCAACATCGGCGGGCGTGGAAATCGAGCGGCGGCAGGCCGATTTGTCCACGCGGTGAGGCTCCGCTTAACAAGCCCTGGCGATAGTTCGATTG
>JBEKNT010000591.1:0-3370 GCA_049522565.1 Acetobacteraceae bacterium
GTCGCACGCACCCCTCCCCCTAACCTCCTCCCACAAGGGGAGGGGGAACGCAGCGGTTCCTCCCGCAGCCATCATCACCGGAGGCGGCAAGGGAATCGGTCTTGCCATCGCGCACCGGCTGGCCGCCGATGGCGCGGCCATCGCGCTCATCGGCCGTGATGCCGCCGCACTGGCGCAGGCTGCGAAACAGCTCGGTGCGCGCGTCGCGGTCGCCGATGTTACCGATCACGCCGCGCTGCGTGACGCCATCGCCTCGCTCGGCCCGTGCGACATTCTGGTGAACAACGCCGGGGCGGCGATCTCCAGGCCATTCGCGAAGCACACGGTCGCCGACTTCCAGGCCATGCTGGCGGTCAATCTGCTGTCTGCTGTCACCGCCTGCCAGGCCGTGCTGCCGGACATGCGCGCTCGAGGCTTCGGGCGCATCGTCAACATCGCCAGCACCGCCGGCCTCAAAGGCTATCCCTATGTCACCGCCTATGTCGCGGCCAAGCACGCGCTGGTTGGCTTCACCCGCGCGCTCGCGCTGGAAACGGTGAAGGACGGCATCACCGTGAATGCGGTCTGCCCCGGATTCACCGACACCGACATGGTAACGCGCGCCGCGGCGACCATCGCCGCGGCCGGCGACCGGTCGCCGCAGGAAGCGCGCGACAAACTGGCAGCCGGCAATCCCGCCGGCCGGCTGGTGCGACCGGAGGAAGTGGCCGACGCCGTCGCCTTCCTGTGCCGGCCAGACGCCAGCGCAATGACCGGACAGGCGATCGCCGTCGCTTGCGGAGAGGTGTGACATGCAACCGGGCAAGAACTTCCGCTGGGAGGTCGCGGGCAAGGTCGCGACCATCACGCTCGATCGGCCGGAGAAGAAGAATCCGCTCACCTTCGACTCGTACGCCGAGCTGCGCGAGACCTTCCGCGCCCTGGCGCACGACCAGGCCATCAAGTCGGTGGTCATCACCGGCGCCGGCGGCAATTTCTGTTCCGGTGGGGATGTGTTCGAGATCATCGGTCCGCTGACCCGGATGAAGATGCCGGAGCTGCTGGCCTTCACGCGGATGACGGGCGACGTGGTGAAGGCGATGCGGCTCTGCCCGCAGCCGATCGTCGCGGCAGTGGAAGGCGTGTGCGCCGGCGCCGGTGCGATCCTGGCGATGGCCGCGGACATGCGTTACGGCACCGCCGAAAGCCGCACCGCCTTCCTGTTCACCCGCGTCGGCCTGGCAGGTTGCGACATGGGCGCCTGCGCTGTTCTCCCCCGCATCATCGGCCAGGGACGCGCGGCCGAGCTGCTGTATACCGGCCGCTCGATGACCGGCGATGAAGGCGAGCGCTGGGGTTTCTTCAATGCGCTGCATCCGCCGGGACAGGTGCTGGCCGCCGCCCAGGCGATGGCCGCGCAGCTTGCCGACGGTCCGACCTTCGCACACGGCGTCACCAAGACGATGCTGCACCGCGAATGGAGCATGGATGTCGAGAGCGCCATCGAAGCAGAAGCGCAGGCGCAGGCGATCTGCATGGCGACCGAGGATTTTCGCCGCGCCTTCGAAGCCTTCTCCACGCGGCAGCGGCCGCAATTCAGGGGCGATTGAATGAGCGATCGGAACGCCACCGGCCAGCGCGTGTTGCAGCCAGCAGCCTGGCCTCGCCCGCGCGGCTATGCCAACGGCATCGTCGCCGGCGGCGAAACGATCTTCCTCGCCGGCCAGATCGGCTGGGACGCGGGAGGCAAATTCGCCGAGGGCCTCGCCAACCAGGTCGGCCAGGCCTTGACCAACATCGTCACCTTGCTCGCCGAGGCCGGTGCGGAGCCGCAACACCTGGTGCGGCTCACCTGGTTCGTCACCGACCTGCGCGCTTATCGCGAGAACCAGTTGACGATCGGTTCGGCGTATCGTCGAGTGATCGGCAGGCACTTTCCAACCATGTCGGTGATCGGCGTGGCACAACTGGTGGAGCCAGCGGCGCTGGTAGAGATCGAGGCGACCGCGGTGCTGCCGCCCTGGCATGGGCCAAAACCTTGACACCTAAACTATCTTCGCCTGAAATGACCATGCCCGCGCGCCGTGCGCCTCCGGGCCAAGCACCCAGCAGGGAGAGCAGGATGAAAGCGCGTCTGGTTGCGGCCGTCACGGCCATGGTAATCCTTGGGGCATCGGCGGCGGCTCAGGCGCAGATCAAGATCGGCGCCATCATTTCCATCAGCGGCCCCGCCGCGGCGATGGGCGTGGGCTACAAGGCTGCCTTCGACTTGTTCCCCAGCGAGATCGCCGGGCAGAAGGTGGAATACATCATTCGCGACGATGCGACGGACGCGAACACCGCGTTCACCATCGCACAGAAGATGATCTCGGAAGACCATGTGGACGCCTTCATCGGTCCGTCGCTCGCCGCCTCGGATGCGGCGGTGGCGCCGCTCGCCAACCAGGCGCGTGTGCCGATGATCGCCATGGCCCCTTATGAGTACGATCCGACCAAGCAGACTTACATATTCACGGATGCGCAGCCGCTGTCGCTGATGGTGTCGGCGGTGTTCAAGTACATGCAGCAGCACGCGGTGAAGGACATCGGCTTTATCGGCTTCTCGGACGGTTGGGGGGACCAGGTGCTGGCTGCGACCAAGCTGTCCGCGCAGGCCGACGGGATGCAGATCCTCGCCGACGAGCGCTACGCCCGCACCGATACCTCGGCGGAAGCGCAGGTGCTGAAGCTGATGAGCTTGCATCCGCAGGCGATCATGATGGGCAACTCGGCGACCCCGGCGGCGCTGCCGGTCGTTGCGCTGCGTCATCGCGGCTTCAAGGGTGGCATCTACGGCAACCATGGCATCGTCAGTCCGGCATTCATCAAGGTGGGCGGCGCGGCGGCCGAGGGCGTGATTGCGGACACCTCGCCGCTGGTGGTCTACGACCAGTTGCCCGATGGCAACGTGATCAAGCCGGTGGCGACAGCGTTCATGGCGGAATACGCGAAGAAGTTCGGTGCGCAGGCGGTGAACCCGTTCGCCGGTTACAGCTACGACGCGATGCTGCTGCTGAAAGCCGCCATCCCGGCCGCGCTGCAAGCCGGCAAGCCCGGCACCGACGAGTTCCGCGCCGCCCTGCGTGACGCGTTGGAAAAAACCCACGAACTGGTTGGCCTGAGCGGCGTCTACAACATGACCCCGACCAACCATAACGGGCAGGATGCGCGCGCCGCGGTGCTGGTGGAGGTGAAGGACGGCGCCTGGAAGGCGATCCACTAAGGATGCATCCGCCGTGACGATCCGTCATTGCGAGGTGCGCCTCGCAAGAAACAAACTCCCCCTCCCCTTGTGGGCTTGGGCCGCGAAGCGGACCAAGCCCACAAGGGGAGGGGGAGTCACGACCTCTTT
>JBEKNT010000592.1:0-3359 GCA_049522565.1 Acetobacteraceae bacterium
GTTGCTTTGTCCCAAGAGGATGGGAAGGAATATCTTACATGCTCCTGCATATACCCGCCGCTGGAAATTGCATCACTAAGACGCGGAACGGATAGAAAGCCGGACGAGATCAGTGAAAGTTGGACAAGCTGGCAGGCGGCTCTTGAGCACGTTGAAAATCCTGCCCTCGTGGCATTTTACAAATCGGAGCTAGACCAGCCGGCGACCGAAAAGCGCCTTCGATACAGAGAGTTGATATACCGACTTGGCGGGAAAAGGCACCTGTTTGTAAGCTGTCGTAGCAAGTATGCTTACGTCTGGCAGGAAGGGCGATTCGCTGCCGATAACCAATACTGGCGAGAGCATCTGTCCAATCCGAATACCGTGACGCAGGTCAAAGAAGGCCGCGGCCTTCGGTTCCATCTAGCCACTACAGATGACTTCACCGCGTTCACGACAGCGGTTAGGCACGACCTCCTTGAAAAGGAGTTCACCGAGCCGGCGGACTTTCAAGGGCCGGAGTCCTAGTTTTCTAGCCATAATACCAGCGGCCGGCGCCTGAACTTTCGACTGGGAGCGTCCGCTTCGGGTCGATTCCGGACCTTGACGCCGGCGGCTCCGGCGACGGTCAGTGCTTTGCGCCGCCCTACCGCCTGCCCACCGCGGATACCCCTGCATAGCCGCAAATCATGCGCGCATTGCCCATCAGAAATCCGCATCAGAAAAGCCCAATCCCATCAGCGCCTGGGTTTGACGCATATATCTTGCAGACCGTGTGAAAATTCGGTTGCCGCCACGCGCCGCGGAACTTCCGGTCGCCGACGCGGCCGCATAAGCACGAATGATTCCCGGCAGGATCTGGGGCGAACAACAAGATTTCTAGTTGCAGTTACGGAACGTGATTTTTCACACAGTCTGCTTGAGTTTTATACAACAAAGCGCCGTTGATGCGGTCGCCAAGCTATTCCGTAGATTTTAGGGTGGCAGTCCGATAAAATAAGCCGCCCATGACACAACCTCTTGACCAGGCGATTGAGGCTACGCGGGCGTCGTCGCCCGAGATGCAGGACGATGTGGCGCGCATATCCTTCACTGTCTTGCCGAATGAGATATATCTGGAACCTCGCAGGAGGAGAACATGAAAAATCCGGACGTGAGCCAGGGCCAGCCGGCATCGGAGCTCATATCGAAAAGAATCGCCGAACTCGGGGACTGGCGCGGGGAAACCCTCAGCAGAATGCGCACCCTCATCAAGCAAGCAGACCCGGACACCGTCGAGGAATGGAAGTGGCGGGGCACGCCGGTTTGGTCGCACGACGGCATCATCTGCACCGGCGAATCCTACAAGCATGTCGTGAAGCTTACCTTCGCCAAGGGCGCGTCGCTGCAGGATCCGGCCCGTCTGTTCAACGCAAGTCTCGACGGAAACACACGCCGCGCGATCGACATCCACGAAGGAGAAGAAATTGACGAGTCCGCCTTCAAGGCGCTCGTTCGCCAAGCGGTCGCGCTCAACGGTTCTGCCAGGTCGAAACCTTCGAAGCAAGCGAAGTCCTAAGGGGTGCCTCCCCTGAACAGGTCCGGCATCGGGGAATGGCTCGTGCTTCGAGGCTTGACGCCCGGCGCAGTTCCGGACCTGAACCGGCGCCGGAGCGTCAACGCTTTGGCAACCGCTTGTTGGCAGAACCGCTGAAGCAAGCTTTCACGCAGATGCAGGCAGATGGACGCGGAACACGCAGATAGAACCAGGCCGAACGAACTGTCGCGGGTCATCGTCGGCGGCGCCTTCGCCATGCTCAATACGCTCGGCGCCGGGTTCCTGGAGAAGCTGTACGAGAATGCCGTGGCGCTTGAACTGCGCGAGGCCGGAGTCGCGGTCGCACAGCAGTGCGGCGCCGACCGTTAGATACACGAACGCGGTGGTCGGCGAGAATTTCGTTGACCTGCTGGTGGACGGTGCGGTTCTGGTCGCATTGCCGACCGTCAAAGCACTGGACGCGGCGCATCGCCTCCAATGCGTCAATGATCTCAAGCCAACCGGCCTGCATCCCTGCCGCCTGCGCAACTTCGACAACCCGGGCCTGGAAATCAAGCGCCTGGTGAAGCATGCCGCCCCCATCTGCGTGCATCGGCGTGACTCCGCCTGCATCTGCGTTAAACCTGGCTGTTTGCTGACCCGCACGTTGGCACGGGGGATCAGTGGCGCGCGCAGCGCGTCCTTACCTCAACCTTCGGTCCGCACTACGCCTTGTCATGTCCCTGCGACGCAGCACCCGCATTGGCATCCACCAGCGGGCGCCACGCGCGGTGGTCACGCCGCAACAGCGCCTCGGCCGCATCCGGTCCGTCGGAACCGGAGGCGTAGTTGGGAAAATGCCGCGGCGGTCCGGCGGCCCAGGCGGTCAGCACCGGCTGCACCACGCGCCAGGTCTCCTCGATCATGTCGGCGCGGTTGAACAGCGTCTGGTCGCCGGTCATCACGTCGTAGATCAGCGTCTCGTAGCCGACATTCGGCTCGCGCGGGAACCAGTCGTCGTAGTGGAACGCCATCTGCACCGCCGCGAGGTCCACCACCGGCCCGGGCCGCTTCACCTCGAATTGCAGCGAGATGCCCTCGTTCGGCTGGATGTGCAGCACCAGCCAGTTGGGCGGCAGCGTCGCAACGCGCGTCTCATCGAATGGCGCGTAGGGTGCCGGCTTGAAGCGAATGGCGATCTCGGTCATCCGCCCGGCGAGGCGCTTGCCGGTGCGCAGGTAGAACGGCACGCCGGCCCAGCGCCAGTTGTCGATGGCCAGCCGCATCGCGACGAAGGTCTCGGTGTTGGAATCGTGCGCGACGTCGGGTTCCTCGCGATAGGCGCTGACCTTCTTGCCCAGCACCGCGCCCGGCCCGTACTGGCCGCGCACCGCGTCCCCCGGCTGCACCGAGCACAGCGCGGCGAACACGTCGGCCTTGCGATTGCGGATGGCTTTGGCGTGGAAGCCGGCAGGCGGCTCCATCGCCACCATCGCCAGCAACTGGAACACGTGATTCGGCACCATGTCGCGCAACGCGCCGGTGATGTCGTAGAATTTTCCCCGGTGCTCGACACCGATGGTTTCCGCGACGGTGATCTGCACGTGGTCGATGCGATCGCGGTTCCAGATCGGCTCGAACAGCCCGTTGGCAAAGCGAAACGCCATGATGCTCTGGACGGTTTCCTTGCCGAGGAAATGGTCGATCCGATAGATCTGTTCCTCCCGCAGCGCACGACGGATGCGGGTGTTCAGCGCACGAGCGGAGTCGAGGTCGTGGCCGAACGGCTTTTCGATCACCACCCGCCGCCAGCGCCGCGGCGTCTCATCGCGCAGTTCCTCGTCCAGCAGACCGGCGTGGCCCA
>JBEKNT010000593.1:0-3335 GCA_049522565.1 Acetobacteraceae bacterium
CGATAGCGCTTCAGGCCCTTCGACGAGACGATGCCGACCTTGGCCAGCAGCGTCAGCAGCACCGGCAGCTCAAAGGTGATGCCGAACGCGAAGATCAGCTTCATCACCAGGTCGAGATACTCGGACACGCGCGGCAGCAGTTCGATCGGCACGCCGCCGCCACCGGTCGGCGACTGGAAGCTGGCGAAGAACCGCCAGGCGAAGGGGAACACGAAATAATAGGCGAGCGCGGCGCCGAGGAAGAACAGCACCGGCGTGGCGAGCAGAAACGGCAGCAGCGCGCGCTTCTCGCTGCGATACAGGCCGGGTGCGACGAACAGCCAGATCTGGCTGGCGATCACCGGAAAGCCGATGAACGCGCCGCCGAAGAACGCCACCTTGATGCGGGTGAAGAACGCTTCGTAAAGCTGCGTGTAGATCAAATGCGGATCGGGATTGCCTTGCTCGCGCAGCACGGTCGCCAGCGGCTCGGCCAGGAAGAAGTAGATGCGGTTGGAAAAATAGTAGCAGACCAGAAAGGCGAGCACGAACGCGACGATCGACCACATAAGCCGCTTGCGCAGCTCGACGAGGTGCTCGAGCAGCGGCATCGGCTTGTCGTCGATCGGGTCGTCTGGTTGTTCGATGTCGGCCATGTGCCAGGGGTCAGGGGTCAGCGGTCAGGTGGTCAGCTTGGCGCGGTCAGAGGAGGTCGTCCAACGGCGGTTACGCCGACGGCCGCGCACCGCGTTGCAGCACGACCTGCGGAGGAATGAAAGACGGAGCCTCCACCTGGTCGCCGGCGGCCGCAAGCGCGGGAACAAAGCCCGGCGGGACGAACGCCGGTGCGGCCGGCTCCGGCGGTTCGGCCGAGGCATCCGCCGCTTCCCCTCCGGTGTGTTCGATGGACGCAGCCGGCGGCATCGGTTCCAGTTCGGCGACAGCGGCCTCGCCGATCGGGGCCGGTGTGGCGATCGCGTCCGATGCCGGGGCCGGCTCCAGCGGATTGCCGGTGAAGGTGTCGCGCAACGAGTGGTCCGGATCGATATGGCGCTCGATCTCGCCGCGGATATCGAAATTGCGGATCGAGGTGATCTGGTCGCGCACCTCGTGCAGGTTCGCCTCGCGCAACATCTCGTCGACATGGGTCTGGAACTCCGACGCCATGCGCCGGGCTTTCTTGACCAGGTCGGCGATGGTCCGGATGGCGACCGGCATGTCCTTCGGCCCGATCAGGATCAGGGCGACGGCGGCGATCAGGCCTATCTCGGACCAAGCGAAATCGAACATACAGTTACCATGCTCCCTCTCCCCGGCGGGCGGGAGAGGGGTACGACCAAAGCGACGTGGCGAAGTGCCGCGCCGCATGTAGTCCATCCGTCACCCCCGTGAAAGCGGAGCGCCATCATGGTTCGGGGCGGGATTCGACTCGGCGGTAGGCTCCGCGCTTTCGCCGGGCTCCGCGCGTTCGCCGCGATGCCAGCTTGCTTCAGGCTCCCCGCTTGCCGCGGGCTCCCGGCTTTGGTCGGGCTCCCGGCTTTCGTCGGGGTGCCGGGTTTCGTCGGGGCGCGGGTTTTGGCCGGGATGCGGATCCAGCTCGGGCTGCGCCGCCGACAGGTTCGACGTGAGCGGCGGTGCGTTGGACACCCCGGACGGCTGCGGCGTCTCCAGCAGCAAGTCGGTGCGTTGCGGCAGGTCGCGAATGTCCTTCAGGCCGAACTGCGCCAGGAATTGCGGCGTGGTGCCCCACAGGGTGGGCCGGCCGGGAACCTCGCGGCGGCCCTTCGGGGCGACCAGGTTGGCCTCCAGCAGCGCATCCAGGGTCTGCTGCGACAGGCTGGTGCCGCGGATCTCCTCGATCTCCGGACGGGTGCAGGGCTGGTGGTAGGCGATGATGGCCAGCGTCTCCATGGCCACGCGCGGCAGCTTGCGCGGCACCTCGATGACCTTGCGCAGCCGGGGCGCGAGTTCCGGGGCGGTGCGGAACTGCACGCCGCCGGCGGTTTCCACCAGCTCCACCCCGCGGCCGGCGTAGCGTTCACGCAGCGCGGCGATCACCGCGTCGGCGTCGGCGGTGTCCGGCAGAAGCTGGGTGAGGGCGCGCGCACTGACCGGACCGGCGGAGGCGAAAACCAGTGCCTCGGCCAGGCGGAGGGACTCTTCGTCCGGCTCCGGCTCGGGCGCGGCAGCCGGGGTGGCCGCCGGCTCCGCAGCGGGGCCGGGCGCCGGTGAGGCGGCCGGGGCGGCTTCCGGGACGGCAACCACGCCGGGCGGCGGTCCCGCAGCAGGCTCGGGCGCCGTGGAGGCGTCCACGGCGGCTTCCGGAACGCTCGCCGGCGCCGCCGCAGCGGTGCCCGGCGCCAGGGTGGCGTGGGCGGCGGTGGCGTTCGATGGGGTGGCGCCCGCTGACCCGGCATCCGCTCGCACGGTGTCGGATGACACCGCGTGCACGGACGGCGGGTCGGGTCGGAGTTGAGGCTCGCCAGGCGACGCCCCCTCTCCGCAACCCTCCCCCCCGAGGGGGGCGGGAGTGTGTTGGGTCATGCGCCCTCCTCTACTCCGGCGCGGCCGCGGTGCACCAGGATGGGGCCGAACTCATGGTCCTGGCGCAGGCGGACGGCGCCGCCGCGAGCCATTTCCAGGCTGGCCAGCAGGGTGCTCGCCAGCGCGGCGCGCCGCTCGGTGGGGCCGCCGAGGTGATCCGGCAGGAAGCGCTCCAGGCTGATCCAGTCGGGCAAGGTGCCGAGCAGGGCACCCAGCCGGTGCAGCGCGTCCTGCACCGTCCATAGCGTCAACGGCCGCGGCTGATAGCGGCGGGATTTGGTGCCGCGGCGCACGGCGCCGAGATAGGCGCGCACCAGCGACCCCAGGTCGAGCGCCAGCCGCGAGCGGTCGATCTCGGTGTGGTCCTCCGGCGCGCCGCGGGCGAACACATCCTGGCCGAGCTGTGGCCGCGCGCCGAGCCAGGCGGCGGCGGCACGGATCGCGGACAAGTCGCGCAGCCGCAGGGCGAGCACCTCGGCGGCGTCCTCGGCCTCGTCCGCGCCGAGCGCGTCGGCGGGCAGCAGCAGGCGGGATTTCAGCCAGGTGAGCCAAGCCGCCATGACCAGCCAGTCGGCGGCGAGTTCCAGCCGCACGCGGCGGGCGCCCTCGATCACCACGAGGTATTGCTCCACCAGCGACAGGATGGAGATCTTCGCCAGGTCCACCTTCTGCGCACGGGCCAGTTCGAGCAGCAGGTCGAGCGGGCCGTCGAACCCTTCGAGGTGAAGGACCAGGGAGTCGGGCGCGTCAGACATCGGCGCGTCTTAATTCTCCCCCTCCCCTTGTGGGAGGGGGTTGGGGGGAGGGGTGCG
>JBEKNT010000594.1:0-3334 GCA_049522565.1 Acetobacteraceae bacterium
GCAAAATCGTGGCTGGCGGGCCGGAGCCCTCCCCGGGCACTTGACCCGTGGGCCCGCCATTGGGACGTCATGCCCTCTGGGACGTGATGCCCCGCGGGACGTCATGCCAGCCGGCCCGCGCCATCGCATCGGGATCGCTGCCGCCGCCCGGGCACCACGTCGACGCCCAGGTACAAGAGCCCGTGGGTCAACGGGTCAGGCGTGGCCCGCCGCGCTCGACAGCAGCAGCGGATCGATGTGCAGCGTCGCCAGGGCGCGGTGCCACTTGGTGTCGTGGCCGGCGTCGAACACCAGGGTCTCGTTGGCCGGCACCGACAGCCAGGCGTTCTGCTGGATCTCGTTGTCGAGCTGGCCCGGCGCCCAGCCGGCATAGCCGAGCGCCAGCAGTCCCTCGCGCGGGCCGCCGCCGCCGGCGATCGCCTTCAACACATCGAGGCTGGCGGTCAGGGCCAGGCTGTCGTTGACGCGCAGGCTGCCCTCGCCGGTCCAATCCACCGTGTGCAGCACGAAACCGCGGCCGTTTTCCACCGGTCCGCCGGCGCACAGCCGGATGCGCCGGACCGGCGGCACCGGCGCCACTTCGAGCTGGCGCAGCAGGTCGTCGAAACTCGGCTTCACGATCGGCCGGTTCACCACCAGCCCCATCGCGCCATCGGCCGTATGGGCGCAGACATAGATGACACTCTGCGCGAAGCGCGGATCGGCCATCGCCGGCATGGCCACCAGCAATTGTCCGGTCAGGAAGCCCTCGGCCACCGCGGTTGAGGCGGCCGCCGACTTGCCGGTCTCGCGCATCGCCGCACGGGCGGCCGACGCCGTCTCCTCCGCGGTGGACGAAGTCTCTTCCGGGGTGTCGGTCTCGGACTCCGGGGTGGGTCGCGCGCTCTTGCCAGGACTCTGTGCCATGGCGGCGAATCTGGGGCCGTTGGGCCGGCCGCGCAAGCCTGGATACGATGCCTGTCGCGACGGCGTGCGACGGCGCGGGGCAGACGGCGTGCGGCAGGCGGCGTGCGATGGCGCCCGCCGGCGGCGTGACACCGGACGCCGGGAAGGCTAGGAGTCGCGGCTGGAAACCCACCAACGGGAAGCGAGGGAGCCCATGACAATCAAAGTCGGCGATACGATTCCGTCCATGAAGCTGATGATGGCCACACCGGAGGGACCGAAGGAGGTCTCCACCGATGACATCTTCAAGGGCAAGAAGGTTGTGCTGTTCGCGGTGCCGGGGGCGTTCACGCCGACCTGCAGCGCGAAGCACCTGCCCGGCTTTGTGCAGAACGCGGACGCCATCAAGGCGAAGGGCGTCGATACCGTCGCGTGCATCTCGGTGAATGATGCGTTCGTGATGGGCGCCTGGGGCAAGGACCAGGGCACCGACGGCAAGGTCACCATGCTGGCCGACGGCGCGGCGGCGTTCGCCAAGGCGCTGGGGCTGGAGTTGGACCTGAACGCGCGCGGCATGGGCTGGCGCAGCCAGCGCTACGCCCTGGTGGCACAGGACGGCAAGGTGACGCATCTCGCGGTCGAGCCGCCGGGCGGGTTCGACGTCAGCAAGGCCGAGTCGGTGATGGCGGCGCTGTGATTTCCGCTGTGCCGCACGGCCCCGGGGGGCGACGCGCCTCGGCGGCCGTGCGGCGCGCGGGTATCGTGCGCGCAGTCGCAACGGTCAGGACACCACGAGCGTCGCGCTGCGCCGGACAATGACCCTGCGGCAGTTCCTCGCCTGGGAGGAACGACAGCCGTTGCGCTACGAGTTCGACGGGTTCCAGCCGGTTGCCATGACCGGCGGCACTGCCGCGCATTCCGCCATCCAGCGAAACACTCTGCATGCGCTGACGGGCCGGCTTCGGGGCCCGCCGTGCCGGCCGCACGACAACAGCCTGAAGATCGAGGTCGTCGGCCGCATCCGCTATCCGGACGCTTTCGTCGTCGGCACGCCGGTGGCACCCCGGCAAACCGTGGTCACCGACCCGGTCGTCGTCTTCGAGGTGCTCAGCGACGGCACGGCCAGCACCGACCTGGTGGAAAGGAACGCGGAATACCGCGCCACCGCATCCATCCAACGCTACGTCAATCTTGAACAGACGCACGCCGCCGCCATCGTCTTCGCGCGCAAGGGCGAGGACTGGATTTCCGAAATCGTCGCCGGTGACGATGCCATGCTGCGTCTGCCGGAGATCGGCATCGAGATCCCGTTACCGGAGATCTATGCCGATGTCGAACTGATCGGAACGCCATCGGAGGACGACGATTCACCCGAACCCTCCGGCCACCACCCGGCGCAGGGTTTGCCCACGGCCTGAGGCCACCCGGACGCCGCCGAGGCGCTGCTCTCGACCCACCACCCCGCCCAGGCCGTAGCCTCTTGCACAAATTGTAGCAGGGGCTACACTACTAACGGTTGCCCTGTTCGCCTCGCAGCGGCCGCATCATCGATCGACCGCGACTGCCCCGTAACGTCCGATCCGTGACTTTCTTGTGGACATTTCATGTTGCGTCGTCTGCCGCCGCTGACCCTCGCTGCCGTGGCGTTCGTGTTGCCCTGTGGTGCCGGAGCACAGACCGCGCCGGCGGCCGCCGACGCGCAAACCACCCCAGCGCCGGCCGATGCCGCGCCGGCAGTGGACGAATCGGCACCGCAACAATGGGCCATCCACGGCCAGGCCACCAATGTCTGGCTGTTGCAGCCGGCCTTCCGCTCCCCCTACCAGGGACCGCAAAGCCTGTCGCCGGCCGCCAACGGCCGCGAGACGCTGGACGCCACCGTCTATGCCGGCTTCCGTCCCTGGCAAGGCGCCGAAATCTGGATCAATCCCGAGATCGACCAGGGCTTCGGCCTGAGCAACAGCTATGGCGTGGCGGGCTATCTCAGCGGCGAAGCCTACAAGGTCGGCGAAGCGTCGCCATACTACCGGATGCCGCGAGGCTTCTTCCGTCAGACCATCGACCTGGGCGGGGAGACCCGGAAGGTCGATCCGGACCTGAATCAACTGGGCGGCAGCCAGACCGCCAACCGGTTGGTGATCACCATCGGCAAGTATTCCGTGGTCGATATCTTCGACAACAACAAATACGCCCACGACCCGCGCAACGACTTCTTCAACTGGTCGATCATCGACGCCGGCACCTTCGATTACGCGGCGGACGCATGGGGCTCGACCTACGGCGCCGCGGTCGAATGGTACCAGGATTGGTGGACGATCCGCGTGGGATTGTTCGATCTGTCGCTGACGCCCAACAGCATCCCGCTCGATAATCGCTTCATTCAGCAGGCACAGCTCGTCACCGAGTTGGAGGAACGGCATACACTGTGGGACCAGCCGGGCAAGTTCAG
>JBEKNT010000595.1:0-3303 GCA_049522565.1 Acetobacteraceae bacterium
GCTTGTTCTGCGCCAGCGCGTCCCGCTGCTTGGCGCGATCGTCGAGACTGGCGTAGCTCCACAGATGCCAGACCTGGTTGAGCTGGCCGAACTCGGCGGACCAGTAGCCGTGGCACTTGCCATAATCGTCGCCGCGAACCGGGCGCCCCACTTCTTCTTGCAGCTTCAGGTAGGCGGGCAGCTTGCCGGCGTGGAACGTGTAGGTGCGCAGTTCGTAGATCATGGTTGCCTCCTATCATTCTGGAGATGGATGAACTCCCCCTCCCTCAAGGGGAGGGGGAGACCTTTATCGTGTGGCGGTTGCTTTCGGTATCGGAATCCCCAAATTCTCCCGCCGCGTCGCGCCGGTGTAGTCCTTGTGATACAGCCCACGCCGCCGAGCCCGAGACGCGAGGTCGCCATGCCCATCACGGTGAGCACGGTAATCGGATCCAGCTTCACGCAGCGTATGCCATGCTCCACCGTGTGGCGGTGGTCGTTGCCGTAGCGGTCCGGCATCGCCAGCCGATCGTCGAAGAACCCGACGTGGAATTTCCCCGCCTCCAGCACCCGGCCGATCGTCTGGTAGTAGTCCGCCGAGCTGGTGTCGTCACACGATTCCGGATGCCGCCAGGAGTTCACCAGGTTGGTGCGGTTCTGCGCCTGCAAGAAACCCACCATTACCATCTGTCGCATTTTTCCGCCCCCCCCGCGCGTTGTTTCACTCACCCGCGGTCATGCGTTCCTTCTCCGCCATGCGCTGTTTCAATTGCTCGGGCGTCAGGCGCACGATGTCCTCGTTCTGGTGCGCGTACAGGTCGTAGGGCTCGGTGTCGAGTTCCTCCAGCGCGATGCGGCCAGCCAGCACATCCTGCTTCCATGCGTCCTGCGCCGGCTGGCGCGCCTGGAATTCCGGCATCACCTCGCGGGCAAACAGATCCAGGCTGGCGCAGATGTCGTCGTGCGTCGTCTTGCCGGCCTGGTTCAGCAGGATGACCTGATCGACATGCGCTGCCTCGAACAGCCGCAGCCGCTTGCGAATTGTCTCCGGCGAGCCGATCAGTCCGTTGCGCAGCGCCTGCTGCGCCTTTTCCGTCTTCCGCCAGTCCTGGTATTCGCGCCACAGATCGCCTTTGCCCGGCGCATCCACGCCCTTACGTCCGTAATACGACAGTGCGAAAATGAAAAATGTCCAGCCGGCGGCTTTCTCCACCGCCTCCTCGTCCGTTGCGGCGCACATGAAGCCGTTGACGATCGCGATGTTGGGATTGATCGCATAGTCCGCCAGCGGCTGCGGATGGTGCAGCAGCGTGTTGTAGTAGCGATGCACCCAGGCGCGCGCCGCGTCGGGCGAGACGAAGCTGAACCCCAGCGCGCCCATCCCCCAACGCCCCGCATCGCCGATGGTGCGGATGTTGGAGCATGCCACCCAAAGCGGCGGATGCGGCTTCTGGAACGGCTTCGGGATGACGTTGCGCGCGGGAAAGTCGTAGTACTGGCCGTGGAATTCCCACGAGTCGCGGGTGAACATCGGGATGATGGCACGCACCGCCTCCTCCCACCGCTCGCGCTTGTCGCGTACGCGCACGCCGAACGGATGCAGCTCCGCCGGCCCGGCGCCTTCGCCCATGCCGAAATCCACCCGCCCGCCGGACAGCAGGTCGAGCGTGGCGACGCGTTCCGCCACGCGATGCGGCTGATTGGTGGTGAGCTGCACGATGCCATGCCCCAGCCGGATGCGCTTGGTGCGTTGCGTCGCCGCGGCAAGGAACACTTCCGGTGCGGAAGAGTGCGAATACTCCTCCAGGAAGTGATGTTCCACCTCCCAGACATAGTCGTAGCCAAGCTGATCGGCGAGTTCGAGCTGCGCCAGCGATTGCTGGAACAGATCGTATTCGCTGGTCGCGGTCCACGGTCGCGGCAGCTGATGTTCGTAGAAAATGCCAAATTTCATGCTGCACCTGCGCTTTGGAAGAAAGCGTCGCAGAGGGGGCAGGGAGGGTCAAGCGCCCCGTTGTCACTGCCCCATTGTCATTGCCCCGTTGTCATTGCGAGGCGCGCAGCGGCGAAGCAATCTCCCGCCTGAAGAGCCGCTGCTGACCACCCAGGAGATTGCTTCGCCGCGGCGCGCCTCGCAATGACGGTCGGGGGGTGCCTTGCTGGGCAAACACCCCATCGCTACGCTGCGGCAAACGACCCGGAAAGACCTGCGATGGCCCCGAACATCAAGCGCGTATTCTACGTCAACCACGTTTCCGCGCCGATCTTCCTGGAACTGCTCGACCGTCGACCGGACATCCAGGTGGACAAGCTGGTCAACGACAGTCCGGAGGATGACGTTGCGCCGATCCTCGCGCGCGCCCATGCCTATCAGATCAGCTCGGCGCGCCAGGAACTCGCGCGCAAGTTCCACGGCACGGCGGCGCTGCTGGAGCGCATGCCCAACATCGTTGTGCTGTCCACGACCGGTGCCGGCTACGACACGGTCCATCTGGAGGACTGCACGAAGGCCGGCGTGGCGGCGGTGAACCAGGCCGGCGGCAACAAGGAGGGTGTGGCCGAGCATGTGATGGCGATGATGTTGTCGCTATCCAAGCGGCTGATGCTCGCCGACCATTCGATGCGCAGCGGCGAGCAACTCCCGCGGCGGGAGTTCATGGGCGACGACGTCGTCGGGCGCACGATCGGCATCATTGGCCTGGGCAATGTCGGTTCCCGCGTAGCAGAGCTGTGCCGCGGGTTGTTCCAGATGCGCGTGCTGGCCTACGACCCGTACCTCACCGAGGCACAGTTCATCGCGCGCGGCGCGGAAAAGATGGAAGTGCTGGACGAGCTGCTGCGCCAGGCGGACTACGTGTCGATCAACTGCCCGCACACCGCGGAGACTCGCGGCATGATCGGCGCGCGCGAGTACGCGCTGATGCAGCCGCATGCCTATTTCATCACCACCGCGCGCGGCGGCATCCACGACGAATTTGCTTTGGCCGACGCATTGCGTGCCAGGCAAATTGCCGGCGCCGGCCTCGATGTCTGGGAAGACGAGCCACCGGCAACCGACCATCCATTGCTCAAGTTCGACAACGTGCTGGTCAGTCCGCACATCGCCGGGATCACCCGGCAATCGCGGCACAACATCGCGCGCATCGCGGCGGAGCAATTGATGGGAGTGCTGGACGGCAAGCGGCCGCCACGGTTGCTGAATCCCGAGGTGTGGCCAGCCTATCGCGACCGTTTCGAGCGCATCATGGGATTCCGGCCGGAATGACCTCTCCCGCGCTGTGCGCGGGAGAGGTTTCCCTACTTCGCGTAACGCCCGGCAGAACC
>JBEKNT010000596.1:0-3294 GCA_049522565.1 Acetobacteraceae bacterium
CTGGCGCTGGTGGTCGGCGGCGTGCTGCTGATCGTCCTGGGGAGTTGAAGCGCGGTCGCGTCGGCTTCGCTGACGCGCGGCGCACGGCCACGCCAGGTGGCGAATTGCTCGCGTATGCGATCCAGCCGGGCAAACTGTGCGCCGCCATCGCCCGCCTCGATGCGACGGAGCGCGTCATAGGTTTCCGCGATCCAGTCGGCGATCGGCGGCCTGCCGGCGACGACCTTGCGCGGCGCGGCGTAGTGGTGACGCAGTTGGGGACGCAGAAATTCGCCGATCTTGACCGCGGCTGACTCGATCGGGACCTGCCAGGCAATGCCGGCCTCGGCGGTGACGCGCGCCAGGCAACCGCGCCAGTCCTGCATGAAATTGTCATAGGACAGCACGGCGCGCGGACGGTGGCGCGTGTGGCGTTCGGCTTCCAGCGTGTAATGCAGCCATAACGGCGCAGCAACGTCGCCCGGCATGCCATCGCGGCGGCGCATCGAGGCGAGGACCTCGGTAGGATGCCGCAACGCCAGCAGCGGCGCGACGACCACGTTCAGGGCGGCGAACGCCGGCAGCCAGAAATCCAGCAGGATGGAAAACCGCGGGTCCTTCAGGACAAAGAGCGATGCATCGCCGAACTCACTGGTCACCACGGACACGCAGCGGGCCACGGCGGCTTGCCGCGCCTGCGCATCGAGCCGGGCGGTTTCGAGCGGCAGGCAATCGTACCAGCTACCGCCGAGAACTGTCAGGATTACCTCATTGAGTGCTGTCGCCGTCACCGATTCCCAGAAACCGGTCGGATTGTCGAACGCCGGCTCCATCATCGTGGCCGGCGCGGTGGCGCCGAGCAGATGACTGATGCCGGCGATGGCGGATGTACCGCTGCGATGCATGCCCAGGACCAGGACGGTCTGCTTCATCGTGTTTGTCCCGTCCGGGCTGCCGAGCGTCTGGAGGTTGTGCGCCAGGGAGTCTGAGTCGCAATGACAGTGAGGTGTTTTGCCAATGCCACCGAGATTGGCAACCCCCCTCCCGGGGGTCAACCGGTTTCTTGCGGCAGCAATTATTGTGGTTTGCCAATATCACGCCGTTGGGCGGTCTTCCGGCGGTCTGGTCACCGCGTCGATGTAGCGCCGCACCGAATAGGCCATCGCCGGTTTGCCACCGGTCGGGATGACGCGCTCCCACCACGCGCCGTAGATCGGGTCGAACGGCCACGGCTCCAGCACGTCGGCGATGTGCTGCACGGAGCTGGCGTCGAGCGGAATCAGGTCGGGATAGCTGCGCATGAAGCTGACCTTTTTGTCGGGACCCACTTGCACGATGTCGCCCGACAGCAGCGCGCCTTGGCCGCCCGCGCCTTGCGCCCAATGCAGCACCGTGCCGCCGGCGAAGTGACCGCCGCAGCGGATCAGCGTGATCCCGGGTGCGAGTTCCCGGGTTTCGCCTTCCCAGAACCGCACCGCCGGATCGGGATGCATCACCCATTGCCGGTCGGCGGCGTGCAGATGGATGGGCGCGTTGCCGAAGACACGGCTCCATTCGACCATCGACGAATAATAATGCGGGTGGGAAATCGCGATCGCCGCGATGCCGCCGAGCGCGCGCACGATTTCCACCGTCGCGTCGTCGATGAAGCTGATGCAATCCCACAGGATGTTGCCGGCGTCGCTGCGCAGCAGCAGGGCGCGCTGGGCAATGGCGAAGGCGGGCGTCGTGCCGATGCCGGTCAGGCCGGGTTCATGCTGGCGGAACGCATTGAAATGCGTGCGCCGCAGCGTCGCCAGCGTGGTCCAGCTTTGGCCGAGCGGGTTCACATATTGCCGCTCCTCCTGGCAGATCGTGCAGCCTGCCGGTTGCTGCGCGCTCTCGGGATATTGCGTGCCGCAGGTGGTGCAGATGAAAGCGGGCATGCGTCGTTGTCCTTTGTGCCGTCGGGTTCCGCGTCAGCCCAGCGCCGGTTGTAGACGCAGGCTGCGCCCGCGCAGCACCAGCGTGAAGATCACCGCCAGATTGACCAGGTTGAACAGCACGCCGGTGGCGAAGGCCGGGGCATAGAAGGCGAAACGATCGTAGATCACCCCGGCGATCCAGCCGCCGAACGCCATGCCGAGCGAGCCGGGGAATAGCACGACGGGAACCCGCCAACTGGCTTCGGCGGCGGGAAACAACTCGCGCACCGCGAGCACGTAGCCGGGGATCAGGCCGCCGAACCCGAGGCCGAAAACCGCGGAGACCGAGTACAGCCCGATCTCGTTCTGCGTCAGCAGGAAGCCGCTCATGGCAATGGCCTGGCCGAGCGAGGCCCACAGGATCGTCTGCAATCCGCCGATACGGTCGGCGAGCCAACCCCAGAACTGGCGGGAGAAAAAGGCACTGCCGAGCAATACCGACAGCATGGCCGCGCCCTGGGTGGGACCAATGCCGATATCGCTGCAGAAGGCGACCATATGCGCCATCGGCATCGACATCGTGACGCAACAACAGAAGGTGGCGAAGGCCAGCAACGCGCAGACGAGATTCGGCGGCAGTCCGAGCGCGGCGATGCCGGAGCGCGGGCCGGTGGGCGCGGTGCCGAACGGCAGCGGATCGGGCGCGCGACGCAGGAACACCGCGGCCAGCGGCACGATCGTGACGACCACCAGGATGCCGAACCACAGCATGGTGCGGCGCCAGCCGAAATGGTCGATGCCGAGCACGAACAGCGAGGGCCACAACGCGCCGGCAATGTACTGGCCGGAGGAGATCAGCGCGACCGCGGAGCCTCGGCGGCGATCGAACCAGCGGCTCACATAGGTCATCAGCGGTGCGAACATGCTGGAGGCGCCGAGCAATCCGACCAGCAGCAGATTGCCGACATAAAGCTGCCACAGCCCGCCCGACGCCGCGAATGCCAGGCCGAGACCGATCATCGTGCCGCCGCTGATCACCACGGCGCGGATGCCGATACGCTCGGCGAGCCAGCCCATGAAGATGCCGCCGGCGCCGGCACCGATGAACGTCAGTGCGACGGCGAGCGCGGGGGCCGAGCGGGCCGTATGCAGCTCCGCGGCAATCGGCTTCAGGGCGACGACGGTGGTCAGCGGCGCGCCGTACGACATGCCGAGGATCAGCAGCGCGGCGACGGCGACGATCCAGGACTCGCGCGTCTCCACGCTGCGGCGTGGCGCGTTGTGGGTGGTCATGCAGGTTCCTTGGTCGTTCCCTGGCCGGAGAGCTTACGGCAGATCGGGGTCGCGACAAGGGGATCGCGCGAACCACGCCCCGCTGGCGTTGCGAGGAGCGAAGCGGCGCGGCAATCCC
>JBEKNT010000597.1:0-3281 GCA_049522565.1 Acetobacteraceae bacterium
TGTACGCACCCCTCCCCCCGCCCCCCTCCCGCAAGGGGAGGGGGAGGAGTCTCCGCCGGGCCATGACACGGAGAACGTTGTCATGACCACGCGCTGCGGCTTCGTCGCCATCGTCGGCGCTCCGAATGCCGGCAAGTCCACCCTGCTCAACCGGCTCACCGGCGCCAAGCTGTCGATCGTCTCGCCCAAGGCGCAGACCACGCGGTTCCGCGTGCTGGGCATCCTGATGCGCGCGGACAGCCAGGTGCTGCTGGTGGACACGCCCGGCATATTCCGCCCGCGCCGGCGGCTGGACCGGGCCATGGTGGAAGCGGCCTGGACCGGCGCGCACGACGCCGACCTCGCGCTGCTGCTGGTGGACGCCAAGACCGGTGCGACTCCGGAGGTGCGCGCCATTGCCTCGAAGCTGACCGAGGCAGGGAGGCGCTGCTGGCTGGTGCTCAACAAGATCGACCTGGTGCCGCCGGCGAGCCTGCTGCCGCTGATCGCCACGCTCACCGGCCTGGCGTCGTTCGAGGAGACCTTCATGGTCAGCGCGGCGACCGGCGACGGACTGAATGGTCTGGCGGATGCATTGGCGCAGGCCGTCCCGGAAGGCCCAATGCTCTACCCGGACGACGACCTGACCGACCTGCCCGACCGGTTGCTCGCGGCGGAGATCGTGCGAGAGCAGATCTTCCGGCAGACGCATGAGGAGGTGCCGTACGCGGCGACGGTGGAGACCGAGAGTTTTCAGGAACGCAAGGACGGCTCGGTGCGGATCGAGGCGACGATCTATGTGCTGCGGCCGGGCCACAAGGGCATCCTGATCGGCGAGGGCGGCGCGCGCATCAAGGCGATCGGCGCCCGTGCGCGGGAGGAACTTGCATCCCTGCTGGAACGCAAGGTGCACCTGTTCCTGAACGTCAAGCAGCGTGCGGGTTGGGATGAAGAGCGCGCCCGCCTGCGGGCGATCGGGCTGGAGGAGAAATAAACTCTCCCGCGTCGCGGGAGAGATGGTCGGGGTTACTGCGTCCGTGAACTCCGGTTGCCGTCGCCGGCCCACAGATCGCTCGGCGCGACGTGCTTGTGCCCGACACCCCAGCCCCCGGCCGCCAACGCCAGCAGGTCCAGGTTCGTGTCGTCCAGCATCAGGTCGGCCTCGCGCCCGCAGTCGGCGGCACCATCGGCGCTCCGCTGGCCTGCCCAATGCACCCGGTAGCGCGGATTTCGGTCGCCCAGATAGCGCTGCTCCACCACCAGGCTGCCGCCGTTGCGATGGATGGAATCGAGGTCGAGCACACAGCCGCTCGCGTCGGCCCGCGTCGCGGCGACCTGCGTGTGCATGTCGAGCGGCAGGTAGCCCTTCGGGTCGAACTGAACGATGTCGCCCACCGCCGGGCCGAAGTCAGCCGCCGTTCGCGCCATTTTCACCGCGCCCGCCAAGCCGACCAGGGCAACAACGACGGCCAGCAACGCCGCGGATATCAAGCTGGGTGATTTATCATCATGTGCCCGCATGGCACGCTAACTCCGTCTCGTCTCATCCAGTCGCTTCACCTCTGCGTCGGCTCACCATGCAATGAAGAGGCGGATAAGAAAAAAGGCGGCGCCGTTAAGACGCCGCCAAGTTTGGGGAGGAGTCCAAGAGAGGAGCGCGACGGGCAAGACCCGTCTGCTTCTCGAGACACAGAATGGCTCACCCCGCGGGGTCGAACATTGATCTGGATCAATAAGAGGGAAATTCAGCCTGCAACCGCTGCAAGGCGGATCAGCGTTTCTTCGCGACCTAGCGCCGCGAGCGTGGCGTCGATCCCCGGACTGGCCGTGCTGCCGGTCAGCGCCGCCCGCAAGGGCTGCGCGATCTCGCCGAGCTTGCGTCCGGTCTGCTCCGCGAAGGCACGCAGCGTGGCGTCCAGTGCTTCGGGCGTAAAGCCGCTGAGCACCAGCGCCGCCGCCAAGCCGCGCAGCATCGTCCGCGCCTCCGGGGTGAGCAGGGCAGCGGCCTTCGGCTGCATCGGCAGGGGGACCGGGTGCGCCAGGAAGGCTGCGGAATCCGCCAGCTCCTCCAACGTCTTCGCCCGCTCCTTCAGCGCCGGGACCAGCCGCCGGATGCGCGCGGTCGCCTGGTCGTCCAGCACCAGGCCGGGCCGCCGCGCCAGCCGCGCCACCGCTTCCCGGGTCAGACGCTCGTCGTCGGCCTGGCGGATATACACGCCGTTGAGATAGTTCAGCTTGGCATAGTCCATGCGCGACGGCGCGCGGCCGACGCCATCCAGGTCGAACAACCGGATCGCTTCCTGGCGGCCGAGCACCTCGACGTCGCCGTGCGCCCAGCCGAGCCGCAGCAAATAATTGCACAGCGCCTCCGGCAGGTAGCCTTGCTCGCGGAACTCCAGCGCGAACTGCGCGCCGTGGCGCTTCGACAGTTTTGCCCCGTCCGGCCCGTGGATCAGCGGCAGGTGCGCGAAGCGCGGCGGCTCCCAGCCCATCGCGGCGTAGATCTGCGCCTGGCGGAAGGTGTTGGTCAGGTGGTCGTCGCCGCGGATCACATGGGTGATGCCCATGTCGTGGTCGTCCACCACCACGGAGTGGTTGTAGGTCGGCGTGCCGTCGCTGCGCAGGATGATCAGGTCGTCCATTTCGGCATTGCCGACGCGCACGGTGCCCTGCACGAGGTCGTCGATCGCCGTCTCGCCCACGCGCGGCGCCTTCAGCCGGATCGCCGGCTTGACGCCGGGCGGCGCCTCCGCGGGATCGCGATCGCGCCAGCGCCCGTCATAGTGCCACTGCCGCCCCTCGGCCCGCGCCTGCGCACGCTCGGCGGCCATCTCTTCCGGCGTGAGATAGCAGTGGTAGGCGCGGCCCAGCGCCAGCAACGCGCGGGCCACCTCGGCGTGACGGCCGATCCGGGTGGACTGGAACACGGTCTGGCCGTCGCGGTCCAGGTCCAGCCAGTCCAGGCTCTCGATGATGCCCTGGGTCGCCGCATCAGTGCTGCGTTCGCGGTCGGTGTCCTCGATGCGGAGCAAGAACTCGCCGCCGTGGTGGCGGCTGAACAGATAGTTGAACAGCGCGGTGCGCACCCCGCCGATATGCAGCGGTCCGGTCGGGCTGGGGGCGAAGCGCGTGCGGACGACGGGCCGGTCATTTGCCATGGGGGCGGCATGTAGCACGCACGTTCACCGGCTGTAGAGGCGTGCTCCGCTACCCTGCGCTGCATGACGGTGATGCTTGGCGCGTTGGGGGGGCTGGAGGGCGTAAGTCTCCCCCTCCCCCTCCCCTTGAGGGAGGGGGTGGGG
>JBEKNT010000598.1:0-3267 GCA_049522565.1 Acetobacteraceae bacterium
CCCCTCCCTCAAGGGGAGGGGGAGCACCTTGACTGTGCGGAGCCTCCCCCGCGTCACCCATCACGCGGTCTCGTCCAGCGAGCCGATGAAGTCCTCGAAGTCCTTTGCCTCGCGGAAATTGCGGTAGACGCTGGCGAACCGCACATACGCCACCGGATCCAGCTCCTTGAGCGTGTCCATCACCAGCTCGCCGATCTGCTTGCTGGCGATGTCGCTTTCGCCCGACGCCTCCAACTGGCGCACGATCGAGTTGACGATGCGCTCGATACGCTCCTCCTGGATTGGCCGCTTGCGCAGCGCGGTACGGATCGAGCGCGCCAGCTTGTCACGGTCGAACGGCACCCGGCGACCGTCGTTCTTGATCACCGTCAGCTCGCGCAACTGGGTGCGCTCGATCGTGGTGAAGCGCTGGCCGCAATGGGCGCAGAAGCGGCGCCGGCGGATCGCGCCGCCGTCCTCGGACGGGCGGCTGTCCTTCACCTGGGTGTCCTCGTTGCCGCAGAACGGGCAGCGCATGGCTCAGCCCCCGCGATAGATCGGGAAACGCGCGCACAGCGCCTGCACGCGCGCACCGACCGCGCGTTCGGCCGCTTCGTTCGACCCGTCGTTGGAGCGCGACAGGCCTTCCAGCACCGCGTCGATCATCTCCCCCACCTGGCGGAATTCCTCCGGGCCGAAGCCGCGCGAGGTGGCGGCCGGCGAGCCCAGCCGCACGCCCGAGGTGATCGTCGGCCTCTCCGGATCGAACGGGATGGCGTTCTTGTTGGCGGTGATGTGGGCGCGTTCCAGGCTGGCCTCGGCCGCCTTGCCGGTGACGTGCTTGGGGCGCAGGTCGGCCAGCATCAGGTGGCAGTCGGTACCGCCGGTGACGATCGCGATGCCGCGCTGGATCAGCGTCTCGGCCAGCACCTTGGCATTGTTGACGACCGCCATCTGATAGGCGCGAAAGTCCGGCCGCAGCGCCTCGCCGAACGAAGCGGCCTTGCCGGCGATGACGTGCATCAGCGGGCCGCCTTGCAGGCCGGGGAACACCGCACTGTTGATTTTCTTGCCGATCTCCAGGTCGTTCGCCAGCACCATGCCGCCGCGCGGGCCGCGCAGGGTCTTGTGTGTGGTGGTGGTCACCACATGAGCGTGCGGCAGCGGGCTGGGGAACAGGTCGGCGGCGACCAAGCCGGCGAAATGCGCCATGTCGACCATGAAATACGCGCCGACCTCATCGGCGACGCGCCGGATCCGGGCGAAATCGATGAAGCGCGGATAGGCCGAGCCGCCGGCGATGATCAGTTTCGGTTTTTCCCCCCGCGCCAGTTGTTCGAGCTGGTCGTAGTCGAGCACGCCGTCGTCGCGGCGCACACCGTATTGGATGGCGCGAAACCATTTGCCCGACAGGTTGGGCCCCGCGCCATGCGTCAGGTGGCCGCCGGCGTCGAGGCTCATGCCGAGGATGGT
The DNA here is from genome assembly GCA_049522565.1 of Acetobacteraceae bacterium. Taxonomy (GTDB): domain Bacteria; phylum Pseudomonadota; class Alphaproteobacteria; order Acetobacterales; family Acetobacteraceae; genus JASHVB01. The sequence continues at coordinate 1,453 of JBEKNT010000598.1, forward strand.
GTCGCCTGGCTTCAGCAGCGCGAGGAACGCCGCTTGGTTGGCCTGCGCGCCCGAGTGCGGCTGCACATTGGCGAAAGCGCAGTGGAACAGCGTCTTCGCCCGGTCGATGGCGAGTTGTTCCACGACGTCCACGTAAACGCAGCCGCCGTAGTAGCGGCGGCCGGGATAGCCCTCGGCGTATTTGTTGGTGAGCACGGAACCCTGCGCCTCCAGCACCGCGGCGGAGACCAGGTTCTCGCTGGCGATCAGCTCGATGCCGTCCTGCTGGCGGTGCAGCTCGGCGCCGATGGCGGCGGCGAGGTCGGGGTCGGTCTCCGCCAAGGGGGCGGCGAAGAACCGGTCCAGGCTGGCGGCGGGGCGCTGTTCGTTCATGTGGGGCGGCCGGTGTGTTGCATGCGGGGTCTGTAGCATGAGGCCGGGGAGGCTGGAACGGGCGAGACGCGCGCCCGAAGCACGTCGCCACGGGAGGCCGGTCGAAACGCGTTGGAGATGCCGTCCACCACGCTCACCGCGGACGGAGATGGCTCCAGTACGGGGCTTGCCCGCGCGGCCGCGTCCTCGTTCAATCGCCCGACCCCGATCGGGGTCACAGCCACGATCGATGCCAGACCACGCACCGGGAGGAAATCGCATGCAATTCAGCTTCACTGGCGAACAGGAGGAGTTCCGGTCGGTGCTGCGGCGGTTCCTCGAAGAGAAGTCGCCGCCGACCACGGTACGCCGCCTGATGGAAACCGAGGCGGGGTGGGACCGGGAGAGTTGGCGGGACCTCAACCAGCAGCTCGGGCTGTCCGCGGTGCACATTCCGGAGGCCTATGGCGGCCAGGGGTTCGGCTTTGTCGAACTCGGCATCATGCTGGAGGAAATGGGCCGCGCTTTGCTCTGCGCTCCGTTTTTCGCCTCGACCGTGCTGGCGGCGACCGCGATCATGAACGCCGGGACCGAGGCGCAGAAGCGCGCGCTGCTGCCGCCGATCGCCGACGGCGACTGCATCGCCACGCTGGCCTTCACCGAGCCGAACGGCCGTTGGGATGCGAGCGGGATCGAAGCCACGGCGACGCCGGCCGGGGGGAAATTCCGGCTCGACGGCGTCAAGAGCTTCGTGCTCGATGGCCACACGGCCGATCTGGCTGTCGTGCTGGCCCGCCGCCCGGGTTCGAGCGGCGATGAGGGACTGTCGTTCTTCACCGTGCCCGGCGACGCGCCGGGGCTGATCCGGCGTGCGCTCAAGGTGATGGACCCGACCCGCAAGCAGGCGCGGCTCGAATTCTCCTCCGTCGAGGCTGACCTGCTGGGCGAAGCAGGCGGCGGTGCGGGGCCGTTCGCGAAGACGATGACGCAGGCCGCGGTGTGCCTGGCGAACGAGATGGTCGGCGGCGCGGAGCGGCTGCGCCAGTCCGCGTTGGATTACGCGAACCTGCGCGTGCAGTTCGGCCGCACCATCGCCTCGTTCCAGTCGATGAAGCACAAGCAGGCCGACATGCTGGTCGATGTCGAGCTCGCCAAGTCGGCCGCGTATTATGCTGCCGCCGCGGCCGCCGAGGACGATGCTGAGCTGCCCGCGCTGGCCTCGCTGGCCAAGGCGTGCGCGTCGGATGCCTACATGCAGACCGCGATCCACACGATCCAGATCCACGGCGGGATCGGCTTCACCTGGGACAACGACACCCACCTGTGGTTCAAGCGGGCGAAAAGTTCCGAGGTGTTCCTCGGCGATCCCACCTGGCATCGCGCGTTGATGATGCGGGCCTGGAACGTTTGAGCAATCACTGAAATACGCCCCCTCCCCTTGAGGGAGGGGGTTGGGGGGAGGAG
>JBEKNT010000599.1:0-3267 GCA_049522565.1 Acetobacteraceae bacterium
AGGAGCGTTAGCGACGAAGCGATCTCCTGCCTGACCTGCGTTCCTCGGATCGTCACGCAGGAGGTTGCTTCGTCACTTCGTTCCTCGCAATGACAGGGGGTGGCCGGAGCTTCCGTTCCTAACGCTTTGCCACGGGAACCGGGATGCCGGGGATCTTCACATTGACCGCGCCCAATTCGCCTCGCGTCGTGAAGAACAACGTCTTCCAGTCATCGCCGCCGAACGCCAGATTGGTCGTGGCGGAAGCCCCGTGCACGATTCGTCCGAGCTTCTTTCCGCTCGGGTCCATGATCCATAACCCGCCCGGGCCGCCACAATAGACGTTGCCCTGGGTGTCGACTTTCATGCCGTCGGGAACACCCGGCTCGTCACCACGCAAATCGACGAACACGCGGTCGGTGTGTTTCGCGAGTGTGCCGTTGGGCGCCAGATCGAAGGCTCTGATATGTCCACGGCGCGAGTCGTTGACGTAGAGCACGCTTTCATCGGGCGAAAACGCGAGACCGTTGGGCAATGCGAAGTCGCTGGTCAGCAGGGTCCTGGTGCCGAGATCGGGTGTCACGCGATACACGCCGGACTCGGTCAAGTCCCACTCCTGCGGCGCCGCCGTGCCGGTCCATGGGTCGGTGAAGTATATGCAGCCGTCCGACCTGACCACGACATCATTGGGCCGGTAGAGCCGCTTCCCCTGAAAGCTGTTCATCACCACGGTGGGGCTGCCATCGGGTTCCTGCCGGACCACCCGCCGCGCATCGTTCTCGCAGGCGATGAGCCTGCCCTGCATGTCCCGGGTGAGGCCATTGGCGCGGTTGGTCGGTTCCTGAAACACCGACACGCCCTCGCCGGGCGCGTACTTCATGCGCTTGTCATTGTGAATATCGCTGAACAGCAGATAGCCGCCTTCGTGCCACCATACCGGCCCCTCCGCAGGGCCCCGAGGCCCGCCAAAGCCGCTTGCCAGTTCCTGGATCGGTTCCGAGACGGAGATGATCCGATCGAGTTCCGGCGCGAATTGTTCGATCCGCTTTTGCATGACAAGTCCTTCCACCCACAAAGCATACCCTGGCGCGGATCGGATGAGATGACAATCTGACGGTTATCGGCGCAAGATAGAAATCGCCCGGCGCGCAAAGTCGCGATGCCCCCTCCGGCGGCGGACGCGCTCGACGCGGGAGGCTCCCGAGAATTGCGGCAGCACCAGGCGCCGCAGGAGGAACAGACATGGAAGCAACGGCAGTACTTTCCGCATTTGCCAGCAAGACCCGCATCTCCGACATCAGTGCCGAGGCGATCGCCGCGACCAAGCGGCATATTCTGGATTGCGCGGGCGTGGCGCTCGCGGCGGCCGTGGAACCGGCGGGGCGCATCGTCCTGGACATCACGCGAGAGCAGGGCGGCGCCGCGCAGGCGCGGGTATTCGGATCCAGCTTGCGCACCAGCACCGTTTCGGCGGCGTGGGCCAACGGTGCCCTTGCGCACCTGCTGGATTTCGATGACACCGGCTTTTCCCATCCGACCGCCTGCATCCTGCCTGCCGCCCTTGCGATGGCGGAACAAGCGGGCGCGACCGGCGCCGATCTGGTGGCTGCCGTCTGCGTCGGCCTGGAGGTATTTGAGCGGCTGTCGTCGTCCGGCCGGCAGCACGAGCCTGAACTACGACGCCGCGGCTTTCATCCCACCTCGCTGTACGGGTGTTCGGCGGCGGCGGCAGCGGCCGGCAACATCGTCAGGCTGAATCCCCGTCAGATGGCCGTCGCCATCGGGCTTGCCGCGGCCAATGCCGGCGGGCTGACGCAGCATTTCGGCACCTGGGGCAAGGGCATTCATGCGGGCAATGCGGCGCGCGCGGGCGTGACCTCGGTGTTGCTGGCGCGCAAGGACTATGTTGCCGACCTCGAGGGCATCGAGGGCGAGTATGGCTTTTTCTCGGCGTTCCACGGCACCGGCAACTATGATCTGGGCAAGCTGGCGGACGGATTGGGAACCCACTGGTCGATTGTCGATCCCGGCCTGACGGTGAAACGCTATCCGTGCTGCGGCGGCAATCTACGCGCGCTCGACGCCGCGCAGGCGCTTTTACGAGAGCACGACATCAGGTTCGACGAGGTGGCCAGGCTGGAAGTCGATGTGCATCCGGACCTGCTGCACATCGTACGCTTTCACCAACCCACGGAAGGTTTTCGTGGCAAGTTTTCGATCGACTACGTGCTCGCGGCGATGTTGCTGGATGGCCGCGTGGACCTGGACTCGTTCACGGACGAGTACTGCAATGCACCGCGCATGCGGGCCGCGCTGCACAAGGTGCGGGTCAACGCGCACCCGGAGTGGTCCAACGACGCGGCGTCGCGACGCAACGCACCCGTCACCATCGCGATGAACGACGGCCGGAGGTTCACCAAGGCGGTGGACAAGGTACGTGGCAGCCCCGGCAACCCGATGACACGCGACGAACTGGTGGATAAGTATCGCAAGTGCGCGTGCCGCGTGTTGCAGGGGGAACGCCTTGAGCGGTCAATCGCGATCTTGGAGACGCTCGACAAGGCGCCTGCGACAAGGGACCTGATGGACGCACTGACGATCTGATTGGCGAATGGCCGGCGGTCGGGGGCGAACCACGCGCCCTCCCCCCCTGTCATTGCGAGGAGCGCAGCGGTCCCCGCAATGACACGATGGCCGGCGCGCGGCCTGGTATTACTCCTCTGCCGGCACGCACAGGCTGGGAACGATGCATGCCCCTGTGCCGACCGCCGTCACGTCACCCTTCTGGTTGGTCGCGGTGACCTCCACCGCGACGCGGCCACCATTCGTCACCTTGGTGATGCCGGTCACGCTGCCGGTAAAGGTGATGGTATCGCCCGGCCGCACCGGTCGCAGGAAGCGCAGTTCCACCATGCCGCCGCGATTGTAGAACTGGGGCCCGAAGTAGCGTCGCAACAATTCGGTGGCGAAGGTCAGCGACATCCGCCCCGATGCAACAGTGCCACGCGTGCCCAGAGTATCCCGCGCCGTCTGCTCGTCGGTAAACTGACTTGGGCCGGTCTTGCCGCCGCTTTTTTCGAACAGGTTGATCGCCTCTTGCGTCATGGTCTTGTTCAGCGGCGTCACCTGGTCGCCAACATTGAAAATGCGCGTCATTGCCATTTCTTGCCCACCTCTGACGGCTGCTTGAGTTCATGCGTGATGACCCGATCCAGCAAACGGCCGTCCTCGTCGACGGAGACTGCCTCGGTCACGATGTAGTTCTTGCCGCGGCGCGCATACTTGTCG
>JBEKNT010000600.1:0-3250 GCA_049522565.1 Acetobacteraceae bacterium
CCCCCCGCTCCTCGCAATGACAGCGCTTGCCGACGGAATCGGAGTGTCAGGATCGGTACATCAGCGTAACGCCTCGGCCAGAAAGTAGGTCAGCACCGACGTCCCGTGGAGGAAATCGTCCAGGGTCATCGCCTCGTGCGGGTTGTGGCTGCCGTTGGCGTTGCGCACGAAGATCATGCCCATCGGCACGCCGCAAGCCGCGAACGCCGCCGCGTCGTGCGAGGCCGGGCTGCCCAGCGCGAGCGTGGGGATGCCAAGCGCCTCCGCCGCCTTGCTCAGCGCCGCCCGGATCGGCGGATCGACCGCGCCGACCGCGGCCCTCGCCTTGGCGCCGCGATGGAAGCGCACGCCACGCCGCTGTTCGATGCCGGCGATGATCGCGTCCACGTCCCGGTCGAGTTCCGCCAGCACCGTCTCGTCATAAGCCCGCACGTCCAGGCTGAAATGGAACGCGCCGGGGACGATGGTCAGGCCGTGCGCGGCCGGGTCGGTGTGGAAGCGGCCCAGCGTCGCTGCCATCGGCACGCCGCGCGCCTCGCGGTCCTCCCACAGGCGGTCGAGCGCCATGGCGAACTCCGCGCCGGCCATGGCGGCATCGCGGCGGAAGCGGCGCGGCAGGCCGACATGGTCGTGGCTGCCCTCGATGCGCGCGTCCGGATAGCGGAAATTGCCCGGAATGCCGGTGCAGATCGCCACGGGCTTGCCGGCTTCCACCAGGCTGGGGGCTTGCTCGATATGCAGCTCCAGGTAGGCGCGCAGCGTCCGGGGGTCGAGGAAACGCGCATTGGCCCGCAGCGCGGCCGGATCGCCGCCGCATTCGGCGACGTGTTCGGCCAGGGTGCGGCCGGTGTCGATGCGGCGCACGTCCAGCGCGCCGTCCGGCAGGGTGCCGAGTGCGCCTCGGCTGCCGATATAGGAGACCTGGAACCAGATGCTCTCCTCGGCGCGGATGCCCATGACGGTGACGTCGCAGGCGGGTGTCACGTCCAGCGTGGCCAGGGCGGACAGCGCGACGAGGCCGGCGACCACGCCGGCGGCGCCGTCGAAGTTTCCCCCGTGCGGCACCGAATCGAGGTGCGAGCCGATCACCACGCGCGGCGCAGCGCGGTCGCGGCCGGGGCGGGTCATATAGAGGTTGACCGCGGCGTCGCGCTCGATGTTCAGGCCCAGCCGCTGCGCCGCCTGTTCCATCGTCGCATGCGCGCGTTGCTCGCCGACGCCATACGGGTCGCGCGTCACTCCCGGCTCGTCGAGCCCGTCCTGGCGGAGTTGGTCGAACAGCGTGGCGGCGAGGTCGCGCTGGGCGGCGACGGCGGCCGCGATGTGGGCGGGGTCGAGCTGGGCGGCGTCGGGCGTGACCATGGACGTTGCTACGTTCGCTTGTGGCGAGCCGACGTTAGAGCATTTTTGCTCTCGCTGGAATCGTCGCTCCCCTGTCATTGCGAGCACGCAGCGGCGAAGCAATTCCCCGCGTGACCAGCCGCCGCAGGTTCGTCAGGCGGGGACTGTTCGCCGCTTTCACACCTCGCAATGACCGACAGCGACCGGTGTTCCCGCAACTGCCGCCGAGGCTCGACCGCGCAACCCAATTCCGCCTGGCACCATCGCCTCCCGCCGGACCCCCGGACAACGGGCATGGCGGTCTTGCAAGGCGACACCCGGGTCCGCAGGATCGTGCCGCCATGTGGCAAGGACAGACCTCATGACGACGCGCAGCGCCGAGCGCGTTTGGCCGCGATCAGGACGCAAAGGGCACGATCATTGGACTCGCCAGGAGCTGACGGAACCGCACCGCGCACGCCCGACAATTTGTGTTTTACCCAAGCGACGACGCTCGCGCGGCTGATCGCCACGCGCCAGGTGTCGCCGGTCGTGGTCACCGAGGCGGTGCTGGCGCGGGCGGCGCAGGTGGAGCCGGCACTGAACATCTTCGCGTTGCCCATGGCGGACAGCGCGCGGGCGGACGCGCGGGCGGCCGAGGCGGCGGTGGTGCGCGGCGATGCGCTCGGGCCGCTGCACGGCGTGCCGATCACCATCAAGGACAACGTGCCGATCGCGGGGTTGCCGCTGGCCAACGGCTCCGTCGCGTTTGGCGATTTCGTTCCGCAAGCGGATGCCGCCGTGGTGCGCCGCATCCGCGCGGCCGGCGCGATCATCATCGGCAAGACCAACCTGCCGGAGTTCGCCCACAAGGTGCTGACCGACAGCCCGGTCTATGGGGTGACCCGCAACCCCTGGAACCTCGCCTATACGCCCGGCGGCTCCAGCGGCGGGGCGAGCGCGGCACTGGCCGCGGGCGTGGCGCCGCTGGCCGTCGGCACCGATGGCGGCGGCTCGCTGCGTTGCCCCGCGTCGTGCACCGGGGTGGTGGCGCTGAAGGCGACGCTCGGGCGGGTGCCGAATGAGCGGATGCCTGACGGCTTCGCCAATTTTGCGTTCACCGGGCCGATGGCGCGGACGGTCGGCGACACGGCGCTGCTGCTGTCGGTGATGGCCGGGGCCGCTGCCGACGACCCGTTCAGCATCGGCGCGGGTTCCGTGGCGATGCCCGAGGCGCGGGCTGTCGAGACGGTGGCGCGCGGGCTGCGGGTGGGCTGGATCGAGCAGTTCGGCCGTTACCGCACCGATCCGGTGGTGGCCGACCTGACGCGCGCCGCGGTGATGTCGCTGGCGGGCGAGGGGGCGGTGGTCGAGCCGCTGGCCGACCCGTGTTTCGACGATGTGTTCGAACGCTATGTCGTGCTGGCGACCACCGCGCATGCGGCGCGCTACGGCCATCTGCCGGCGATCTGGGGCGATCGCATGAGCGCCTCGATCCGTGCCAGCATTGCGAACGGGCAGCGCTATTCGGCGGTGGAGTGGCAGCGCGCGCATGATTGGCGGACGACGCTGTTCCGCGCGGTGCAGCGGTTGTTCGAGCGGTACGATGTCATCGCCACGCCGACGATGATCGCGCCGCCGAAGTTGGTGGATGCGGAGGGGTCGATCGCCACCGAAGCCTACGCCGAGTGGGCTGCGCCGCTGTATCCGTTCAACCTGTCGAGCCACCCCGCGATGTCGGTGCCTGCGGGAATGACCGGGGACGGGCTGCCGGTGGGATTGCAGTTGATTGGCCCGTGGTTCGGCGAGCAGCGACTGCTGGATGTGGCGGCGTTGCTGGAGCGGCTGCTTGGGTGGCCGGCACGGCGGCCTGACCTGACTCGATTGCGCTGACGGCTAGGCCCTGTGGACAAACCTCGCCCAGATGCGG
>JBEKNT010000601.1:0-3245 GCA_049522565.1 Acetobacteraceae bacterium
GCACCCCTCCCCCCAACCCCCTCCCTCAAGGGGAGGGGGAGACTCTTGCCGACGTTACGCGATCAGCCCGCGCCGCTGCTCCGCCAGCAGGATCGATGTCGGCCGGAACGCCGCCTTCAGCACCGGCAGCGAGTCGTACGGGTTGCACGCGCCGCACATGAAGATGTCGATCGCCGCGAAATCGCGCTCGGGCCAAGTGTGGATCGAGATGTGGCTCTCCGCCAGCACCAGCACGCCACTCACGCCACCATCCGGACCGAAATGGTGGAAGTGGCTGTGCAGGATCGTCGCCCCGGCCACCTCGGCGGCGTCACGCAACGCAGCGTCGATCAGCCCCGGGTCGGTGAGGCAGCCGGCGCCCCAGAAATCCAGCAGCAGATGCGTGCCGGCGAACTTCACGCCGTCCTTCTCGACGAAATAGTCCTTCTGGGCTTCCGGCCCCGTAGACTCCTGGTTGCTGCTCGGAAGATCCGAGACCATCCCCAGCGGATCGAGTGATGGGCTGAAACCGTCCATCGAGCTCCCCTTCCCTGCCAGTAGACGGCCTGTTGGACGCGCGCATGCAGGCCGCACGGCGTCCCCTGGGGCCAAGGGGGCGGAACATGGGGAAACGGGGGACCGGGCGCAAGAGCAAATCTGCCCTCGGGAACCCCTAAACCCTCACCCCGCGCTCTCCCGCGAAGCGGGAGAGGGCAAAAGTGTCACGGCCGCATCGCCTGGAGGTTGGCCGGCAGGGCCCGGGCATAGCCGACCTCGCGCCCCGCGCGAGCCAGATCGGCGGTGCCGTTCACCGGGTCCGCGGTCAGCAGGCGGAACATGTCGGCCACCGGGCCGGTGCCCATCCTCGCCTCCTGCCGGTCGCGCAACGTGGCCAGCGTCGTCTCGTCGCCGGCACGGGCCGCCGCGGTCGCCAGCCGCAGCAAGAGACGGCGTGCGGCGTCGTCCAGCTCGCCCGCATCCGGCACGGCCTTCGCCACATAGTCGGTCAGCGCCCGATCCGCCCCCACCCAGTCCTTGGCATCTTCCAGGATGCCGGCTCGCGCCGCGGCGGCCGCCGCCGAGTCGAGCCCGGCGAGCGTACCGATCGCGCCGGCGACGTCGCCCCAGCGCGCCTGCGCGTCGGCCCGCAGCAGCACCCGCTGCTGGGCCAGCGGCGCCGGCAGGTCGGCGGCATCCGAAGCGGCCAGCGCGGCCAGCGCACCGCCGGCGTCGGACTCGCCCAGGCGCAGCGCCGCAAGGCGCGCCCCGAAAGCCGCACGCCCGGAGCCGGCGGGCACCGCGCGCATCAGCTTGTCCAGCACGGGGCCGGCGCGCTTCGGCAGGTCCAGCGCCACCAGCTTGTCGGCGAGAACGGCCTGCATCGCCTCGCCTTCCCGCGTGTTCGGCACCAGGTCGGCGTTCTCGTCCACCAGCGCGACGAACTCCAGCGGCGGCAGCTTGTCCGCCCCATCGTCATGCAACAGCGCGTCGAAGCTCGCCTGCAACCTGGCGTGGATCTCCTTGGCCTGGTCGGGGAACGACACCTCGCTGTCGCGCAGCAATGCCAGCGCCTGGCGCCATTCGCCGAGTTGCTGACGCAATCCCGCAAGCTTCTCGCGCAGAGCGAGTTCGCGCTGATCCCCGCGCCAGGCGTAAAGCAGCCGATCGAACGCCTCGGCCGCCTGCCGCGTGTCGAACTTGCCGGTGGCGAGCCGCAGTTCCGCCGCGCGCACCGCGGCGCGGGCACGCACAAACTGGTCATGGCTGGCCGCCAAAGCGTCGTACTGGCGCAGCGCCGCGTCGGTGTCCCCGGTCGCCTGCGCCAGCATCGCACGCGCCAGGTCGAGCCCGGGCAGATCCTTGGCCCGCGCCAGCAGCGCCGTGGCGGCTGCATTGGCACCGCCCCGCACCATGGTTTCCACCGCAAGCGGCAGCAGCCTGTCGCGTATCGGCGGCGGGTACGACAACAGCAGCGGCGCGGTACTGACCAAGGCGATCCCTGGCAGCGGCGAGGTATTGTCCAGCATCGCCGTGCGCAGGACGCGCCACAGCACGATCTCGTCGGTGCCGTTCAGGCGCGGATCGTCGATGCCGCCCGCCTCGGCGGGCCGACCGGCAAGCATCGCGGCAACCGCCGTCAGGCCGATGACATCGGCCGAGGCAGCCTGGCGCGGATCGTCGGCAGCGGTGAGCTGCAACAACGCCTCGGCTTCGGCGCCCATGCCGAGCGCAATCATGCTGACCGCCGCGGCTCGCCGCTTGGGCCCGCGCGCCAGGACCGGCTCGGCGCCCGCGCCGGCGATCTCCGCCGAGAGTTGCCGGAGCAGTTGATCGGCGGGCAGGTCGGGAAAATCGAACCGGCGCGTCAGGGCAGCGACATTGTCCGAGGATTCCAGGTCGCCGCGCGACACCGCCAGCGGGTCCGGCGCGGTGGTCAGTGCGAACCCGGTCGGAACGGCGCGCAACGCAACCGTGTCGGCCAGAGGCGCGACGACGACGCCCTGCGTGGTCGGCAGCAGCACGAATTGCGGCGTGCGGCGCCGCGTGATCATGGCTTGGCCGGGCTGGCGCTGCGTCCCGACAAGCAATGTGTCGCCGGTCACCGGATCGGCGATGGCGAGCACACCGCCGGGCTCCTGCGCCGCAACGCTGAACAGCGCATCATCCGCTTGCGATGCGAAGGGTAGCGGCTGCGGCGGAGCCGCGAGCACGGTGACGGTCCAGCCTTGCGGCGTCTTCGCCAGCGTCACCGCGGTGCCCACGGGGGGCGTGATGCGGATCAACGTCCCGGCCGGCAGCAGCTCCGCCCGAGCCCCGGCAAACACCGGGTCGGATTGCAGGGCGGTCAGGTCGATCGGGCGGCGGTCGTCGAACACCACCATGGTCTCGCCGCGACGACGGAACACGGCGGCGCCGACATCGGCCGGGAATGGCAGCGAGAACGCCGCGCCCTTGGTGTCCGGCGGCAGCGTTGCTGGCGCCGCGGCGAGGGCGAGAGGTTCGGCCGATTGCGGCGGCGTGGCGACGGCGGCCGGCGGTGGCGTGACGGCGGCCGGCGGTGGCGTGACGGCGGCGGAAACCGGCGATGTCGGGGCCGGCACGGAGCGGGCTGCGGTGGCCGGTGTTGCGGCAGCGGCTGGCTTTGCCGCGGCGGCAGCGGTTGGTTTTGCCTCGGCGGCGGCCTGTTTTGCCGTGGCGGCAGCGGTTGGTTTTGCCACGGCGGCGGCCTGTTTTGCCGTGGCGGCAGCGGCTTGTTTTGCCTCGGC
>JBEKNT010000602.1:0-3241 GCA_049522565.1 Acetobacteraceae bacterium
CAGCGGGAAGTACACCTACAAGGTGCACGAGGATTGGGCGCGGCCGCCCGCGGGCGTCGAGATGAAGCCGGCCGCGGTGACGGTGGGACCGCAGGATCGGGTCTACTGCTTCAACCGGGTCGCCGAGCACCCCGTTGTGGTGTTCGATCGGGACGGCAACTTTCTGTCATCCTGGGGCGCCGGGTTGTTCCGGTTCCCGCACGCCATCCGTTTCGATGCGGCGGGATTCGTCTGGCTGACGGACGAGCATCACCAGCAATTCATGAAATTCACCGCCGACGGCCAGTTGCTGCAAACCATCGGCGTCAAGGGGCACCGCTCCGATACCGGCGTGCCGGACGACGATTTCAGCTCGGTGGCGTGGAAGAGGGTGACGCACGGCGGCGGGCCGTTCAACCTGCCGACGGACATTGCTTTCGCGCCGGATGGCGCGATGTTCATGAGCGACGGCTACGGCAATGCCCGGGTGCACAAATTCTCCGCCGACGCGCGATATCTGTTCTCGTGGGGTGAGCCGGGCAAGGCGCCGGGACAGTTCAACCTGCCGCATGGCGTGTGGGTCGATCGGCGGGGCCGGCTGCTGGTGGCCGATCGCGAGAACGATCGCGTGCAGGTCTTCGATCTGGACGGCCGGCTGCTGGAGATCTGGCCGACCGAGCTGATCGGGCCCGCATTCTTCTACGTCGATGCCGACGACGTGGTGTACATCCCCGAGCATAACGGCGGCATGGTCAGCATCCTGACGCTCGATGGCGAGCGGCTGGCACGATGGGGCGATCCGATCCATCGGTCCGTCCACGGAATTGGGGGCGATTCGCGTGGCGATATCTACGTCGTGCAGCCGGGCGCGTGGGGGCGGGTGCGGAAGGTCGTGAAGTTCGAGCGGGTGTAATACCAACCGTCCGAAAGATTGACGTACGGCACGGTCCGTCCCAACCGTCATGGCCGGGCTGGACCCGGCCATCTATGCAGCCGCAGTGCCGCGATAGATGGCCGGGTCAAGCCCGGCCATGACGGGTTGCGGCGGGCCGTGCCAACACCATGCGAGAGTCAGTGTTTCGGGCGCTTGGTATTATTCCCAAAATGCCTCGGTGTGCTGGAATTTTTCCCAACGCCGGATGGCTCGGGGGAGCACCTCCGCCGTCGTGCCGGACGCGGCGAAGCCGAGCACCAGGCCGGCGGCATAGGCGTGCCGCCCCGCCGTGCCGCCAAGCTCGGCCAGCAGCTTCTCGGCCGTGGTGCGGTCGTTGAGCTTGCCCAGGGCATCCTGCACGGTGGTCAGCCGATGAATGAACCGCCGCGGCGCCTTGCCGGGATACAGCGGCGCGAAGATCTCCGCCGCGTAGCGCAGCCGCTTGGCCTTCAGGCGCAGCGCGTGCAGCTCCGGCGCGGCCAAACCGGCCAGGTCGTCCGTCCCGAGCAGCTTGCGCAGCCGCCGATCCAGCACGTCGGCCGCGAACGCACGCAGCGCCGCCGGCTGATCGGTGCCGTCCGGCAGCGCGGGATACCAGGAGCGCGCGCCGGCCAACCAGGCCAGCGCGATCCCCAACTGCCGGAACTCCGCCGAGCCCAGGAAGTCGCGCAGCGCCGCATGGCACTCCCGCCGGCGCCGCTCGGCCGCCGCGATCAGCCGCGCCAGTTTGGGTTCGGTCGGGAAGATGGCGCGCACGGCCGGCATGGTCTCGCCCAGGAACACGTCCCAGTCGCGCGTCGGGCCCAGGCGGGCACTCAGCGCCTTCAGCCCGGCTTTCGCCGCCTGCAATTCGGGGCAGTCGAGCATGCGCCGGAACACCGTCACGGCGGAGCGCAACCGGCGCAGCGCCACGCGCATCTGGTGCACCGGCTCCGGGCCGCTCACGTCTGCCGCCGCCGCGGGCGCGAAATGCAGCACGACGTCGGTCAGGTGGGCCAGCACGAAGGCGAAGGCCTCGGCGACGCCGATCCCCTCCGGCACGGTCGTCGCGCCCAGCCGGCGCGGGGCTGGCGCGGCGGCATGGGCAACCGCCAACGCCTCGGCGGCGAGCGTCGCGGACGGCACTTCCGCCCGCACTTCCCCGGCCAGCGCCAAAGCGAGGTGCAGCACCGCCTGCGCGTCGCCCGACAGATGCATGCGGCTGGCCGCGTGTTCGGCGGTGAGGGTGCGCAGCATGCCGCGGGTGAAGCCCAGCGTCACCACGCCCTGCGCGGTGTCCAGAGCATAGGCGTGCCGACGCCCGGCGAACGCGACGGCGGGTGCCAGCGGGGTCGGCAGATCGACGCCCAGCTCCGTCACGTCCGCGGCTTGCGCCAGCACCGGCGGGAGCGCACCCGGCGGCCAGGTGTCGGTGGCACCGGGCACCAGCCTTTCCAGACGCCAGACGCCGCGTTCGCGGGAGAGCGCCAGGCTCTGGGCGGTCAGGGCGGAGTCCGGGCTGTCGTGCCAGACGATGCGTTGCTGTTGCGCCCGGCCGCGGGTTGCCGCGGCGAGCAATTTCAGCCGGGGGAGGCGCGCGGCATCGTCCGGATCGAGGCGTAATTCCAGTTCCATCAGGTCAGCCGGTGCGTTCCAGCTCGCGCGGCGTGATGAAGCGGGTCAGGCGGCCTCCGCCCGGACCGAGACGCCCCCACGGCCCGGCGACGGCGAATTCGGCCAGCGCGCAGGTGGGGTAGCCGTGGGCGAGCCGTTGCGCAGCGTCGGTTGGCTGTGTACCCGCGATCAGCGCCTGCGCCAGGTCGTGCATGCCGGGGTTGTGGCCGATCAGCAGCACGCTGCGCACCGTCTCCGCCACGTCGTGCAGGGCGTCGAGCATTTGTTCGGGCGTGGCGAGGTAGAGCGCCTCGATGTGCTCCAGCAGGGGGGTGTCGTCCCAGGGTTCCAGCGCTTCCAGGGTTTGCAGGGTGCGCCGGGCGGGGGAGACCAGGACAAGGTCGGGCGCGAGGCCGAGATCGTGCATCGCCTGGCGCATGGCAGCGGCGGCGCGATGGCCGCGCTCGTTCAGCGGCCGGTCGCGGTCGGCCAGCTTGGTGTCGTGCCAGGACGACTTGGCGTGGCGCAGGAGCAGAAGCTGGTGCATCGGGAGGCGAGGGATCCGGTGTCGGGTCACTGGCGGTCATTGTGCCACTTCGGCAGCGCCTTGTCCCTCCCCCTGCGGGAGACCGTTGGGACGCGCGGGGAAACCAGTGCTTCAAGCGGCCCCGAGGCAACACCCGTGGCATGGCCGGCGCAGGCCGGCCGCCCACGTCTTTCCGTTGTTGCATACAG
>JBEKNT010000603.1:0-3241 GCA_049522565.1 Acetobacteraceae bacterium
TCCGCGCCCTCGATCGGAGGAAGAAATCCATGCTGACACGGGATATCGCTATCAAGCCGATCAGCGGTGCATTGGGCGCCGTCATCGAAGGCGTGACGCTGGGCAGCGGACTCGACAACTACACGGTGGAGACCATACATCGCGCGCTGCTTGACCATTGCGTAATTTTCTTCCGCGACCAAACGATGACTCCCGAACAGCATATCGCGTTCGCCCGGCGGTTCGGCACGCTGAATGTGCATGACTACGTCAAGGCGATGGACGGCCATCCGGAGATCATCGTCGTTGCCAAAAACGAAAACGACACCAAGAATTTCGGTGGCGGCTGGCATTCCGACGTCACCTATTTGGAGGAACCGGCGCTCGGCTCGATCCTGTACTGCCTCGAGGCGCCCGCCTATGGCGGCGACACGCTGTTCGCCAATCAGTACATGGCCTACGACGCGCTGTCGCCGGGCATGAAGCGCATGCTGGATGGACTGCAGGCGATCCACACGGCGCGGGATGTCTATGGGCCGCGGGGCCGCGCCTCGGCGACGTACTCGAAAGAGCTGACCGCCATGGAGATCTACGCCAGCACCGAGGCGGAGAAGGAGGTCGCCCATCCGGTGGTGCGCACACATCCGGAAACCGGGCGCAAGTGCTTGTATGTGAACCCGGGCTTCACCGTGCGGTTCCAGGATATGACGGCGGAGGAAAGCCTGCCGCTGCTGGAATACCTCTGGGCGCACTGCACGAAACCGGAATTTACCTGCCGCTTCCGGTGGGAGCGCGGCTCGGTGGCATTCTGGGATAATCGTGCGCTGCAGCATTATGCGCTGAACGATTACCATGGACAGCGACGGGTCATGCACCGAGTGACGGTCAACGGCGATCGTCCCGTTTGATCGCTCCCGCGGCGCACAACGATAAGGCGCGGCCGGTCATGGAAACCGGCCGCCATAAGGAGGTCCGGATGATGCGCATAACCTCGCTGTGCAGCCTGATGCTGGTTTTCGCGCTGGTCACCGCCCGCGCGGCGGAGCCGTTGCCGGTGGTGGTCGGGGTGCAGACCGACGCCGACTGGCTGACCATCGCCGCGCAGAAATTCCACATCTTCGAAAAGGCCGGCCTCGCGCCGACCTACATCAAGTTCGCCGCCGGTGCGCCGATGATGGCGGCGGCACAAAGCGGCAGCATCGACGTGGCGACCCCCGGCCTGGTGCCGTTCCTCGCCGGGGTCGGCGCGGGAATTCCATGGGTGGCGATCGGCATCGATACCTACGGGCCGGAAGGCGAGGGCTTCATTGTCCGCGACGATTCCGGCATCAAGACGCTGGCCGACCTGAAGGATAAGAAAATCGGCTACTTCCGTTCCTCCACCGCGCATTACGGCCTCTGGAGCGCGCTGCAACAGAACCACATCCAGGACGACCAGGTCACACTGCTGTCGATGGCACCCGTGCAGCAGGTCGCCGCCATGCGTGCCGGGCAGATCGACGCGGCAGAGGTATGGGAGCCCTGGATGCACACCATGGTCGCCGATGCGCACGGCAAACTGCTGGCGACCGAGGCCGACATCCACGTGACGACCGCCGCGGGGCTCTTCGCGGTGCGCCGCGATTGGCTCAACGCGCATCGCGAGACCGCCGTGCGCGTGCTGCGGGCGATCCTCCTGGCGGCCGCTGACGTGAAGAAGGATCCTCAGCCGGTCATCGAACAGTTCGCCAAGGACACCGGCATCACGCCGGCCTGGTCGGCCGACGTGTTCAAGGAGGCGCCGCCGGAGGAGCCCGCCCGCTGGACCGACCCGAGCTATCCCGGCCTGACGCTGCTGCCGGACGGCCGTTTGCAAAAAGCGCTGGAGGGCCTGGCGTCGTTCATGTTGCAGCAGCACATCGTTCAGCAGCCGCTCGACCTGAAGAACGTGATCGATGCCTCGGTGATCACCGAGGCAGTGAAGGCGGAGCAAGCCAGGTGAGCGACGCCGCCTCCCGCGCTGGAGAGCGTCGCGCCGCGGTCGCACCGCTCAAGACGCACGCTGTGTCCGCCGCGCCGGCCGTGCCGGGCCGGTGGGACAGGCTGCGCTATCCGGCGATCAGCGTGCTCTCGGTGACAACGCTGCTGACGCTCTGGGCGGTGATCGCCAACGTCTTCCACACTTCGCCGATGGTGCTGCCGTCGCCGCAGGCCATGGCAGAGCACCTGCGCGACCTGCTGGCCGAGGGCTATGCCGGCAAGCCGTTGTGGTATCACATCCTCGCCAGCCTGTTTCGTACACTGACCGGCTTCTTCCTGGGTATCGGCGTGGCGATTCCGATTGGCCTCTGGATCGGCTACAGCCGGACGATGAACGCGGTATGCATGCCGATCCTCGGCTTCATCCGGCCGATCCCGCCGATTGCGTTCATCCCCCTGGTGATCCTGTATTTTGGCATCGGCGAAGTATCGAAGATCCTGCTGATCTTTGCTGCGTCGTTCAACTTCACTGTGCTGGCCAGCGCTGCCGGCATGCGATCCGTGCCGGAACAACTGATCCGTGCCGGCACCAATCTCGGCCTGAGCAAGCGGCAGTTGTTCGCCAGCGTGATGCTGCCCGCGGCGATGCCGCAGATCTTCACCGGCATCAAGACCTCGATCGCGGTGAGCTGGGCCGTGGTGGTTGCGGCGGAACTGATCGCCGCCCAGGCGGGGCTTGGTTTCATTATCGAGGACGCCGGTACGTTCTTCCGCACGCCGGAAGTGCTCATCGGCGTCGCCATCATCGGCGCGATCGGCCTGTTGTTCGAGATCATCGTCACCATGATCGAGGGCCGCGTACTGCACTGGCAGGGTAAAGGCTGACCAGAATGGGCAAGATCTGGGTCGATGGTGTTTCCAAGTTGTACGCCGACCGATCCGGCGGCACGCTGCGCGCGCTGGACGAGGTGAATCTGTCGATCGCGGAAGGCGAGATCGTTTGCCTGGTCGGCCCCAGTGGCTGCGGCAAGAGCACGCTGCTGAACCTGCTGGCCGGCTTCGACACACCGTCCACCGGCCGCATCCTGATGGACGATGCACTGCTGGCGGGCGCCGGACCGGACCGCAGTGTGGTGTTTCAAAGCCCGTCGCTGTTTCCTTGGATGACGGTGCTGGAAAACGTCACCTTCGGCCCACGCAAGCGCGGCGTGACGCGCGGCGAATACGAGCCCGAATCGCATCGCATGTTGCAGGCGGTCGGGCTGAACAACTTCTTCCACCACTATCCTTACGAATTATCGGG
>JBEKNT010000604.1:0-3235 GCA_049522565.1 Acetobacteraceae bacterium
CATCGCCTCGTTGCCGCTGGCACTGTTCGGCGGCGAATCGATCTCGGGATTCGCCTGGGTGATGCTGTTCGGAATTGTTGTCGGCACCTCATCTTCGATTTTCATTGCCGCCCCTATCTTGTTGTTTTTGGGGGAACACCGGCTGCGCCGCGAATCAGCAGCAGCACCGGTGGCGATCGCCAGGGAGGGCGGACCGGGATTGCCCCCGCCCCCTCCGGCCCAGGCGCCACCGCCCACCCCGCCAGCCAAGCCCGGACCGCCGGCCAAACCGAAATCCACCATCCGAACGAGCCCGGGCCGGGCCTCGCGGTGAACCCGCGGCGCGCCCTGCTGGTCGGAACCGGCGCGGCAGCGCGATGATCGGCCGGCGCGGCCTGCTGGGGAGAAGCGGTGCCGCGGCGCTGACGCTGGCCTCGGTCGCCCTGGCCTCCTTCGCGCTGCCCCTGGTGGCTCCCCCCTGGCACGCGGCCCGCGCCAATCGGCGCATCACGCTGTTGGTCGGCGCCGCGCCGGGCTCGGCGGCCGACCGGGTGGCCCGCGCCTTCGTGCCCTTCCTGGCGCGACAGCTTGCCCCCACCGACATCGCGCTGCGCAACCTGCCGGGCGAGGCCGGACTCACCGGATTCCGCGCGCTGGCCGACGCGCCGCCCAGCGGCAACACGATCGGCTGGGTCGCCACCCCCGTCCTGCCGGCCCGGCTGGTGGACCGCGACGCCGGCGCCCTGCTGCCTCGGCTGCGCTTGCTGGGGGCGGTGCAACGGGAGCCGATCGTGTTCGTCTCGCCGGCCGCGACGCCGCTGGAGACCGTGCGGGACATTGTCAGCCGCTCCAGCGAGGATGCCGACGCGATGCCGCTGGGCACGCCGCCGCCCGGCAGCCCGCCGCATCTCGCGGCGCTGAAACTGCAAATGCTGGCGGGGACGCGGCTGAACATCGTCACCTTCCCCTCGGCGGCGGCCGCGCGGCAGGCGGCGCTGGGCGGCAACCTCGCAGCGGCGGCGCTGGGCATGGCGGACGTGATCGACGACCTGCGCGAGGGCCGGCTGGCCGGCCTCGGCATCGCCGCCGAGGACCGCGCCGGCGCGCTGCCCGACCTGCCCGCGCTGCACGAGGCCGGCCTGCCGCTGGCGGCAGCCATCACCCGCGGCATCGCGGCCCCGGCCGACCTGCCGGACGACGCGGCCGAGCACCTGGTGGCCGCTCTGCAAAACGTGGTCGCCGACCCGGACTTTCGCGAACAGGCGGAAGCCAGCGGCTTCCAGGTCGCCTGGATCGACGGCGCCGCGTGGACCGAGCAGGTCGCGCAGGAACGGGCGCGCCTGGCGTCGCTTTGGGCGACCGAGCCATGGCTGCAATCGGCCGGCCAGTAGCGAAAACGCTCCCTCGCTGTGCGCGGGAGAGGTTGAGGGCGCGTTAGCGCACGAGGGTGCGGCTGATCGGGCCGCTTGGTGCCGCGCCAGTGCCCGTCCGGCAGGCCGGACCGAGGCGAGCAAGGGCCGGGTCGGCAAACCTGGAGTTGCATTTTGTTAGTTAGTTTTGTTATCACGCTCCGCCATGGACACAATTCCCTATGTCACACAAACCACCTCCGGTCGCGCGGCACGGGATCGGCAGCGAGCATTGCCGCCCCTGCCCCTCACCGACGCCGAGATGCAGGCGCTCCGCCACAGCACCAACGTGTTCGGCGAGCATCGCCTGAAGCGGATGGCCCAGCGCAAGGGCCGCATCAAGACCACGCAGGATCGCTACATGCCGCGCCCGGCCACCGTCCATAACCGGCTGCGCGTGCTGGAGGCGGCCACCCTGCTCTGGGCCGCGCAGGGCATCGGCGGGGGCAGCGTCCGGGCGCTGTCCCGGGAGGCGGGCGTCGCCCCGGCAACGATCAATTACGTGCTGGGCAAGCGCGACGAGGTGTTGGCCGAGATCCTCGGCGAACACCTCGACGCGCTGAGCCGCCGCGTCTGCACCGCGGCTGACGCCAACCAGGCGGCGCCGCCCGCGCTGCGCCTGGAAGCGCTGTTGACGGCGTACCTGGAGGGCATTGCCACGGCGCCGCACGCCCACTTCCTGCTACAGCACGCGCTGTGCAGCCTGTCGCCACGCGGGCGGGAGATGGTGCGGGGGCGCTACCGTGTCCTGCTGGATTTGCTCGGCGAGCCGCTGGTGCAGCTTGTGCCGGAAGCGAAGGGCTCGCTGGTGGCCGCCCTGGCGCTGGCCGCGGTGGGGGCGGTCGGTGACGCGCTGCTGTGGTTCGAGCCGGCGGGGGAAATGGAGGTACGGGCGACCGCGCGGCGGCTGACGACGATGCTGTTGGCGGCGGTCGGGAGCGAGATTGGGGATGGGCCGCGGCCGGGCTGCGGCGGGCCGATCCAGGCTTGCGCACGGGCGTGGCTGGCGGGGGGTCTGGAGTAGCAAGGGTGCGTCACCGCGCGGGGGTCGCCGCCCATTACTCCGGAGCTGACTTGTACATACTGCTCACTACAAAGCAGAAGGGCAGCCCGGAGGCTGCCCTTCGATTTTGTGCCCTGAAGGCTTGTTAACGGCTGCTAGGCCCGGAGGCCATCGCTGACGGCGCGCGATCTCCTATCGGCTAAATATTTGATACGGACGCGATTGCGTGTTTAGAGCGATTTCGCTACGATTTCAAGTCTAAAGTTAGCCAATGGCGGGCCATGGCTACCCATCCACAAGTTTCATTCCCGGACCAAGGGAAAGTCGCATGCGGGGAATCTATCAACGTGGCGAACGGACGGGCGCGGGCTGTCACACCTGCGGTAAAGTACCAGCAGCCGATAGGAGATCGCGCGCCAGCCGCAACTCTGTGCCACTCGCAGTCGCGCCTAGCCGCAACATACCCGGCCGGGGACGATGGCGCAAGCAGTCGGAGTGGCACAGAGGGGACGATTTATCTGGACCACTGGTATTGCAACGTGCCAACTTTATCTGGCGGGTCCGATTCGGCCTCCAACCCCGAGTCGGGCGGCGACCTTTCGCGAGGGTCGTCGTAACCCGCCAGGGGGTGACATGAACCAAATCTATCGCCTTGGCCTCGACGTTGGTACCAACTCCATCGGTTGGGCGGCGCTGACGCTCGACGCTGTGGGGCGACCCAACGGCATTCTGGCCCTTGGCGCCCGCATCTACAGCGACGGGCGTAATCCGAAGGACGGCACATCGCTTGCCGTTGCGCGCCGTGTGCCGCGCGGCATGCGCCGGCGCCGCGACCGTTACCTGC
>JBEKNT010000605.1:0-3228 GCA_049522565.1 Acetobacteraceae bacterium
CGCACCCCACCCCCCAACCCCCTCCCTCAAGCGGAGGGGGAGAACTCTTCTCCGCATCAGGTTTAGCCTGATGCCCAAAGGGCTTGACCCAGCCATGACAAGGAACGCTCAGCTCTTCCCCGCGTAGCTCTTCGCCATGCCCTCCGCCGGTTCCGCCTGCGGACTGAACGGCATGATCGGGTACCGCAGCCCCGCCTTCGACAAGCCATGCAGTCCCGTCACCGCGCGTTGCAGATCCTCCGGCGGACAGGCCATCAGCATCTCATCGTCGGCGACGGCGCCGTAGCGGCGTTCCGCGTAGCATGGGATCGACAGGCTGACCGTGCGCGTCTTCAACGCGTGGCCCCACGAATCCGCACACGCGCTCTCGCCGCTGATGCTGAAGTCGTAGCGCTGGTAGTTGCGCCATTGCAGCCCGTTGATGAACAGGATCATCTGCGCCGGATTGCCGTAGAACAGGCAGATGTCCGGCGGATCGAGCCGCGCCGCACGCAACGGCGCCACCACCATCCCCTTGAACGTCCCCGGCGCCACGCGCGACATGCCGGCCTGATGTGCCGCTGCCGCCGCGCGGTTTTCGAACCACACGCCCTCCATCTTGCGGCCGGAGGTGTAGATCTCGCCCGGCGCGTCCAGTCCGATCACGCTGCTGCAACTGGAGAACTCCGGGATGTTCTCGGTGGTGATGCCCAGGGTGAACCCGGCCATGCGCGCCTGCGTCACCAACTGGCAGGTGGAAAATGTCTTTCCCTTCGGCGGCCGGCGCAGCCCGGGCACGTTCGCCATCGCCTCCAGATCGGCGAAGCCTCGCATCCCGATCGGGAATGTCCGCAGCCGCAGCAACTGCGACAATTGTTCTGCCAGGTCGGCGATCGCCTTGGCATCCAGCGACGGGGCGGATGCGATGGTGGGTGCATCGTTCATCGGACGGCCTCCTTGCCGTAGCGAAATCCAGCCGCCATCGTGCCACCACTCGCGCCCGGCGCGAAGCGGGAGGGAAACGACGCATGTTCCTCATCTGGCGCGGCCGGCTCGCCGCGCGCGCCGTCCGGGTGCACGCCGGGTGACCGGCGTTGTCGACCGACCGGCGCCGCCACCGGTTGCCGTGCCACGACGCAACCTGTTTTTCACCGTGGTGCCGCCGATCATGCTGCCGGTGTTCCTGGCCGCCGCCGACGGCACCGTGGTGGCGACCGCGCTGCCGGCGATCGCGGCCTCGTTCGGCAACGTGGAACGGCTGTCCTGGCTCGTCGTCGCGAACCTGATCGCCAGCACCATCGCCACGCCCGCCTACGGCCGGCTCGGTGACATGGTCGGCCGCCGGCGCACCATGCTGCTTGCGCTCGCGATATTCATGCTCGCGGCGGTGCTGTGCGCGCTGTCCGGCAGCTTCAACGCCTTGCTGGCCGCGCGCGTGCTGCAGGGACTGGGCGGCGGCGGACTGATGACGCTGTCGCAGGCGCTGGTCGGCGAGCATGTGCCGCCGCGCAGGCGCGGCAGCTACCAGGGCTACCTCTCGTCGTGCATCTTCGCCGGCTCCGCGCTCGGCCCGGTGGGCGGCGGGCTGATCACGCAATGGTTCGGCTGGCACGCGGTGTTCCTGGCCTATCTGCCGCTCGGCGCATTGGCGATACTGCTGGTGCTGCGACTGCCCGAGGGTGCGCGCGGCCGCGGCCCCGCGAGCTTCGACGCAGGCGGCATGCTATTGCTCGGACTGTTCATCGTGCCGCTGCTGCTGGCCGTGTCCGAATTACAACAACTGACCCCCGCCGCCTTGCCCGGCATGGCCGGTCTGCTATTGCTCGCTGGCGCGGCTTTCGCGGCCCTGCTGTGGCAACAGCAGCACGTGCGCGCGCCATTGCTCGCGCCATCGCTGTTGCGCCTGCCGGCATTCTGGCGCGCCGACGTCTTGGGCGCTTGCTCCGGCGCCTCGCTGACCGCGATGGTGACGTTCCTGCCGATCTATTATCAGATCGTGACCGGCGCCTCGCCGGCGCAGTCGGGACTGCTGCTGATCCCGATGACCGTCAGCACCAGCGTGGGTTCGGTGCTGACCGGCTGGCTGATTTCCTGGACCGGACGCACCACGGTGTTTCCCGCGTTCGGCCTGGCGATCACCGCCTGCACGCTGGCCGCCGCCGCGGTCTGGGCGCCGGTGCTGAGCAATACCCAGTTGGC
Source organism: Acetobacteraceae bacterium (assembly GCA_049522565.1). Lineage (GTDB taxonomy): Bacteria > Pseudomonadota > Alphaproteobacteria > Acetobacterales > Acetobacteraceae > JASHVB01. The sequence continues at coordinate 2,179 of JBEKNT010000605.1, forward strand.
CTGGTTGCTCGCCGCCGGCGGGGTGTGCCAGGGCACGGCGATGGTCACGGCGCAGATCATCGTGCAGCACGTGGCCGGCCCGCACCAGCTCGGCTCCGCCGCGGCGTCGGTGCAACTGTCGCGCTCGTTGGGTTCCGCGTTCGGTGCGGCGGCGGCCGGCGCCGTGCTGTTCGGTGTCCTGAGCTTGCGCGATCCGCACGCGGCAACCCTGTTCTTCGAGATGGTGCGGCGCGGGCCGGCGGTGCTGGCGCTGCTGCCCGCCGATCAGCTGGCGCTGGTGCAGGACGAGATCGGCGCCGCGTTCCGTGGCGTGTTCCTGCTGGTGGCGTGCTTCTCCTGCACGATCGTCGGGATGGCCGTTACGCTCCCGGTGCGGCGGCTGTAGCGTGCCGCAGGCACCAGTCCAGCGCTTCCTCCAACCGATCGTCGCCCCAGAACATTTCTTCCCCGACCATGAAGGTCGGCGAGCCGAAGATGCCGGCCTGCCGCGCGACGTCGGTCTGCGCCGCATAGCGTTCCTGCAAGTCGGGCGAACCGGCGCGCTCCAGCAACGCTACCGGGTCCTTGCCGAGACTCAGCAGGATGCTGCGTAGAGTCTCCCGGTCACCCGGGTCCTTATCGTCCAGGAACCAGTTGCGGTAGACCGCCTTGGTGTAGGCGGGGCACCAGCCTTCGTCGGCGGCGATGATGCCAAGCTGGTTGGCGATCGGGTCGCCATCGTTGGGATAATGCGGCAAACCGGCAAACGCGATGCCGTGCCGCGCGGCGCGGCGTTCGATATCGCGCCACATGTAGCGCGTCTTGATCGGCTTGTGGGTGAACGGAATGTTGTTCTGTTCCCGCATGATCGTGCGCACGCTGAACGGCCGCCAGCGCACGGTCACGTCTGCCGCTTCCGCCACCGCCTCGATGCGCATCGCCGTCAGGTAGGTGTAGGTGCTGCCGAGCGAAAAGAAGAAGTCGAGACTGCCGGCCATGCCGATGCTCCCCCTCCGGACGCGCTATCGTTGCGTATACGGCAGCGGCGAGCGATCAGGCAAGCAGATCGCG
>JBEKNT010000606.1:0-3217 GCA_049522565.1 Acetobacteraceae bacterium
CGGACCAAGGTTGGGGGGAGGGGTTCGTCGGTGCTCGCACCCCTCCCCCCAACCTTGGTCCGCTTCGCGGCCCAAGCCCTCAAGGGGAGGGGGAGCACAGGCCGCCCCTCCATCCGCGGCCGGAAACAACGAGCGAAACTCCAGGTCGTAGCCGAAGGCGCGCGGGCCGACGTGTTGCAGCCCCTTGGGGGTGCGCAGGATCGCCGGGGCCGGCAGGCCGACGACGGTGACGCGCTGGCCGTAGCGCACCGTTTCGGTGCCGATCGCCTCGCCCGACACGCTGTCGAGCACGCAGATCAGGTCGGGCACGGTGACGCGCACCTCGCCGTCCTCGCGGCCGATGGCGTACTCGTTCTGGAATTCGAGTTGGAAGACGTGGCCGGCGTGGGCGTCCAGGCCGTCGATCTGCAACGTGCCGCGCAGCCAGCCCTCGCTGGTGCGGCGCTGCACGTCGCTGACCTTGCCGCGGAACAGGGCCACGCCGCGTTCCGCGTGCAGGATCGCCTGCACCGGGTCATGGTGGGTGCGCCGCGCCTCGCGCACGATGCGGCCGAGGCGCAGGGCCTTGGACAGCGTGTGCAGCACGGTGCAGGTCTTCACCTCGCGGCCGGTGCGCGGCGCCTTGCAGGTGGCGGCGACCGAGCCGAACACCGTGCAGGCGCGGCGGGTCATGCGCTCCATCCAGGACCAGTCCTCGGCCTCGGTGAAGATGATCGAATTGCGGCGGATATCGACCATCGTCCATGGGTAGGCGGGCAGGTCGCAGATCGCGAAGGTGGTCATGTCGGCTTGCGGGAAAGCGCGGCCCATGGCGTCGCAATCGACCACCGGCAGGCCGAGGATGGCGCTGGCAAGGATCGCCTGGAAGCCGTTGGCACCGCCGATTTCCCAGATCATCACACCCTTGAAGCGACGGCCGAGATACGCCTCCATCCGGCGGATGGTTTCGGCGATGGCTTCGCCGTCGCCCAGCTTCTCCTGCGTCACCAGCGGCGCACCCATCTTGCCGACGCAGCAGATCAGGTCGTCGTCATCGAGCGACAGCGGATCGATCACGCTGACCCGCGCGCCGCGTTCATAGAGCAGTTTGGTTTCCAGCATGGAGAAATACGGATCGCCGCCGCCGCCGGTGCCAAGGATCCAGGCGCCGGTGGCGACGTCCTCCAGGTCGGTTTCGGTCAGCGTGAAGGGTTCGGACATCTGGTATCCGGTATGGTGTGGGGCGGGAGAGAGGGAAGGTCCCACGCATCGAGGACGGGGGAAACCCTCTGCCACGAAGCAGGAGAAGGTTCGAGCCGGCGGTGTCGCCTGCGTACGGCGATCATGCTGGCCGGCTGACCCGGCCTCGCACGCGCTTCGACCGGTTCGGCTGACGCGGCTGACAGCCGTCCGACGGTTGGGCCGTTTGCATGCAAGGTGTCCGCCCGGAGCGGCGGCAGCCGGGCCGCCCGGGCGGGAACCGCCGGATTCGAACCATTGCGGACATTCGCTTGGAGAGGCCTGCCGGCGGCGGCGTCCCTGCGTTGCACCAGATGCCGCACGCGATACGATAGACAAACGCATATCGGCGGCCGCCGGCACTGCGTGACCAACGACGGTGAGGCGATGATCGATCGAGACGGATGGCTGGCCACGCCGCACATCCCGCCGGATTACGGAGGCGCGGCCGACCCGCATTTCACGCCGGTCAGTCCGCATCTGCTTCAGCGGCCAGTCCTGGATACGCTGCGCGACACTGTCGCACGCGCCGCAGGCCGGACCATGTTTGACGACGGCACGCGCACCATGACCTATGGGGAGATCTTGCGGACCACCGGGCATCTGGTGCGGATGCTGCGGGCCGCGCCCGGGCCGCCGGGTCCGGTGGGGCTGCTGCTGCCGGGCGGTGCCGCATACTTGGTGGCGGCGCTCGCCTGCCTGGGCGTAGGGCGGCCCTGCGTGCTGCTGGATGCGCAGGTCCCGCATGAACGCAACGAGACTCTGATCCGCGAAACCGGCACAACTCTTCTGCTGGTCGAGGCCGCCAGCGGCGCCCATGCGACCGCTGCGGAGGTGCCACGGCTCGCCATCGACGCGGCGTTCGTTGCGGCAGGGCCGGAGGCAGCGCCGGAAAACCGCCTCGACCTGGACGCACCGGCCTTCATCCTGTGCACCTCGGGCAGCACTGGCCGGCCCAAGGCCATCGTGCACAGCCAACGTACCATGTTGCATCGCGTCGCAGTCAACATCGACGCCATTCATATAGGACCGGACGACCGCGGTCTGGGGATCGAATCGCCGGCCACGCTGGGCGGTATCATCACCCATCTGGCGTTTCCGCTCGTCGGCGCGTCACTTCAGACATTCAACCTGAAGCGGCATGGCTTCCGCGGCTTGTTCGACATCGTCCACTCCCGGCCGATCACGAACCTGCGGGCCAGCCCATCACTGCTGCGGACCATCATGCAGTTGCCGGGTGCAGCCGCGGCCCTGGCCCGGGTCCGCAACGTCACCACCTATGGCGAGCCACTGCTGCGCAGCGACCTCGCACTGCTGTTTGCCGGCCTGCCGAAAGGCTGCCGCATCCTGTCGTTCTATGGCTCGACCGAGTCGTGCGGCACGGTTTGGTACGCACGCCAGGCGGATGACTTCGATCCGCTGCGGGTTCCCGCCGGAGTGTTGATGTTCGACACCGAGGCGATGATCGTCGACGACGACGGCGCCTCCTGTCCCAGCGGCTCGGTCGGCGAGCTGGTCATCCGCAGTCGCTACAACGCGCTGGGCGAATGGCGAGACGGAGGCTGTGTCCCCGGGCGCTTGCTCAGCGATCCACGCGACCCGGCAAAGCGCATTTATCATACCGGCGACATGGCGCGGCGGACCGCAGACGGGGTGTTCGTGGTGCTGGGCCGCAAGGACCGCATGGTGAAGATCAACGGCCAACGGGTCGAGCCGGCGGAGATCGAGACCGCCCTGCGGCACTCGCCGCATGTGTTGCAAGCGGCAGTCGTGCCGAGACGCCAGGGGGACCAAGTGACCTTGCTCGCCTTCGTGGTGCTGCGGCCGGGTCCCGACGCCGGTCAGGAGGAGGCATTGCGGGCGATGCTGCGCAACGCCTTCCCGACGTTCATGCTGCCATCGCGTATTGTCGCGCTGGCCACGCTGCCGCTGCTGCCGAGTGGCAAGCCCGACATCCAGACCCTGCTGAAGACCGTGTGATCGAGCTTGACCCGACGGT
>JBEKNT010000607.1:0-3208 GCA_049522565.1 Acetobacteraceae bacterium
GCCCTGCTGCTTCTGCTGCTGCCGGTGGCCGGCTGCGAAACGCCGCCGCCGGATGCCTATGTGCATGGCGCGGTCGGCACCGGGAAACCCGCGGCGCAGGTCTCGATCGGCAAGAATGCCGTGGGGGAGGACTGCACGCAGTCGGCGAGCACGGGTGACTCGGCCGCGGTGTATTGCGGGACCTGGCAGGAGCCGAGCGCGCGGGTACGCTCCGGTGGGCCGGCCGGCAACGCGCAACTTCTGCAACTCGCCACCGTCAGCCCCTGGCGCGTCTCGATCGACACGCGGTTCCGTTGCGACCAACCCACGGCGACGACCATCCTCGGCAGCAACCCGGCCGAGATGATGCAGTGCACCCGCCTGGTCGGCGGCTGGTCGCACGTGGCGATGGTCGCCCAGGTCAACGGCACGATCTGGTACGCCGACGGGGTGCTGCCCGCGGCACGCGTCATGGAGCGCTCGGTCGGCGTGCTGGCCGGGGTGATGCGGCCGGACGCGGCGCCGGTGAGTTCGGCCGCGGACGCGCTGCTGGCGAGCCGATTGGCGGCGCAGGCGTTCAGCTCGGGCGATGTGGGGCAGTTCGACGAACTCATGACGGCGGGCACCCGCGCCAATCTGGCGGACAACACGGGCGCGGCGGAAAGCGCCTTCCGGGCCGCCCTGGCGCTACAGCAGAAACTGCTCGGCAAGGACAATCCGAACACCGCGCTGACCATGATGTCGCTGGCGATGCAGCTTTCCAACGAAGGCCGCTTCGCCGAAGCCGATGCGCTGTTCGTCCAGGCGGGCAAGCTGGTGCCGGCCTCCGCCGAGGCCATCGCGCCGGCGCGGCTGCTGCACTATCGCGGGCTGGACGCGATGAACCAGGGCAAGCTGGAGGAGGCGCTGACCCTGCTGACGCAAGCGGATGCGCGCTACGCGGCGGAGGTGCCGGAGGACGCCCTGAAGGCGAAGCCGGCAGCGCCTAGCAGCCATCTCGCCTTCGTCCACTCCGTTGCGACCAGCTCCATCGCACCTGACGAGGCATTGCTCACCGACCCGCGGGCGCAATCGGCCCTGCTGGGGCTTATCGAGGTGCGCCGCAACCGTGCCGTGGTGCTGCGCGTGCTCGGCAAGCCCGCCGACGCCGACGCGCTATTGAAGTCGGCGAGCGACCTGGCGCGTGCCAACGGACTGGCGCGGCCGATCGTCAATGCCAGGCTGTACCGCTCCACCGCGTTGACCTCGGCGGCGCAAGGCCAGGATGCCCAGGCGCTGGCGGAACTCCAGGAATCGACAGCGGCGTTCGGCCGGGCACTGCCCGGATCGAAGCCGTTGGCGGAAACCTATCTGCTGCACGCGCGCGAGCTGTTGCGTACCGGCCATGGCGCCGACGCACTGCCGCTCTGCCACGGCGCGGTGACAGCGCTGACGGCGCTGAAGGCGGGCACCACGCCGGACCTGATGGCGCCGTGCCTCGATGTCTATGCCGCGGCGGCGGACCAGCAGAAGGACCAGGCGCAGAAGCTGCTGGCGGAGATGTTCACCGCGGCGCAACTGGCGCAGGGCGGCATCACCAGCCAGCAGATCGCCCAGGCCAGCGCGACCCTGGCGGAGAATACGCGTAACCCGAAGGTCGGCGAAGCCATCCGCCTGCAGCGCGACCTGAAGGGCAAGCTGGACACCCTGTACAGCCAGCGCGACGACCTGACGCAGGCGCAGCGGCAGGGTGCGCCGAGCAATCCGGAAATCGTCGCCCAGGCGGCCGCGCTGGACAAGCAGATCGACGACACGCGGGCGAAACTGGCGGACGCCGACGCCGCGTTGCAGGCAGCCTCGCCGAACTACGGCCAGCTCGTGCAGCAGGTGGTTTCGGCGCAGGAGGTGTTCACCGCCCTGCATCCCGGCGAGGCGTTCGCGGCGATCGCCCTGGCGGACCAGGACGGCTGGGTGATCCTGTTGCGCAACAACACCATCACGGTGTCGAGGATCGACGCGGGCCTGCCCCAGATCGCCGGCCTGGTGAAGCGGATCCGCGAAGGCATCGAGCTGACCACCGCCGGCCTGCCGCCGTTCGACATCGCCGACGCGACGCAGATTTACAAGCTGACGCTGGGCGGCGTGGCGCCGCAGCTCGACGGCGTGAAGGCGATGGTGGTGGCGCCGAGCGGTCCGCTGCTGTCGCTGCCGTTCGAAACCATGCTGACCGGGCCGGCCGATGCGACGCACCTGGCGGAGGCACCGTGGCTGGCGCGGCAGTTCACCCTGGCGCACGTGCCGGCGCCCAGCAACTTCGTCAGCCTGCGCAAGATCGCCGCTGGCTCCCGCGCATCGAAACCGTGGTTCGGCTTCGGCGACTTCAAGCCGGTGACCCTGGCGCAGGCGCAACGCAGCTTCCCCGGCGCGACCTGCGCGGACAGCGCGCGCCTGTTCGCCGGCCTGCCGCTGCTGCCCTACGCCAGCAAGGAGCTGAGCGCGGCCCGTGACCTGCTGGGAGCGAGTCCCACGGACGAATTGCTTGGCCAGGCGTTCACCGCCGAGTCGGTGCTGAAGACGCCGTTGAAGAACTACCGGATCCTGCATTTTGCCACGCACGCGCTGCTGCCGACAGATTTGAACTGTCAGACCGAGCCGGCGATCGTGACGTCCGACCCGCCGGGCGCCCCCGATGCCACGGGTGCGCTGCTGACCGCATCGGAACTGGTCGGGCTGGATCTGGACGCCGACCTGGTGATCCTGTCGGCATGCAACTCGGGCGGTCCCGGCGGCACGACGGCGGGCGAGAGCCTGTCCGGATTGGCCCGCGCCTTCTTCTATGTTGGCGCGCGTTCGCTGCTGGTGACGCATTGGTCGGTGAACGACCAGGTGGCGGCCTTCCTGGTGGCGGATACCTTACGGCGCATGAAGGAGAATCCGGCACTCGGGGTGGCCGGTTCCTTGCGCGACGCGCAGCTCGCGATGCTGGCGGATGCCGGCAAGGGATTGCCGCCGGAAATTGCCCATCCGTTCTTCTGGGCGCCGTTCGCCGTGATCGGCGAAGGTGGAGAACGCGTCATGAACGCCGAAGCGGTTTCAAAATCCAAGTTGGCAGGGCTATGATCGGACCCGAGAGACATCCGGCCGGGGGTGTGCCCATAGGCGTCAGGACGAGCGGCGGCTGGGGCAGAATTCTCCCCCTCCCCTTGAGGGTGGGGGTCGGGGGGAAGGGTGCGCACAGCCTGGGTCCGTG
>JBEKNT010000608.1:0-3196 GCA_049522565.1 Acetobacteraceae bacterium
GCGTCCAGATGCGGCGCGGCGCCGGCCGATCCGGCCGAGCCGATCACCAGCGGAATGTTCTGCCCCCGCGCGCCGTGCAGCAGCTTGCGCAGATCGCGCCGCGTGGCGGCCGGCGCGGTCGCCATCTCGCCTTTGCCGAGATAGGTCGGGCCGATGTCGATCGAGCCCATATCGGCGCCGATCAAATCCGGCTGGCGGGCGAGTGCGGCATCGAACGCCGGCGTGGGCACGCCATAGCCAAGCTGCCCGGAGGCACCGACCAGCCGCATCGGCCGGCGGTTGCGGCGGAGTGCGTCGAGCACGCGGGACGAGGCACTCATGGCACGAACCGGCGCGTTGGGAGGGTGGCGAGGAACTCCAACCCCCCACCAGGGAGGAGGGAGCAGTACATGCGTCGCCTCGTCATATCTCTACCCCCAGCAGCGGCGCGTGCTGCTGCGCGCCGTAGACGTCGAAGTCGCCCGGGTCGCCCGCCATGATCTTTCGCGCCAGCACGATCTTGATGGCGCGGCCGACCGGGTAGGGGATCACCGTCACGTCGTCCTCCGGTAACCGATACAGCGCCGCAAGCTTCTCCCGCCCCAACGCGGGGGATTGCACGACGCGCTGATAGTCGGCGTCGGTGGCGAACATCAGGTCGAGCGTCAGCCGCCGCGGACCTGCGTTCTTGCTGCGGATCACCTGGGCGATGTCGGACAGCCGCATGGTTTGCATCCTCGGTACGCGGGGCGATGACAGGAAGCTTCTAGCACGGAGACGTCCGAGAGCCACGGAGGCTCGTCCCGGCGCGCGCAGCGCCATGATTATCGTCTCCGTGGCGCTCCGTGGTTCTCGGCCTTCTCCGTGTTGCAAGCTTGCTTGCTGACTGCCAGCGAAGCATGGCGAGAGTGAGCCGTGGTCAGGCCCGCAGCGGAGCCCCCTATTCCGCGGCGCGCGCCGTCGCCTCCGGTGCTATCGTGGCGAGCGCCTGCGCCAGATCGTCCTTCAGATCGTCCGGATCCTCCAGCCCGATCGACACGCGGATCACGCCATCGCTGATTCCGAGTTTCGCGCGCTCCTCCGCCCCGATGCGCATATGCGTGGTGGTCGCGGGATGCGTCGCGAGCGATTTCGAATCACCCAAATTGTTCGACACCGCGATCAACCGGAACGCGTTCATCACGCGGAACGCCGCGTCCTTGCCACCGACGACTTCGAAGGTGACAACGGTGCCGCCGCCCTTCATCTGTCGCATGGCCAGGCCGTGCTGCGGATGGTCGGCGCGCGTCGGATACCAGACGCGGCTTACGCCCGGCAGCTCGGCGAGGAAATCGGCAATCGCGGCGGCGGCGCGGCAGCCGGCGTCGATCCGCAGCGCTAAAGTCTCCAGCCCCTTCAGCAGCAGCCACGCATTGAACGGCGACAGAGCCGGACCGGTGTTGCGGATGAACGGTTGCAGCGTGTCGTTGATCCATTTGCGATTCGCCAGGATGGCGCCGCCGAGCACGCGACCCTGGCCGTCGATGTGCTTGGTGCAGGAATACACCACCACGTCGGCCCCCATCTGCAACGGTTGCTGCAACAGCGGCGTGGCGAACACGTTGTCCACCACCACAATGGCGCCTGCCTGGTGCGCCAGCGCGGCGACAGCCGGCAGGTCCACCATTTCCAGCATCGGATTGGACGGCGTTTCCAGCAGCACCAGTTGCGCCGGAGTCGCCAGCGCCGCGCGCCACTGGTCCAGATTGCCGCCGTCGACGAACTCGCTGCGAATGCCGAATTTCGGCAGCAGGGTGGACACGATCCAGTGGCACGAACCGAACAGCGCGCGCGACGCCACGACGCGGTCGCCCGCCTTCAGGTGCGCGAGCAAGGCCGCGTTCACCGCGGCCATGCCGGTGGCGGTGGTGCGACAGGCTTCGGCGCCCTCGATCAGGCACAGCCGATCCTCCAGCATGGTGAGGGTCGGGTTGGCGAAGCGCGAATATTGATAATGCTCAACCGTGCCGGCGAAAGTCCCTTCCGCTTGCTCTGCGCTGTCGTAGACATAGCCGGAGGTGAGGTACAGCGCCTCGGCGGTCTCGCCGTGCTGGCTGCGGTTGACGCCGCCGTGCACGAGCCTGGTGGCGGGGCGGAACTTGGTGGGATCGGCGGTCATGCGTCTGGGCCCTTTGCAACTGGCCCGACCGATGGGAGCAGCGTTGACCCGAAAGAGTTGGGTCTGACGCTGGCCTCTTTAGCGCGCTTGTTTTACCTCGCCGCAATCCGGCCGGACAAATCACGAGGGCCGGGACGATCCCGGCGGGGGGCACCCTAGGCAGGGGCGATTGCGCCGTCAACCCGGCGCGGTTAGACTACCCGGCATTGGTCGTCCCCTTGGGCGGGTGTAGTTCAATGGTAGAACGGCAGCTTCCCAAGCTGCATACGAGGGTTCGATTCCCTTCACCCGCTCCACGCCGCCGGGAAATCGCCGGGCGGTCTCACCCCGTCGGCGGGGCGACGGCATCCAGGGCGAGGCCGCGTGCCTCCGGCCCGACCCGGGTCACCGCGACGGCGGCGATCACCAGCGACACCGCGATCGCCACGAATACCGCGGCAAACCCGTAATTGTGCTGGATAATCAGAATCCCCGGGATGACGCCGGCGGTGGTGATACGGCCGGCCGATTGGGCGAGGCCAAAGCCGGTTGCGCGGGCATTGGTCGGAAACACCTCCGAGATGAAGATCTGCGACGAATTTCCGGCGAGCTGGATGAAGAAGATCATCACGAACCCGGCCGCGAAAAACATCAGGTCCGACTCGACGAAACCAAACACCACGGCAGCCAGCCCGGCCAGCACGAACGCGGAGACCGCCGTCTTCTTCCGGCCAAACCGCTCAAGCGCATACATCATGAACCCGCTGGCGCAAGGGAAAGCGAGGGTCATGCCAACCGTGTAACCCAGCGACTTGTTGATGGTGAATCCATGCGTGGTGGCCAGCATGTTGGGCAGCCACGCGCCGAGACCAAGCGCGACGCCGAAAAACGCGATGAAGCAGATCATCGAGGCGATGACCCGGCCGGGGAATGATCGGAAGATGATGCCGAACGGGTCGCTGTGGGTGTCGCTCGCGGCGTCGGTGCTCAGGGTCTCGAGCGGCACCGTGCGCAGGCCCATCCGTTGCAGCAGATCGAGGGCGCGTTGCCCGTGTCCGTGCGTCGCCAGCCAGCGTGGCG
>JBEKNT010000609.1:0-3166 GCA_049522565.1 Acetobacteraceae bacterium
GCAGTGGCCGCTACGGGTCAGGAAGGGTGGTATGCCTAGCGCATGGCGCAGGTCCGCATTGGGTCAGGAACCTCCGGACAGGGTCCCAGCGCCGAATGCCTGCTCCTCACCCTTTGCGGACACTCAAACTGACGCACCACCTAGGGGTCACCAGACCCCATACCCCAGAAACGCGAAAGGCCCCCGAGCTTCCCCGGGGGCTCTTGGCAGGTGTCTTGTTGCAGCAGGGGCTATTTGGCACCCAGCGCTTGCAGGGCGCGGTTGCACAGTAGCAGCCGCGTTGATGCGTCGGTTTCGCCGCCGTTGATGGTCCTCGTCGCCTCACTGATCTGCCAGCTATCCGACAGGGCATTTAGCGTGGGCCGGTGGTCGGTCATCGTCCAGAACCAGCACGCAGATGCAGCAGCGCCGGCAGGCGTCTTCATCCACACCAACGCATCGTCCAGAGATTTGCCGCACTCCGCTGCAAACCTCGCGTCGAGCTCGCGGCCGGTCAGCTCGATCAGCCCCTCGCCGCGGAACCGCCACCCATCACCAGTGCTGGCCGCCCCATTACCCATGCGGCCAGCATAGACCAGGTCGGCCAGGGCCTCCGGGTTGCGAGCATACGGGGCCGCGGCTTCCAGGGTCGGGAACCGGGACGGCCACACCTGGCATAGCCGGTCCGCCGAGTAGTTCAGGTTTTCCACCAGAACGGAGAAGCCTTCGCTCTCCACGGCGACCTGGCCGCAGAACATTGCGACGCGCCGCGGCGTGACGATGCCAGAGCTGTGCATAGGCGGCGTCAGGGCATCCGTCCACACTGCCAAGGCGCCCGCCGATAGATGCGGCGCCACGGCGCGCAGGGGCGCCTGTAGGCTGTCCAGGGCTGTCATGCTGCCACCTTCTGTTGCTGCGCCTGGAACCAGGCGATGACGCGGGAAATGGAGTGGCAGTCGATCGGGTTAGGCATCGCATGCCCGATCGCCGTCACTGCGCATGGGTGCTCGTACATGGGCGGAAGGTCAGGGACAGGGTCGTCGCCGAACCTGGTGATCAAGCCAGGGATCGGGGACAGAACGCGGGTTAACATAGCCCCGCCGGTGTGGGCTGGTTCGAAGGCTGCATAGGCGACCGGCGGAATTGCCTCGGCCGCCAGCAGGGCCGTCAGCAAGATGGCGAGGGATCCGCCCAGGCTATGCCCGGTGAAGATCACGCGCCGACCGGCGACGTGCGTTGCCAGCAGCGGCATGAGACGGAGTGCCGCTTGCAGGAAGCCGCGAGGGACGAACCCGAGCGAGTCATGCCACTCAGGAATCGCGTCGAAATCAGTGAACCAGTTGCGGACGCTTTCGATCTCAGTGCCGCGGCCGGCAACCACAAGATTGCCGTCCATCTCAGTCAGGACGGCGCGGATGTCATCGCCGGCGTCAACCACCAGACCGGCGGGAGAGGCCGCGTATGCCCCTCCCGCCAATATGGAGAGCGCCAGCGCCTGGCGCGCGTCGATCACTGACTGGTGGTCGCGGCGCCTGCCGCGGCGCCCGTCTGACCAGCGGCCGAGGTCGGCACCACCGTAGTCGGGATGGTGGTCGTCGCGGTCGCCGTGCTCGCATTGTGCACCAGGGTGTAGCCGCTCGGGCCACCGCACGCTTCGATGACGGCTGTCGGAAAGTTCGGGTTGCCGGACCCGTTGCGGACCAGCTCGCCATACGGAACCGCGCACAGGCTGGCAGCCAGCGCCTTCGCAGCCACGTCATTCAGCGCCTGGATATTCTCCTTCTGCGCGGTGACCTGGGTTGACGCATAGTTCGTGCCGGCCGACACGGCGGCGTTGTATTCGGCGCAGCCGGACAGGCCGCATGCGGCGGAGGCCAGCGCACAGACGCCGCCGACCGCTGCGATGAAGGATCGCATCAGTGGGATCTCCAAATTGTCAGTGGTGCGCGGGAACCGCCGCGCTCGGCATGTGCCTACGTGCCCCGGCGTAGGCGCCGGTCTTGGGTGTTAGGCGCCAGGCTGCACCGGAGCGGCCGGCGCAGCGGCCGCCGGAGCAGGGGCCGCCGCCGCGACGGCTGGCATTGCAGCTACTCCTGCCACGGTGGCGGGCGCAGCCGCCGGTGCCGCTGCTACAGCGGGCGCCGGCGGGTCGAACACGATCCTCACGTCGTTGAGGATCTGCGGCAGCATTGCCTCGACATGCTTCTGCGCGACCGCCGTCATGGCGTCGGACATCAGTTGCTCGACACTCGGGCGATCGGCGCTCTTATCGTGCATTGCGATGGCGACGAAGCTGTATGCGCCCCCAGTCGCAGCGACGGCCTGTGCGGGGCTCTTTGTCGAGTACCAGGTTCCCAAGCCCGCTCCGAGGGCGCAGAGCACACTGACGCCATGGATGGTGGTCGGCTCGGCCAGCTTGCGCGTCAGCCAAGCCCGAAAGGTCATTACGACCATGAACTTCCTCAGTTGTTGTTGGGTTGTACGAGATTGGACCGCCTCGTCGGCTGACAGCGCTGGCGAAACGGTCTGTCTTCTGAAGGCTATTTGAGCCCGAGCTTCACGGTGACCAGGTCGCGGGCAAAGCTGGCGAGCCACCCGAGAGCGATAGCAATTCCAGCGATCACGAAAACCGCGCCGCGGAATCGTGTCCACGCATCCCGTGTCTTCTCGAATGCTGGCCGCATTTCGGAGATGGCGGCTTCGCAGGCAGTGACCCTGGACCCCAGAGAGACCAGTGGGCCTACGTCCGCTTCGACCTGGCGAATACGGGTATTGGCTGCGTCGATCTTGGCGATCACGCCGGCCACATCGGCGCGCAGGTCGCTGTGCGAGGTCCATAAGCCTTGCACATCATCACGTATCTGGACCATGCCGTTCCGCACTTCGTCCAGGCCAGAGATGATTCTGCCGATAGAGAAAACGAGCCACGTATGCGATGCCGGGTCGGGCGGGATCCGGTCCGCAATTGGATCGTTGTGGGCTTCCATTGGATCGGAGCCCCCTTATGCGATCGTCACTGCGGCTGCTGGCAGCGGTCCGGTGTAGGTTGCCACGACCACCTTGAGCGCCGTGATGTACATCCCCAAGGCCTTCACGACCGCCTGTAGTTGAGACGTGGCCGTGAAGGTGACCGACACAGTGCTGGACAGCACGAACGTGATGGACGACGTCCCGGATGAAAAGGCAT
>JBEKNT010000610.1:0-3163 GCA_049522565.1 Acetobacteraceae bacterium
GCCGCTGAGTCCCACGGTGCGGGTGCGGTGACTGATGCGACACTTACCGGATGACGTCGATCTTCACCCCGACCGCATCGGCCACCTGCAGCCATGCCCGATCGGCGGTGAGAGCCGGCGCCGCCTCCCGGGCCGCCAGCGCCAGGCACAGCCGGTCGCCCAGTGACAGGCCGCTCGGCCGGGTGATCCGGATCATGGCCCCAGCTCGCAGAGCAAGGTCCAGATCGATGTCGAAGCGCACAATCGGAAGTTCGGTGATGACCTCGCTGGCTTCCTTGGCCGGCATGCCGCCCCGCGTCAGAACCGTCATGACCTCCGCCAGATTGGCGGTGCCGGCGGCTGCTCCCGTCGCGATGGCTTCGGCGACCGGTTCCTGTCCGGGCTCCTCCAGCAGAAATGCCAGCATGGCCGAGGCGTCCAGGATCACCACGGAACAAACTCCTGCAGGGCGCTAACGGTCTTCCCGCGACGCTTCATCGTGACGGTCTGCCAGAAACCGGTCCACGCTCTCGCCAGAGTTGGCCAAGTGCCTGCGCACCTTGGCCTGAAGCTCGGCCAGCACAGTTCGCACGGGACGGATACGAATTTCTCCGTTGTCCACCCGCGCAACCGCAACGCCACCGTCTTCCAGCCCGACAGCTTTCCGTTGTTTGGCAGGAATGCTGATACGGCCCGTCTCGGAGACACGGACCATAACCGTCTCGTCACTCATCACTAAAATGTCCGATCAATGGTTTTGGCCTAAGTCCGAATATGGTGCTATCCGAGAATTGGCGCAAGATGCCACCGCTCATCAGACCGCTCCGAGCAAACAACCTGGTGTGCGGCGGAGATTCACCCCATCAACGGCAGCGGCTGCTCGCCCAGCATGTCGCGCAGCACCACCGCACGTGCCTCGTCGAGATCCAGATGGTGCGTCGCGATCATCGGCGCCGCATCGGCCAGCACCGCATCGACGTCCTGCATCAGCTTCAGCCGCTTGAACAGGTCCGGCCGCGTCAGGCCCATGCTCTCGCCGACCAGCTCCAGGAAATTCACCACCTCGAACGGCCAGTCGCGCTCGTGGCTGCACAGCTCGCGATGGCAGGCATGGTAGATGCCGGCCAGCGTCGTGACGCCCGCGTCCGCCGCCGCCTGCAACTGGGTGCGGTGCACCTCGCGCTTGAACGCGGGCAGCGCGTTCAGCGTGTTGCACATATAGCCGACGCGCGGTTGCGCCAGATCGACAAACTCCAGGCCGGGGATCATGCGCAAGATCGCCTCGGCCGCTTCGGGGACGCCGGCCACGCCCGGATGTTCGTGCAGGCCGACGCGCTTGGGCACCGGATGGCGCAGCAGCGGGCGCAGGTCGTCGAGCCGTTCGGCCAGGAAGCGCAGGAACGGCGTCAGCGACAGCGGGTCGGACAGGCCGGGGGTCACCACCTCGCCGAGCTGCACCTGGCAGGTCGGGCACCAGGTCAGCACGCGCCCTCCGGCGCTGCCCAGCCGTTCGACCGTGCGGTAGGCGATGCGGCCGGAGGTCGCCAGGTCGCCGGCGCGGAACTGCAACACGCCGCAGCAATGCGACGGGCCGCCCATGACGCGGTAGCGCAGTCCCATCGCGTCCATGATGTCGAAGCACAACAGGGCGATGTGCGGCGTCTTGAGCAAGTTGCAGCCGGTGTAGAAGACCACGTCGGGAGGGGCGTCGTCGGGCTCGTCGTCGGGACGGAAGCGGGCCAGCAGTTCGGGCGGCAGTTGCAGGCGCGACAGGACGCGCACCCCGGTGGTCATGCCGGTGAATCGGGAGAAACCATCCTTGCGGCGCGCGGCGGCGTCGTTGCGGCGCTGCATGGCCAGCCGCGCCATGGTCAGCATGAAGCGCGGGTTCACGCCGTGCGGGCAGGCTGCAATGCAGTGGCCGCTGCCAGAGCACACCGACGCCCAGCGCGCCGACGCCTCGGGCGGGGTTTCCCCCCGCAGGATCGCCAGCACGCCGGCGGCGATCGCCGGGGCGTCGACCGCGTCGAGGCCGGCGGGGCCGGGCATCGGACAGACCTCCACGCAGCGGCCGCAGGCGGTGCAGTTGTCGAGCACATCCTGCGTGCGCGCCTGCAAGGCTGGTTCGAAGCCGCCGTCCATCTTCCCCTCCCCGTCTTCAGCGGGCCCGCAGCACCGCCGGCTGTTCCGCGATGCCGGGCGAATGTCCGACCGTGCCAGGCAGCGTCTCTGGCCAGATCCAGTTGGACGCGGGAAACAGCAGCCGCATCTGACCGAGGTCGCAGTGGAACGGCGGACCGCCGGCGCGGGTGGACTGCATGAACAGGATGAACAGAGCGCCGCCCGGCCTGAGCCAGTGGTGCAGCCGCCCGGTGTAGTCCGGCCAGATGGCGGGCGGCAGGGCGCACAGGCAGGCCTGGTCGTAGATCGCGTCGAACGGCGCGGCCGGGCTCCAGAGCAGCAGATCCGCCTGGGTCACCTGTGCTTTCACGTGCAGCCGCTCCAGCCGGGCACGCTGCGTGGCGACGGCGGTGGGTGAGGCATCGACCAGCGTGACAGCGAAACCGGCCTCGGCGAGGGCCACGGGCTCCGGGCTGCGACCGGCGGCGGGCACCAGGATGCGGCAGGGCGCCAGCAGGCCAGACTCGCGCCAGGCGGTGAAGCTCGGGTTCAGACCGGCGCGCTCCCAGCCGGTGGCGCCGTCGCGGTAGCGGCCTTCCCAGTCGATCACCTGGGTGGGCGGCGGTTCGGCCATCGGAACCTCCCTCGGTTCAGCCGCTGCTCCGGCGGGCGCGGTTGGACCGCGGCGCATCAGGCGGGCGATGGCAGGACCGGGTCAAGCCCCCATCAGCATCCGGAACGGCGGCCGCCGTGCTTGTTCATGCCACCTGGTTGCAGATGCGAGCTGGCGATAATCCGCCTCAGTTACCGCCACGCCGGGCGGCCGCACGCACGTCGCCCGGCGTAACGCCGAAGGTACGACTGAACGCACTATAGAACGTGGAAAGATTGTCGAAGCCCCAGCCATAGGCGATGTCGAGCACAGAGCGCCGCGCGCCGACGGGGCTGGTCAGCGCCGCCCGGCATGCCTCCAGCCGTCGCCGTGTCACATACTGGCCGAAACTCTCTGCCGTGGGTTGAAACAGCAAGTGCAGTTGCCGCACGGATATGCCGAGCGCGCCGG
>JBEKNT010000611.1:0-3118 GCA_049522565.1 Acetobacteraceae bacterium
GCTGGCGCAGTCGCAGCGCTCGCCAGCCACGGCCTGGGGTTTCCGCTGCTGCTGCGCCGGCCGGGCTTTCATACCGGCAAGCACTTCGTGCATGTGGGTGGTCCGGATGCCCTGGCTTCTGCGGTGGCAGCCATGCCGGGTAACGAGTTGATGGCGATCGAATATCTGAATGCGTACGGCAGCGACGGATGCGCGCGCAAATACCGTGTGATGATGATCGACGGGCGGTTGTATCCGTTGCACCTGGCGATCTCCGAGCATTGGAAGGTGCATTACTTCACCGCCGCGATGGCGGATCACCCGGCGCACCAGGCCGAGGAAGCCGCATTCCTCAGAACCATGCCGCAGGTGCTGGGCGAGACAGCCATGATGGCGCTGCGTTCGATCCAGGCGGCGCTTGGGCTGGACTTCGGCGGCGTGGATTTCGGCATCGACGCAGCCGGCAACGTGCTGCTGTTCGAGGCCAACCCGACGATGCTCGTCAACCCGCCGGATACCGACGCGCAGTGGGATTATCGCCGCACTGCCGCCGAGGATGCGCTGAACGCAGCGCGGCGCATGCTGATCGCGCGAGCATCATCGGCATCAGGGTGAGCGGCATGCGAAACGCGGAGAAGAAATTCGTGCGACCCAACCAAAAGCTGACGTTAGCGCGGTTCGGTATCAGACATCCTTGTTTGTAAGACAAAATTAATACATGATCCTTCAGAATCCCGCTCGTCCAGGGATTGCCGACCGGAACCGAGGCAAACGTCATGAATGGTGCAGCAAAGCGGTCCGGCACGAAGCGTTGGTTCGTGTTGTTCCTGATCAGCTTGATGTACCTCATCGCGTATCTCGATCGGGTCAACATGTCCACCGCGGCGCCCGTGATCAGCAAGGAATTCGGCTTCGACAAGATCACCATGGGCGCCATCTTCAGCGCCTTCGTCTGGAGTTACGCACTGTTCCAGATCCCCGGCGGCTGGCTGGGCGACCGGTTCGGGCCACGACGCGTGTTGACGGCCCTCATGGCCTACTGGTCAGTCATGACGGCCTGTGTCGCCGCGGCGACCGGCGTGGCTTCCTTCGCTGCCATCCGGTTCCTCTCCGGCATCGGCGAAGCGGGCGCATTTCCGACCGCGACCCGCTCCATGCAGCTTTGGTTCCCGCGGCACGAGCGCGGCCTGGTGCAAGGCGTGTCGCACAGCGCGAGCCGCCTCGGCGCCGCCATCGCCCCGCCGTTCGCGGTGGCGGTCATCGCGGCGTTCGGCTGGCGATGGGTGTTCTACATTTGCGGTGGGCTCGCGCTTCTCTGGTCCGTGCTGTGGTATTTCAGCTATCGCAACGCACCGGAAGAGCAGCCCTCGGTCAGCCGCGCCGAGCTCGCGTATATCCGGGGCGTCGATGAACAGGGCAACATCAAGCCGCCGCCGATCGCGCACGTGGCGACACTGCCGTGGGGAACGCTGTTCCGGTCCGGCAATATGTGGGCCATCATGTGCGCCTATTTCACCTATGTGTACTGCCTTTGGATTTTCCTGAGCTGGTTGCCGTCATACCTCATCGAGTATCGGCATTTCACCTTGCTCAAGGTCGGCATCTTCGCCTCGCTGCCGCTCTGGGCCGGTGTCGTCGGCGACACGTTCGGTGGCCTGGCAACCGACTGGCTGCTGGTGAAGACGGGGCGCACCAAACTTGCACGCCGGCTGGTCGCAATCGTGGGCTTGCTGGGCTGCGCGGTGTTCATCGTGCCGGCCGCGCTGACCGACAGCGCCTTTACCGCCGTGTTTTGCCTGACGGCCGCGATGTTTTTCCTCGAATGCACCATTGGACCTTCCTGGTCGGTGCCCATGCATGTTGGCGGCCAATACTCCGGGACCGTCTCCGGCATGATGAACATGGCCGGAAACATCGGCGGCGCGTTGTCGCCGGTGGTATTCGGCATTCTGGTGCAATACGGCTCCTGGCAGGCGCCGTTCATCGTCGCCGCGGCATTGCTCGTCTCCGGTGCCGCGGTATGGGCGTTCTGGCTCGATCCCGAGGTGTCGGTGATCGAGAAGCGGTAAGTTCGAGCGCCGCGATCGGCCGCGCCGCCCCCCTCGTCATGGCGGTTGCAGGCCCGCCATGACGAGGGGGCAGTGCTGGTCGCTGTTACGCCAAAAACTCCCGCACCAGTTGCTCGATCCGCACCGGCTGCTCCAGCACCGACGCGTGCCCCGCCGACGGGATCACCTCCAGCCGCGCGCCGGCAATACTATCGCGCAGCCAATGCGCCGCGTCCTTGAACGCCTGGCCCTCATCGGCGCCGCACACCACCAGCGTCGGCGCCTTGATGCGCGGCGCCAGATCACGCAGATCGGCCGCGCCGAGCGCCTCGCAGGCCAGCGCATAGCCCTCGCCGCTGCTTGCTCGGAACGTGTCGCGCACCAGCCGTACCGCCGGCGGATCGGCTGCGACGAAGCCCGGGGTGAACCAGATTTTCTCGATCGTCGGCAATAGCGACGCCGCCCCGTCCTTGCGTGCGGCCGCCGCACGCACCACCCACATGCCGCGCGCGTCGTCGGTATAGCGCGGCGTCGTGTCGCACAGCACCAGCCTGTCGGTCATCCCTGGTTCGGTAGCCGCGAAGCACTGCGCCACCAGCCCGCCGAGCGAGATGCCCATCACATGCGCCTTCGCGATGCCTGCGCGGCGCAGCACGCCGGCCAGTTGCTCCGACAGTTCCTCGACACCGTACGGCGCCGCCGGCACCGGCGTCTCGCCATGGCCGGGCAGGTCATAGGACAGCAGCGTGTAGTTGTCCGCCAGCCCGCCGAGGCAGTCCCACAGATGATGCGTCATGCCGAGGCAGTGCAGCATCACCAGCGCCGGACCGCTGCCGGAGCGATGCAGGCGGATCGTGGCGGGGTCCAGCTTCCGGGGCACGCGGTTGGGCATCGGCGTCTCCTACGGTTCGAATTTCCGGAGATACGCACCGGCAAGGCCGCGCCGGTCAAGCCCACCGCATCGCGTGCCCAGGGCCATCGGGTGAGGGCAGCAAGGCCAGGGCTCTGCCCTGGACCCGCCAGGGGGCTTTGCCCCCTGGACCCCCAGCAAAGGCGCAGCCTTTGCAATCCATCCGTTTGGCTGGGTGGAC
>JBEKNT010000612.1:0-3074 GCA_049522565.1 Acetobacteraceae bacterium
GCCAGGCGTTGCTTGATGTTGTCGGCGATGTACAGCGCCAGCGCCTGGATGGTCGAGGTCGGGTTCACGCCACCCGACGTAACGAACAGGCTGCCATCCACGATGAACAGATTTTTCACGTCGTGACACCGGCCCCATTCATTGACCACTGACCGTTCCGGATCGGTCCCCATGCGGGCGGTACCCAGCAGATGCCACCCGCCGTACAGGATGGGGCTGTTCACGCCGATATCGGTCGCACCGGCTTCCGTCAGGATCTCCTTCGCCCGAGCAATGCCGTGGTCCATCATGCGCCGCGAGTTGTCGCTCAGCGTATACGCGACCTTCGGTGCGGGAATGCCGTGCCCGTCCTTCAGGACCGGGTCGAGCGTGACCCGGTTATGCGCCTCCGGCAGATCCTCGCAGATCGCCGACAACTGGATCCGCCGGCCGACCCGACGGCGAAACGCGCGGTGATGGTCGGCGCCCCAGGGCAGGCGCCCGGCGGCGGCGCTGGTGATCGCCTCGAACACCGGCCCGACGCCGCGGCCGAACTGGAAGGTGTAGCCGCGGACGAATCCCCGCGCGGGATCGGTCTCGTAAAACTCCTTGCTCCACAGGCACAGCGGTGGGCCGCGATTGCTGTCCAACGGTTCCTCGGCATAGCCGTAAACCTGGGCATAGGGATGAAACATCAGGTTCTTGCCGACCAGGCCGCTGGAATTGGCCAATCCGTCGGGAAATCGTTTCGATATGGAATTTAGCAGCAGGCGCGGCGTGCCGACGCCGTTGCAGGCCAGGATGACGACCTCGGCAGGCTGAAATTGCTCGATCCCCTCGGCATCGTAGTAGATCACCCCCGCGGCCATGCCGTGCTCGTTGGTGACGATCTCGCGCACCCGGCAGCGCGTGCGCAGCTCCACCCCGGCGCGGATCGCCGCCGGCCAATAGGTGATGTCCGTGCTCGCCTTCGCGCCCTGGGTGCAGGCAGGCGTGCAATGGCCGAGGTTGATGCAGGGCGCCCGTCCCTCGTACTCCGTGGTGGCCAGCACGGTGTCCGACGGCCACCAGTGCCAGCCCAGCCGGTTCATCGCCTGGGCGAACCTCGCACCGGATTTGCCGAGCGGCAGCGGCGGCATGGGCGGCTGCCTGGGCGGGCCGGCGGGATCGCCGGCAAGACCCGAGAGGCCCGTCATGCGGTCGTTCTCGGCGAAGTACGGCTCCAGCGTCGCGTAGTTGATCGGCCAGTCATCGGCGACGCCGTCGAGCGAGCGGACCCGAAAATCCGAGGGGTGCAAACGGGGATAGTGCCCCGTATACATGATCGTGCTGCCGCCCACGCCGTTGAAGTTCACTACCTTGATCGGCGAATGATCGTCGTTGATCGGATAGTCCGTCGGCCGCGCGCGCACATTCGGGCTGACCGCGAAGTCGCCGAACACCCTCGCCTCCCAGTCCCGCTTATTGCTCGGGTAGTCCGACTGCTTCATCCAATCGCCTTGTTCGAGGCAGAGGATTTTCATCCGCGTGTCGGCCAGGCTCCAGGCCACCGCGGCGCCGGACGCGCCGGAGCCGACGATCAACACATCCACCATTTCGTTCATGCGACGTTCCCGGTGCGGCAAGCGATGACGCGGACAAAAATGCCTGGAGAACCGCTTCAGGTCGAGTGGGCGATCGTTGGCGGCGTCCAGCGGTGCCCATCCGGGCAAGCAACGCCCGGCTTGTCCACGCATAGGGTGATCAAAAGGTCGGCTTACAATCAGCCGGCGGTGCCACGAGCAGCCCTTCGGGCCAAGGCGGGTCGGTGCTATACTGAGGCCTATGCGCATGGCACCCATCTGGCTGGTTGTCGCACGGCATGCCTTCCGGCGTGTCCTGCTGCCCGTGCTATTGCTCGCCGCACTGCCGTCGCTGGGGTATGCGCAAAGCCCGGGGGAAAAGCGCGCCGCGGCGAACAAGCTGCTGGATGCGCTGAAGGACGCGCCGAGCGAGGAAGCTGCCGCACCGCTCGAGACGCAAATCCGCCAGCTTTGGGCATCGGCCGGCACGCCGGCGGTGACGCTGCTAATGAGTCGCGGCCTGCGGGAGTTGCACGCCGGCGCGATGACCGACGCGATCGAGGATTTCGGCGACGCGATCACGCTAGACCCGACATTGGCCGAGGCCTACCGCCAGCGCGCCGTCGCGCGCTACCAGGCCGGGGACACGTCGGGCGCGATCGCCGACCTGCAGGCGACGGTGCAACGGGAACCGCGCGACTTTGCCGCGTTCGAGACGCTGTCGCACATCGCCGAGGCGCGCGAGGATTGGAAGAACGCGTATGCCGCCTGGCAGAAGGTCATGGAGATCGACCCGAAGACGCCGGGCGGCGAGGACCGGCTGAACGAGCTGAAACGCAAGGCGTTCGGCGAGGAGACATAGGACAAAGCAAACCTCTCCTGCGCTTCGCGTGGGAGAGGTCGGAGCGCGACAGCACAAATCAGTGCACGCGGCAATCAGCTTTGCTTCAGATCAAGCCTCGTGCGTTGCAGGTGCGGCAGGTCCGCGCTGTGGCCGCGGCGACACATTGCTCAACCGCAGGCGTTGCCACGCAACGTGTATGATTTCACCACGCCGCCGGCGACGGCGAAGGTCGTATCGCAGGTCAGATTGACCACCTGCGGCGGGAAGCCGCCGCCGTATCCGCCATAGGCCCACCACGGTCCCGGACCATAGGGCGGCAACGCCGGGACGATCTGCACCCTGCTCTCGTCGTAGGCGAGGTATTTCACCCCGTCCGTCTCATAGGTGCGGGTCGGCACACCAAGCTGTTGCACCAGTTCCGAGTCCGGGTGTCCAACGAACTGGTTGAGGAAAGCCTGGCGTTGCGCAAGCTGATTGACGCAGCCGCCGAGCAGCAGGGCCAGGACGAACAGGACGGGTCGGCGCATAGGGCAGCTCCGGATGACGGTTCGGGAGTGACGCACGGCCTTGCCGTCATTGCGAGAAGCGAGGCGACGCGGCAATCCCCGCCTCGGGGAGCCGCCGCTCGTCGGGCGGGAGATTGCGTCGTCGCTGCGCTCCTAGCAAGAAACAGGCTCCCCCTCCCCTTG
>JBEKNT010000613.1:0-3056 GCA_049522565.1 Acetobacteraceae bacterium
GAGACGCGCAAGCGGCGAGGGTGAGGGTGATCGGGTCGGTACGCAACAGCAGCGTGCCGACCCGATCACCCTCACCCGGAGCGCTCACGCGCTGCGACCTCTCCCGCGCGCAGCGCGGGCGAGGTTTTTCTGCGCCTACGACAAAAACGCACCGCCGTTCACGTGAATCGTCTGCCCGGTGATAAACCGCGCCTCGTCGGAACACAGGAAGCGCACCATCGCAGCGATCTCCTCGGGCCGTCCCTTGCGCCCCATCAAATTGTCCGGCAGATGCGCGCGCCCGCTGTTGCCGCCGGCAGCGAAGCCGCGCACCGTGTCGATCGAACCGGGCACGACGATGTTCACGGTGATGTTGTTGCCGCCGAGTTCCTTCGCCAACGCGCGCGTCAGTCCAACCATGCCGGCCTTGGCGGTGACCGCGTGCACGCGCCCGACCGCGCCGATATGCGCGGAGATGCCGCCCACATTGACGATGCAGCCACCGCCCACCGCGATGATATGCGGCGCCGCCGCATGCGCGCAGTAGAACGCCCCATCCAGTGTGGCGCCGAGGATCTCGCGCCATTCCGCCGGCGTCATCTCGGCGAATTTGGTCTGCCGGCGCAGCGAGGCATTGTTGACCAGCACGTCCAGTCGGCCGAAGCGGCGCACCGTCGCTGCCACCAGCCCGGCAGCCTGTGTGTGGTCCGAGATGTCGGCCATGTGCGTGTCGGCATCGCTGCCGGCGTCACGCACCAGGCGTGCGGTTTCGCGTGCGTCGGTTTCCGAGTTGCGTGCCGTGGTCATCACGCGATAGCCGTCGCGTGCCAGAGCCAGGGCAATCTGCCGGCCGATGTTCAACGCGCTGCCGGTGACCAGCGCGACTTTTTCTCCCGCTGCCATGGTGGGTCCCCTTCGGTTCGCGGCGATTGGACTCGCAATGCGGGTTGGTGTGCAATAGCGGCGGCATCAACCCGGAGGAGGCGACCCCATGGCCCAGCAACCCTCGACCGCATCGCGCGACCGCGTCCGCAATACGGTGCCCAAGCTGATCGATCTGTCGGAGAAGGTGCTGTTCGGCGACGTGTGGGAGCGCCCGCAGCTTTCCAAGCGCGACCGCAGCCTGATCGTCTGCGCCACATTGATCTCGACCTACCGCCCGGAGCAATTGCGCGGGCATCTGCAACGCGCGCTGGCCAATGGCGTGACGAAGGAGGAATTGTCCGAGGTGATCACCCATCTCGCCTTCTATGCCGGATGGCCGGCGGCGATGTCGGCGGCGAACATCGCACGCGAGGTATTCGAGGAAAATCCGTAAAGGGGCAGAACCATGCAGGCGGGTTTCATCGGCCTCGGCACCATGGGTGCCAGCATGGCCGCGAACTTACAGCGCGGACTGAAGGCGCGCGGCGACACGCTGGTGGTGCATGACATCCGCCGCGAGGCGGCAACGCGGCATCTGCGCGACGGCGCGATCTGGGCGGACTCACCACAGGCCGTTGCAGAACAGTCGGAGGTGATTTTCACGTCGCTGCCGGGACCGCCGGAATTCGAAGCGGTCGCCGCCGGGCTGCTGGCGGGGATCCGCAAGGGCACGGCGTATTTCGACCTGACGACCAACTCGCCGACGGTCGTGCGCAAGGCACATGACGCGTTTGCGCAGAAGGGCGCGCATCTGTTCGACGCGCCGGTCAGCGGCGGACCGCGTGGTGCGGCTTCCGGCAAGCTGGCGATCTGGTGTGGCGGCGACGCAGACGTGTTCGAGACATGGAAGCCGGTGCTCGATATGATCGGCGACGCCGCGCGCTATATCGGGCCGATCGGCGCCGGATCGGTGGCGAAACTGGTGCATAATTGTTTCGGCTATATCGCCACGGCGGCCGCGGCCGAGGTGTTCAGCATGGGGGTGAAAGCCGGGATCGAGCCGCTGGCGATCTGGGAAGCGGTACGCCAGGGCGCCATCGGCCGGCGCGGCGCATTCGACTCACTGACCGACCAGTTCCTGCCGAACAAGTACGATCCGCCGGCCTTTGCCCTGCGGCTGGCACACAAGGACGTGTCGCTGGCGACCGGGCTCGGGCGGGAATTGAACGTGCCGATGCGGCTGGCCAACCTCGCGCTGGCCGATCTGGCCGAAGGTCTCAATCGCGGCTGGGGCGATCGGGATTCGCGCGCGATCATGCTGTGTCAGTTGGAACGCGCCGGCGTGGAGATCGAGGTGGATCCGCAGCGCCTGGCGGAGGCGCTGGAGAACAAGACGAAGAACGGGTAGCGGAGATCGAATAGCGGCGTGATATTCCCCCCTCTCCTTGTGGGAGGGGGGAATGGCATGCCGCGGCCTACGTGACGCTCCGTCTGGTTTGAAATCTTGCGTCGCGCCACGTTTCACAATGCATCACTTCGCGCAGTGTCACCACCGCGTCCCACACATCGGTATAGCGCACATACAACGGCGCCAGGCCGAAGCGCAGCACGTCGGGCGCGCGAAAGTCGCCGATGACGCCACGTTCGATCAGCGCCTGCATGATTGCGTAGCCTTCGGGATGGGCGAACGATACCTGGCTGCCACGGCGCGACGCATCGGCCGGCGTCAGCGGGGCGAACCCATCATCCGCGCACTCCTGCCGCACCAATGCGAGGAATTGTTCGACCAAACCTATCGACTTGGCGCGCAATTCGGTCATCGGCACTTGCAGCATCAGGTCAATGCCGACCTCCAATGCCGCCATACTCAATACCGGGGGCGTTCCGACCATCGCACGCGCAACCCCCTCCGCCGGCCGATATACGGGGTCGAATGCGAATGGTTCGTCATGGCCGAGCCAACCGGTCAGCGGCAGCCGCAACCCCGCCTGCAAATGCGGCGCGACATACAAGAACGCCGGCGCGCCCGGACCGCCGTTCAAATACTTGTAGCCGCAGCCGACCGCCAGATCGACATCATTCACCGCAAGCTGCAACGGCACCGCACCGACCGAATGCGACAAATCCCACAACGCCAGCGCACCCGCCGCATGGGCAGCACTGGTCACGGCCGCCATGTCGTGCATCGCGCCGCTGCGGTAGTTCACATGTGT
>JBEKNT010000614.1:0-3054 GCA_049522565.1 Acetobacteraceae bacterium
GGCGCTGGCCGGACTGGCGGGGACGATGCTGATCTGGGTGGCGATGCCGGAAACCGCGCCGGATTGATCGTCGGCACGGCGCGCGGGGTCCCGGTTGCCGCGATCCGCCTGGGCAGCCCCGCGCGGCCGGGGTTCGAGGCCCGGGCCATCAGAGGTCGGCGGAAGCCGCGATGTCGTCCATCACGTCCGCATCCGACGGCGGAGGCCGCCAGGCCGGCTGTGGCAGGCGCAGCAAGACCGTGGTGCCCTGCCCTGGCTGATAGTGGACGCTGATTGTGCCGCCCAACGGGGTTGCGGGCTCCCGGGTTCGCATCGGGCAATCGGACCGCCTGCCCGCCGGCGGGACACCATCGTCGAGCACGGCGATCTCCACGCCGCCCGCCAGCGACACTGCGGTCACCAGGACGCCGCTGCCGGCACGGCCGATAGCATCGAGGATCAGATGGCGCAGGGACGCCTGGTATTCCGCGGCATCGGCTTGCACGATCAGGCACGGCTCAACGGCCATTTGCAGTTCGACGAAGCGGCTGCGCGCGGCATCCCCGGCAGCAGCCAGGGCAGTTCGCGTTGCCGGCGCAACGGCGACCAGGCCGTGCGGCAATGCGACGGCGGGCCGGCGGAAGGCAGGCGGCGGTGCAGCGATCGAGCGGCTGATCTGTGCGTCCCCACCGGACATCGCGCGACGGGGCTTCCACGCTGCGAGCGCAGCAGGAAGCAGGTGTCCGATGAACATCAGGCTCCTCCGCCGGAATTCCCCCGGTGACATGGGGATCATCCCACCGGACGATAATAGGAGTTTGACAGAGCTTAAGAACATCACGGTGCAGTGTGGGAACTTCAAGTTACGTCGGATGAATTCTTGTTTGGATTACGGCGTCGTTAGCCGCGTTTTATTCGTAATTAACTGCCGTCAATTCGTTGTTAAATGTCAGAGGGCCGGATTCGCATGGCGCCACGCGTTATGACGCGATCGCACGATCCCGCATTACGCGGCCATTTCCGCAGTGTTCCGCGGCCCGTCACGCGGCGAACCGGCGATGGCAGGATCCGCCTCCGCCTCTGCGGTGCTGAAGCCGGTAAACACGTAACCGACCGGGCGGGCGGTCTTGATCATACGGGCCAGCTTGGCGGAATCGCCCAGCTTGCGGCGCAGTTTCGCAACCAGGTTGTCGATGCCGCGATCGCTGGCATAAGAGCGGCGGCCGAGCGCAGCCGTCGAGAGGTCATCGCGGGTCAGTGGGTGTCCGGTATTCTCGACGAAAGCTGCAAGCAGGTTGAATTCCGCGGTGGTGAGGCGGACGGACCGGCCATCCGGATCGATCAGCTCACGCTTGATCTGCCGGAACTGCCACGATCCGGCCGCCTCCCTGGTGCCGGGTGCCGCTCCCGGGCCCGGCTGGCGGGTAACGCTTCGCCGGGCCTGCAATCGCCGCACCGCCGCCCGGATGCGGGCAAGGATTTCGCGCCGATCGGCGGTCTTCGGGATGAAATCGTCTGCCCCGAGTTCGAGCGCGACGATTTTCTCGGTTTCCTCCTGATGGCTGGACAGGACAAGAACCGAGGCGTTGGGGGCGCGCCTGATCTGGGCGATGCAGTCGAACAGGTGACGGGAGCCGACCGTCAACTCCGGGACGATCACGAATGTCCCGCCCGACGCCTGCACGAACTCCAGCGCCGCCGCGAAACTGTCGGCCTCCAGACTGTCAAATCCATTCGACCGGATATAGCGGGAAAGTTCAGCACGATAGGAGCGGTCGTCGTCGATCAACAGCACCATCGGCAAAACCGCCTCCGGTTCCGCAGGATTCGCGCGTTGGGAGCCACGCACAACGCCAGAAGAATCGGAGGACGATGCAAGTGCATGCGACGTCGCACCCAACTGCGGCAGAGCCGTGGCATCCGCGATGTCTTCAGGTTGCGTCACGTGATTTTCACGATCGTCTCGATTTTGCCGAAGCAGACTGGTGTCCGGCCGATGCGGCGCGGCGATCGCCCGCCCGGTCTGCCATTACGCACATTGTCGGCTACACTGTCGTTACGTACGAAATCGAGGCAGCCGGGCGATCCGGTCGGCAACGCTGGCCGGTCGTGCGACCGGCCGCTCGGTGCGTCTCGTGCCGCCCAGGCGCCGGGTGACAGGATGTCCCATCGGCGGAGGCACGCGCTTCTGCCGCCCGAGCCGCGCGGTTTCCTTTGCTGCCCGCAACGTGCATGCTGTCCTGTCAACGCCAGGCAGAACACCCATGCCACTGTCGCTGTATCTTGGCTTCATCACGGCAACCATCGTGCTGATGCTGATCCCCGGTCCGAACGTGTCGCTGATCGTGGCGAACAGCATCGCCTACGGCACGCGCTACGGATTGCTCACACTGGCGGGTACCAGCGCCGCCATCGTGCTGCAGCTCGGCCTGACAGTGCTCGGCCTCACCGCGCTGCTTGGGGCGCTGGCCACCTGGTTCGCGTGGCTGCGCTGGCTCGGCGTGGTCTATCTGCTGTGGCTCGGCATCCGGCAGTGGCGCGCGCCGCCGCTGGACCTCACCCGCACGCGGCCGCAGCCGCGCTCGGTCCGCGCCATCGCACTGCGCGGGTTCCTGATCTCGCTGACCAACCCGAAGACGCTGCTGTTCTTCGGCGCCTTCTTTCCGCAGTTCATCGCGCCGGAGCGGCCTATCGGACCGCAACTGACGCTGCTGTGCGGCAGTTTTTTGCTGGTTGCCGTCACGCTCGACTCGGGCTGGGCGCTGGCGGCCGGCCGTGCGCGCGGCGTGCTGGCAATGCGCGGCAAGCTGCGCAACCGCTTGTCCGGCGGATTCCTGATCGGCGCCGGAGTCGGCCTGGCACTCGCACACCGGCGATAGCGTGGTGATCCTGACGGTTCGGTCCCCCGGCCGACGCCGTCATTACGAGCAAAGCGCAGCAATCTCCTGGTCCGGGCGCTTGACCCGGGGGCCCGACATGACGGGACGGACGATGCTGCGCCGCATGGGGATTCGTTTATTCCTCGGCAGGCGCTAAGCCGGCAGGCCGCATCGACCGGGACCGTCAGGCGCCGGC
>JBEKNT010000615.1:0-3052 GCA_049522565.1 Acetobacteraceae bacterium
AGCGAGCCGTTCCCCCCTCCCGTCCACCCAGCCAAACGGTTGGATTGCAAAGGCTCTGCCTTTGCTGGGGGTCCATGGGGGCAAAGCCCCCTGGCGGGTCCAGAGCCTGCCCCGGCGAAGGCCGGGGGCAGAGCCCTGGCCTTGCTGCCTTCACCCGATGGCCCTGCTGATCGCGCGAGTCCCCGGAACATTCCATTGTCGCGCGGTTCGCGGCGTGTTAGCGAACACCCTTGCGTTTGTGTGACAATCGTCCAGGGAGGCGAACGTGTTCAGTATCCGCTACGGCGTCGCGCTGTCGATGCTGTTGCTCTTTACCCCGCAGGCGATCGCCCGCAACGACGCCATCATGATGCCGATTGCCAGAGCCATGGCCACGGCGGGTGCCCAGCTAGACCTGGCAGCGTCGGTCAAGCTGTTCTTCGGCACCACCCCCACTGCCCCGATTGGCCAGGACTTTGGCAAGGTCGCAACCCTGCGCAGAACCAGCTTGACCGAGAACGGACCGTGCGAACGGGTCTTCGTTGCGGCACTCGTTGACTTGCAGAAACGCGCCACCGCCGTTGGGGCGAACGCCGTCATCAACATCGTCAGCTACTACAACCAACAGGAATTCTCCAGCCAGGACCAATATGAGTGCCACCGGGGGGCCGCGGTAACCGGGGTTGCGCTGCGCGGCGACATGGTTCGGCTCGCCGACCGGTGACCCGGCGGGTCGCGGCATGCGCGTGGCCGCGAAGCAGAGCACCCCGCTTCGCGGCCAAACCACGATCACCGCGCCGCTCCGCGCGCGACACGGAACGGCATTTCCTTCAGTGGAACACGAAGGTCCGCAACTCGATGCTCTCGCGCGGCGCCACGTCGGGCGATGCGGTCGGATCCTCGAACGCGGTGTGCGGCGCGAAGCGGGCGCGGCCATCCGTCGCCGAATCGTAGCACTTCAGCAGCAGCGCCTCGTCCGGCTGCATGTCCGGCACGTAGAACCAGCGGTGCTGCGGATTGAACGTCACGCCGTAGGTCTCGCCGACCCGGTCGCGATACACCAGATCCGCCGGCACCAGGTCGTCCGGCGCCACCGATCGCGCATCGCACACGGCGAGCGGCGCGTCGCGCAGCGGGCCGCGGATCGGCCGCCACAGATTGATCACCTGCATGCGGCCACGCAGCAATTCCTCGGCCGCGTCGCCGAGGAAGTCGCGCACCCGCTGCGGGCCGGACCTCGCCGTGTGGTCCACGTGCACCCGCGTCGCCGGCTGGCGCGGCGTGCCTGGCGCACGGTCGTCCGCGCCGCGCCCGCGGCGCCGCACAGTGTGGTCGAACACGAACACCCGCCGCGCACCGGTCGCTTCGGCGAGTACGCGTTCGGCCTCCGCGTAGTAGATCAGGCGCACCTCATCGTCGTCGTAGAAGTCGCGCACCGCACTCTGGTGGTGCAGCAGGGCGAAGCCTTCGCGGTCGAGGCTGATCTCCACGCCGATCGGCCGGGCGCTGCGGATCGGCACGACATGGGTTTCCGCGACGCTGTTGGAACGCGGCACGCCGGGCGGCGGATCGTAGGTGTAGTTGCGCGGGCGTTCCGTCATCGGCGCGAGGTAGTGCAGCGCCGCCTCGACATGCGGCAAGGCGTCGGCGCGGGCGCCGGCCAGGGTGTTGGAAACTATGCGCATCGGTGGGTCCTCCTCCTCGTGGGTTGGGTCGACCGGGGTGTCAGCGCCGCAGCGACGAGCGCCAGAACGGCTGGCGGATTTCGTGCCAGACATCGGCCGACGACACGCGCATGTCGCGCAGTTCGCGCTGGCTGAGGCGGGCCAACTCCTGCCGCTCGCGCGAACGGCGGTGCCACAGGCGCAGCGTCGCCGTCAGCCCGGCGAACAGCCCGGGCCGGGCCGGCGCGGCGAACCGCGCGGCATAGTGGAGTCCCTGACAATTTGTCAGTGACGGATGGACCAAGGCGGCCATGGCCAACCTCCAATTTACGGTTGCAGTGGGCGGAAGATGGGCGGCATGCCGACATCTGACAAAGGATGCTTTGTCAGGCTTTACATGAGACTATGTCATGGATAGGCTGGTTGTATGGCGACGCTTCCCTCACTCAACGGACTGCGCGCGTTCGAGGCGGCGGCGCGACGGCTGAGCTTCACCCTGGCCGCGGCCGAGCTGAACGTGACGCAGACCGCGATCAGCCATCAGATCCGCCGGCTGGAGGACCAGCTCGGCATCCGGCTGTTCGAGCGGCGCAATCGCGGGCTGGCGTTGACGCGCGAGGCGCAAGGCTATCTGCCGTCGGTGCGCGCCGCCTTCGACGACCTGCGCCAGGCCACCGCGCGGCTGCAACGACCCGGACGCGATGAACTGCTGGTCGTCAGCACGACGGCGTCGCTGGCGGCGAAGTGGCTGGTGACGCGGATGGCGGCGTTCCAGGACGCGCACCCGGGCATCGAGGTGCGCATCACCACCTCCGCGCACCTGGTCGATTTCCGGCGTGAGCAAGTGGACATGGCGGTGCGCTACGGGCGGGGGAACTGGGCAGGGTTGCGCGCGCAGTGGCTGATGGCCGAGGACATTTTCCCGGTGTGCAGCCCGGCTTTGCTGAACGCGGCAAAGCCGCTGCGCCGGCCGGAGGACTTGGCGCACCATACGTTGCTGCACGCCACGGTGTCGCGCGAGGACTGGCAGCTCTGGCTGACCGCGGCCGGCTTGCCGACCGCGCTGGCGACGCGGCGCGGCCTGAGTTTCGATCAGAGCTTCATGGCGACCCAGGCGGCGATGGAGGGGCTGGGTGTGGCGCTCGGGCGCACGCCGTATGTCGAAACGGATATCGCCGCGGGGCGGCTGGTGGTGCCGTTCGACGTGGTGCTGCCGGCGGATGCCGGGTTCTACATCGTTGCGCCGGACGACACCTTCGACACCCCGAAGATCGCCTTGTTTCGCGACTGGCTGATCGGGTCGGTGGCGCCGGGCGCGGTGGCGCCGCCGCCCGATCTGCCACCGGCGCAAGGCCGGCCGGGCGCAGCGTAAGCAGCGGCACGGATGAGCGTCGCTCGCTTCCCTTAGG
>JBEKNT010000616.1:0-3050 GCA_049522565.1 Acetobacteraceae bacterium
CCGCGGTCGCGCGCGCTCTGGGGATGAGCGAGCGGACATTGCAGAGGCGGCTGGAAGCAGAGGGCGCGTCATTCCGAGCGATCCTGGACGAGACGCGCAAAGAACTGGCGCAGCGGTATTTCAAACAAGGCAATCTGGCGCTGGCCCACATCGCCTATCTCCTGGGATTCAACGACCAGAGCAGTTTCTTCCGGGCGGCAAAGCGGTGGTTCGGAATGACGCCGCAGCAATACCGCCTACGACATAGACCGTAAGCGTTCGGCCAGCTCCTCCTGGGAGGGTGATCGGGTCGGCACGTCGCAAACCGGCGGTGCGGCACGGGGCATCCTCATCCGGCGCTACGCGTCGCATCGATCCGCTTCCCGGCATCAATCCCGTAGCGCAAGAGAGGTGTACAGCCGGTGCAGCGTGACCTCGGGCGGACAGTTCAGCCGGACATCGACCAGCGACGTGCCGCTGCCGGTCGCGGTGTACCCCGTCATCGCGTGATAACGCCACGCGCCACGGGCGAAGCGGCGCGGGCTGCCGGCGTCGGTCAGCACCGGCCTGCCGCCCGGCAGGCAGATCTGCCCGCCATGCGTGTGGCCGCACAGCATCAAATCGAAATCCGCATGCGCGGCGTGGCGATAGGTCTCCGGCGTATGCGACAACAGGATCGACACGGCGTGCGACGGAATCCCGTCAGCCGCGCGATGAAAATCCTCCAGCCGGTAGAAATGCGCGTCGTCGATGCCGGCGAGATAGATCGCCGCGCCGTCGCGCCGGATCGTCGTCCATTCGTTGAGCAAGACGCGATAGCCCATCGCCTCCATGCCGGGCACCATGCGCAGCGTGTCGTGGTTGCCGAGGACGGCATACGGCGTGCCCTTCAGATGCGGGCGCACCGCCGCGAGACCGCGCAGTGCCGCCTCGAACGGACCAAATGTGCGTGCCCGATAGTCGCCGGTGAGCACGCAAAGATCGTAGTCCAGCGCCCGTATCGCCTCGATCAATACGGCGGCGTAGTCGGGGGCGGCGTCGATGTGCAGATCGGAAAGCTGCAGCACGGAAAAACCGTCGAATTCCGGCGGCAGATGCGGCAGGGCGACAGCGTGCCGCCGCAGCATGATGCGCCGCGCATTGCGCCTGGCCCGCTCCAGCAGTCCGACCGATCGCAGGCCGCCGCGTACCAGGCCGCGTATCGAATACCAGTTCTCGACGTGAAAGAAGTTTCCCCCGCGGCGGAACACATGGGCTTCCAGATCGCGCTCCAACCCGAGACGCTGGCGAACGTGCAGCCGCCCGATGCGCGCCGCCAGCGCGTCGAGCGCGCGGTCGCCCGTGGCCTCCGGCACGGCTTCGGTCAGTGCAGCAGGCCCCGCGCCGCCAGGTTGCGCATCAGCGCCCCGGCGCCGAACGTCCAGGGCTCGCATTCGTCGGTCGGCCGCATGCGGTTCACCAGGCTGCCCAGTTTCTGTGCCGCAATCGTGACGATGTCGCCGGCCTTGTGGGTGAATCCCTCGCCCGGCGCGTCGCGATCCTCCACCGGTGCGAACATGGTGCCGAGGAACAGCACGGCGCCGTCCGGATAGCGGTGGTGCGCGTTGACCATCTGCGCCACCAGGTCGGCCGGATCGCGGCTGATCAGCGCGATCGACGAGGCGCCTTGCAACACGAAGCCGTCCTCGCCTTCGACGCGCAGCGTGACGGTGGTGCGGCGGACGTCGTCCAGCGTGAAGCCGGCGTCGAACAGCCGCAGGAACGGGCCGATGGC
The DNA here is from genome assembly GCA_049522565.1 of Acetobacteraceae bacterium. Taxonomy (GTDB): domain Bacteria; phylum Pseudomonadota; class Alphaproteobacteria; order Acetobacterales; family Acetobacteraceae; genus JASHVB01. The sequence goes on from JBEKNT010000616.1 coordinate 1,754, forward strand.
GCAGGACGCGTTGTTGTCCTTCGCCTTGCTGAGCAAGAGCGCCGAGCGTCCCTCCACGTCGCGCAGGTTCACGTCGTTGCCGAGCGTCGCGCCGACGATGCGGCCGGCGGACGACACCGCCAGCACCACTTCGGGTTCCGGATTGTTCCATGACGAAACCGGATTGATGCCGGCATCCACCGCGGTGCCGACCGCGGCCATCGGCTGGCACTTGGTGAAGATCTCCGCGTCCGGGCCGATGCCGACTTCCAGGTACTGGCTCCAGGCGCCCTGCGCGATCAGCACCTGCTTCAGTTGCGCGGCCTGCGGCGAGCCCGGCTTCAGCTTCGCCAGGTCGTCGCCGACCAGGCGGTTGACCTCGGCGCGGATCGCCGCGGCGGCGTGCAGGTCGCCACGCGCGCGCTCCTCGATGACGCGTTCGAGCATGGAAATGGCGAAGGTGACGCCGGCGGCTTTCACCGCTTGCAGGTCGATCGGTGCGAGCAACCAGGGTTGGTTGGGATTGCGCGTCTCGGGCGGCGTGTTGGCAAGGATGTCTGCCACGCTGCCGAGGCGCTCGCCATCGGCTTCGCGCACCGTCGTGGCCGGGTCGGCGGATTCGCACAGGCCGCGCATGGTGGGGGAGTGCCGCGAAATGTCGAACGCCACGCCGTCGCGCAGCGCCACCACCGAGGGGCCGCCGACGTCGGGCCGCCAGACGCGGCCGGCCAGCGTGGCGTTGGCGGCGTCCTCGGGCAGCGCCGGGCGCGCCGCATCGCGAAGCTGTGACATGGCGTCTCCTGATGACTGCGGACGCGATGGTAGTGCGGGCGACGGTGGGGGCAAGAGGCGGCACCCGGCGCAGCGCAATCACTTGAACAATCCTGCGACTGATTGCCGGCGTCTGATTGGTTGATGGCTTCGTTGTGTCGGTGCGGCAAGGCAGCAAGATTCTAACGCGGAGGAAGCGCGAGAGCCACAGAGGACCACGGATAAGCCAGGGCAATCGCAGTTGGAGTGTTGCGCTGCGACCGCCCCGTCGTCACGGCGGGCGAAGGCCCGCCATCCACGACTTTTGGTTCCGTGTAGCCAAACGCGATTACCCTGACGGATAAGCCTGGAATTGCGCTTCGCGCCCAGCTCGAATGTAATTCTGCTCCGTGGCCCTCCGTGGCTCTCACACGTCCCACCATGAAAATAGGCTTGGCCGGGGTTGCGCAGGCCGAATGCTTTTGGCGGCCGGTAGAAAGCAAGTTTTCACCACAAAGACACAAAGGCACAAAGATGGGACGGTACTGGAACGAAGTCTTCGTGTCTT
>JBEKNT010000617.1:0-3042 GCA_049522565.1 Acetobacteraceae bacterium
ATCGGGTCGGCACGTCGTAGCAGCGTGCCGACCCGATCACCCTCGGTGCTGCCGCAGCTCGACCTCTCCCGCGCGCAACGCGGGAGAGGTTATTCGGGGCCCGTCACCAGGGCCGTGGCTTCGCCGCGCCACAGGCCCCAAGAGGTTACCAGGGCCTGACGCAGTTCGCCTGGCATCTCCGCCTCCGCCGCTTCCAGCGGGGCGAACAGCCGGCCCCTGGCCACCGCCATTGCCGCCAGCGCCAGGCTGGCGGGGAACGCGGCTTCCAGCGAATGGCCCAGCGCCGTAGCCGAAGCACGCACCGGCAGGCCGAGGTTGCGCAGGAACGTTGCCTCCTCTGCCGTGGGTGCGGATGCACCGGAGGCGCCGGAAATCACTGCTGCCTCACCGCGCTGCAACGCCGGGCGCAGTGCCGCCAATTGCCCCTCGGCAATCGCGGTCGCCTCGCCCGGGCCGCGGCGGCAGCGGTCGGTGGCGATGGTCGCGATCCGCGCAATCGGTGTGGCACCGCGCGCCGAGGCATGAGCGCGGCTTTCGACCACTAGGAAGCAGCCGACCGAGCCCAGCACCATGCCGCCACCCACCGCCTGGCGCTGCCAGACCGGGGCGAACGATGCCGGGGCGTTCCCTGTGGCGCCTGCTTGATCGCTCCCTTGGACGCCTGACGCGGAGGGTTGCTTCCACAGCACCCCACCGGCCTCGTGGATCATCAGCGTATCGGCCCGCTCGGCATTGAACGAACTGCCGACCAGGAATTGCTCGCCCTGCCCGGCGGCAATCCGCGCGCAGGCGGTGCGCACCGCCTCGGTCCCCGCCGCCTCCTCCCCCATGAAGGTGCGCGAGGAACCGACCACGCCATGCACGAGCGAGATGTTGCCCGCCAGCAGGTTGGAGAGTTGGGCCAGGAACAGGGTCGGCCGCAGGTCCGCCAGCAGCCGTTCGTTCAGCAGCGCGCCGGGGTCGGCGGCATGGCGCAGGGCGGCGAGGATCGCCTCGTCGGCCGCGTAGTCGCGCTCGCCGCCGCCGGCCGCGACGATCATGTGCATGCGCTGGAGCAAGTCGGGGTTGCCCTTGACCCCGGCAGCGTCCAGGGCGAGGCCGGCGGCGTGCACGCCGATGCGCTGCCAGGCCTCCATCTGCCGCTGGTCGCCGCGCTTGGGGATCTGCTTGTCCAGATCCAGCCTGACCATCGGATGCACCGGCCAGGGGGCAAAACGCGCCGCATCCACCGCGGGCACCAACCCGCCAGGCGCATCCAGCACCGCCCAGTGGGCGTCGGGGCCTTCGCCCAGGCAGGACACCAGGCCGATCCCGGTGATCAATGCGTCGCGGTCAGCCATCACCGAGATATGCCTCCGGCACCGCCACACGGCGCGCTGTCTCCAGCATCTGCGCCCGCAGCGTCTCGTTGGGGAAGGGCGCGAGGCCGTAACGCAGCTCGGCCTCGGCCACCTTGCGGCCCGCCGAGTCGATCCGCCCGGTCACCACCGCATAGCCGGAGCCATCCTGCACCAGTCGCGCCTCCACCTCCAGCTTCTGGCCGGGGGTGACGAAGCCACGGAACTTGGCCTCCTTCACCTGGGCGAGGAAGGGCATGCGGGCGAAGCGCAGGGTGGCGAGCACCAGCCAGCCGCCGGTCTGCGCCATGGTCTCGATCATCAGGACACCGGGCATCAGCGGGTGGCCGGGGAAGTGGCCCTCGAACACCGGGCTTTGGTCGGGGACCGTGGATTCGGCGCGGACGACCCGCGCCTCCGGATCAAGCAGGCTGATCCGGTCCACCATCTGGAAGTATTCGAGGCGCATCCAGGCTCAGGCGACCTTGGCCGCGACCAGCTTGTCGATGTTGGCGCACAGGCCGCCCAGGACGAAGTATTCGTCGGACGAGACCTTTCCCTCGTTGACCTCCTGGGTCCATTGCTCCAGCGGCATCTTGATGCCGAACGCCTTGTCGATGGCGAAGGCGACGTCGAGGAAGTCCAGGCTGTCGATGCCCAGGTCGTTGATGGCGTGGCTTTCCGGGGTGATTTTCTCCCGGGGGATGTCGCACGTCTCCGATATGATCCCGGCGACGGTGTCGAAGGTGGACGGCATGTGCCCGAGGCCCCTGTTGCAGCGCGGGGGCACTATCATCGCAATGGCCCTTGCCGCAAGGGGCAGCGCCGGCGGTTTGGGTCCGGGCGGACGCGCCGGCGGCCAGGCTGGGTCGGCGGCGCGGCGACGGGTGCGGTATGTCGGCTTATCGTCCTTGCTCTGGAAAATGGCGGCAGCGGTTCCCCTCAACACGCAGCGTTGCCGTAATGTGCGCCGCGGCACGCGGGTTGGAATCGACGAGATCGTCCTGGCCGGCCCACGGGTCGGGCCAAAGGCCCGCCCGAGCACAGGCTCCGGCCGGCCACCCACGGCTTTGCCGTATGTGACAAAGGAAAAACGTGGGTCGCCGGCCTCGACCGACCATGACACGGGTGTTGCGATCCGCCCGTCAACGATTCGGTTATTGCTCGGCGAGGCCTATGTTGCGGATCGATGTGGCGTCCGTGTCAGCCATGGGCACCTGCCTGTCGCTCCCCAGGCGGGAGATTGCGTCGTCGCTATCGCTCCTCACAATAACGGCCCACGCCCCTACTCCACCACGATCCGCGGCCCGCTCGACCGCACCACCTGCCCCGAGCCCGACAGCTTCGCCCAGACCGCCGCCGCCACTGCGCCGAACGCCTTCGCGGCCTCGCTCTCCGGCGCCGCCGCGACGATCGGGGTGCCGGCGTCGGACGCGGTGCGGATGTCCAGCAGCAGCGGCACCTCGCCGAGGAACGCGGTGCCCAGCCGCGCCGCCTCCAGCTTGGCGCCGCCATGGCCGAACAGATCCGCCCGATGGCCGCAGTTCGGGCAGCAGTAGAAGCTCATGTTCTCGACCAGCCCCAGCACCGGCACCTGCACCCGCTCGAACATCCGCACCCCGCGGCGGGCGTCGATCAGCGCGATGTCCTGCGGGGTGGAGACGATCACCGCACCGGACAGCGCCACCCGCTGCGCCATGGTCAG
>JBEKNT010000618.1:0-3032 GCA_049522565.1 Acetobacteraceae bacterium
ACGCGAGCACATATACACGGACGCCCTTGATTACAAGGCCGCGATGACTCCACTATCGCACGGAAGTTGGGAAAATCGCCAACGTCGAGCTACTCAGTATTGGTTGGTCGATTCACCCGCCAAGATCGTATCCGCGTCCGTCAGCAATCCCGCAAAATGCTTGCGCAACGCTTCGGCCGTCGAGCCGTCCGCCTGCGCCAGCGAATTGGCCGGCGGATTCGTCAACAATCGCCGCATCCGGTCCGTGCCCGGCAACGCCAGCACGCCCGCCCCCGGCGCGGCGAGCCACAGGCCGTTGAGCGATTGCAGTCGCGACCGCAGCCTAGCCGCCCGCTGTTCGACCTCTTCCAGTTCGGCGGCGACCGCGTCGCCCTGTTTCAGGACCAGGGCCGCCGCGACCGTCGCTACCGTGTCCGAGGCGTTCAGCAGCGCGGCGTGGGTTTCCCCAACCGCGGCAGCAAGAACTCTCTCGGCTCGCTGAGCGGCGTCGAGACGGGCGGTTGCGGCGTCGCGCGCGGCCAGCGCGGCGGACAGGTCCGGGTCCAGCGTGCCCAGGTTGCCAAGACGGAGAGAAGTCACGGCGGCGGCATCCTGGCGGGCATCCAGATCGGCGTACCCATCCAACTCGGTGCGGGCGTCCACCCCCGCCTGTCGTGCCTTGGTCAGTTCCGCCTCCGCGTCGCGGTGCGCGGTGGCGGCAGCGTCCCGGCCCGCGATGGCGGTGCGGAGGTCCGCGCGCAGGCTGTCCATCGTCCCGTTGGCGACGCGCCGGAGGACGTCGGCGGCCCGGTTGTGGTTGCGCCGGGTGAGCGTCGCCACGTCGATGACCGGCGTCTCCCTGGCGCGCCGCTCGGCATCCGCGGCGGCCACCCGCGCGGCGCCTTCGCCGGACTCGGCGGCTAGCCTTTCATGGCGCAGCGTTTCAAAGATCAGGGCGTCGCTCTGCGGCGGCGGCGCGGCCGGCCGCGTCAGCCGCTCGGCGGTGTCGGCGGCAGCAGCCCGCCGGAGTTGCTCATTCGGATCGAAGACGGCGAGCGGCGGCGCGGCGCCGGGGCGGCCCCGGACGACAACGTACTCGGGCATCTTGGCCTCCCTTACTTCACCCCCGCGGCGCCGCCGGGTGCCCAGAAGGCCCGATTGCGCTCGTTGATCCGGCGCAACGCGTCGCCGGTCGTGCGCGCGGCAGCGGCAGCGGCGAGACCGACCCGCGCACCAGCGGAGAGGTTGCCGCGGCCCGCCGCCGTGATGCCGCCCGGCAGGCCGTCACTGACGTTGCCGAGATCGGTCCCTGGATAGGTGCCGGGCTGGTCGTAGCCGGTGAAGCGCCACAGCTCGACCCGGCCGCCGGGCTGGGTGACAAGGTAGTAGTCGCCCGCGGGAAGCGTCGTCACCAGGGTCCGACCGCCCTCGTTGGCCGGATCGGCGGTTACGATGTGCATGCCGAGGGAACCGCGGTTGGCCGCCGCAATGTCGGAACCGATGGTGCGCAGGCCGCCATCCGTATCGTCGTCGCCGGTGCTGATCGCGTAGCCGGTCGCGTTCTTCCGGCCGTTGACCCAGCTTTCGCCACCGACGCCGGTAATCGCGCCGGCCGGATCGCGGTCGAAGGGCACCACGTTGGCGGGGGCATCCGCGAAAAACACTCTCTTGCGGTAGGACATTTCAGACTCCGTTCAGCTGAGGAAAGTTCGACAATGAAAGACGGTCAGGTCGCGCCCGACGGCCGCGTCGCGCGCCGCAACGCGATCACCCACCCAGCGGCCATCGAGGACGGGGATCTCTTCGGCGCCGCCATCATCCAGGGCGGCAGCGAGCGTCTTGAGGTCCCGCACGATGTCGGCGCGTTCGCGACCGGCGCCGCGCTCGAAGCGGCGACCCAGCGCGTGCAGCAGCAGATGCGAGACGGGCCACGGTGTGCAGTGAAGCGCCCCGTTCTTGACGCCCAGGGACAGCCAGACCAGCGACACGCCGGGTTGCGGGTCGGGGTGGGACCAGCTTTCCGTTCGCCACCGGCTGGCGCACACGCGAAGCTCGGCGATCCGAAACTCACCCTTTCTAACGCGGGTCCAAAGGTCGAGGGTGAAGTCGTCGCTGATCGTCGATTGCCACGCCCGCGTGGTGTCGATCAGTTGCTCGTCCCGCAGCGTCGGCTTCGATTCCAATCTGCGCCGTAGCGGGGCGGTGATCCTGGGCAGCACGGCGTTCACGCGCTGGTCGGCCGCAACCACCGCCTGGCGGAATACACGTGCTCTTCCGAGGTGCTCGGCAGGCAGGTGACTCATCAGTCCGCGAGCCTCGCCCAGATATTGAGACCGTTCGCTCCGGTCAGCGCGCGGACCAGAGCACCCGCGACGCTGTTTGCCAGATCGTCATGCGCGCCGGGCGAGTGGTCGATCGAGTCCCGGCCGCCGCGCGCCGTGCGACGTTCGAGGCCGGCAAGCTGAGATTGAAGGCGCGAATTGTCGAGCAGTTCGACCTTTGTGCTGTTCAGCGACGGCAGCAGTTCTTTGTAAATGTCGGACTTTGGTTTCTCAGCTGGGACGTAGCTGATGCCATGCTCGCGGAATCGTTCGCGCGGCCACTCGCCCGCGTATCGGTCGCCTTCCACTTCATGAATTTCGTACCGCGACAGCAGGTCGGCGAATTCGATGACGACCGACTCGGGAGAGAATGGCGGCCGGACCTCCCGCACGGCGTCAAGCACGGCACGGTCGAAGGCATCACCCTCGGTATGGGCGATTGCCAGCGTCATGCTATCCGACGATCCGCCGCTCGGATCAACAAAAGCGCAGTAGCTAACGCGGGACATCGGCGGCAATTCGAAGCGGTCCGGCACTGTCACGGCGTCGATCACCTCACGCGCGATGAATGCCGCGATGTCGCTCCGGAATTGCGCGCCATACTCGGCAGCAGCGGATAGCGGGTCGCGATCGTAGGCGCGGTCGATGATGCTCTGAGGGATGACCGGGTTCATGCGCTGGGTTGGCGCTTGCCAAACCAGGACCGGGCTGTCCTTGCCATAGTGCTCGCGG
>JBEKNT010000619.1:0-3021 GCA_049522565.1 Acetobacteraceae bacterium
CTGCGTCTCACGCGAAGCCCTGCGGTCCCGCGGGGCAGAAAACGAGACGGTCGTGAGACAAGGCCTCCCCGCTCCGGTTGGCCGGGCACATCGGAGTCTGCCAGAACCCCTTGCACCAATTCCGCGACCCGAAAAGCCATCGCCGGGCATCGCAGCACCGGACATGCGCTCAGCCGGGCCGCCCTTCGGCGCCGCGAACCAGCCGTGCGGCGCCCGGATACCCGAACGGCACCAGCATCGCGCTGAACACCAGCGTGGCGACCGCCATCCACAACAGCGCGACCAGCACGCCGTGCCCGCCGAATTGCACCAGCAGCACCGCGGCGGCGGACGGTCCGGCGGCCTGGCCGAGCAACATGGGGAAGGCGAGCCGGCCGAGCAGGCTGGGGTAGCCGACCGGCCCGAACAGCGCGAGCGGCAAGGTGCCGCGCACGATCGACCGCAGGCCGATCCCGCCGCCGTACACAATCAGCGCCGGCACCACCGCGTCCTGGCGGGTCAACAGCAGGCCCAGGCCCAGCGTCACGAACAGCGCCGACAACAGCCCCTCCCAGACCGGGTGGGTGCGTTGCCCCGCCAGCAGGTCGATCAGCCGGGCGCCGACCTGGCATGGCCCGATGATTGCGCCGAGCGCGACCGCGGTGGCCAGCGGCACGCCGCGCTGTTCGAGCACGGTGAGCAATTGCACCGACATCACCGAGGCGATGATGGAGGACAGCGTCATGCTCACGGCCACCAGGGAAAACAGCAGGTGATGCAGCCTGCCGCGGGGCGGCGGCGGGGCGGCGTCGGGCGTCGCAGCAAGCGGGGCGGCGGCCGCTCCGGCGACGTGGCGGGCCTCGGCCGGCAGCCCGAAGCGATAGAGCGGCAGCACCAGGAACAGATTGACCGCCGCGTAGGCGACGCAGGTGCCGCGCCAGCCGAAATGCTCCAGCAGCAGCGCGCTGAGCGGCCAGCACACCGTGCTGGCGAAGCCGCCGATCAGCGTCAGCGAGGTGATGATGGCGCGCGCACCCTTGCCGTAAAGCCGGCCGATCGTGGCGAAGGCGGGGTCGTACAGCCCCGCCCCCATCGCGGCACCGATCACCAGCCAGCCCAGCGTGAACACCACCAGGTTCGGGGCGACGGCCAGGCAGAGCAAGCCAGCCGCCATCAGCGCCGCACTGGCCATCAGCACGGGCCGGCCGCCGTATTGTTCGATCAGGTCGCCGACCTTGGGCGACACCAGGCCCGACACCAGCAGGCCGAGCGACAGCCCGCCGATCACCCAGGACAGCGGCCAGCCGGTGGCGTCGGCGACCGGCTTCGCCAGCACCGCCGGGAGGTAATAGGAGGAGCCCCACACCAGCACCTGGCCAATGCCCAGCACGACAATGACGACCCGGCGGGACGCCGCGGGCGGATCCTCAGCCATCGGTGCGACTGGGCGGGGTTGCGCTGCCCGGCCCCAGGCTGCGCTGCAACAGCACGCTGTCCAGCCAGACCCCATGCTTGTAGCCGACGTCGCGCAGCACGCCGACGCGCCGGAAGCCGAGCGTCTCGTGCAGCCGGATCGAGGCCTCGTTCGCCGAATCGCCCACCACGGCGACCATCTGGCGCAGCCCGCATTGCTCGCAGGCGGCGACCAGCGCGGACAGCAGGCGGCGGCCGATGCCCCGGCCGGCCGCATCGGGGTGCAGATACACCGAATTCTCCACCGTATTGGCGTAGGCGGCGCGTGGCCGGTAGGCGCCGGCATAGGCGTAACCCAACACCTCGCCCGCCTGTTCAGCGACCAGATACGGCAGGCCCTTGCCGACCACATCGGCGCGCCGGCGGCGGATTTCGGCGGCCGTCGGAGGCTCGGTCTCGAACGAGGCGCGGCCATGCAGGACGTGGTGGGCATAGATCGCCGCCACCGCATCCATGTCGGCGTCGGTCGCCGGGCGGATCGTGATGGGGTCGGGCGACAGGGTCATCGTTGCATCTCCATGACACGGCGAGGCTGCCAGGGTTGCGCCGCTACCCAAAGAATATTTTTGCAATACGCCGCATCAGCATAAGTTTGGCCTATGCGCGCCCCCACCCTCCGGCAACTCCACAGTTTCGTCGCCACGGTCGAAACCGGCAGCCTGTCGGCGGCGGCGCGGGCCTTGCGCATCACCCAGCCGGCGGCGAGCCAGCAGGTCAAGGAGCTGGAACGCGCGCTGGCAATCCGCCTGCTGCAACGTGGCTCCGGGGTGATGCGGCCGACCGCGGTGGGCGAGGCCGTGCTGACGCAGGCGCGCAAGGTGCAGGCGGCGGTGGACGACCTGCTGGCCGCCGCCGCTGCGTTCCAGGGCGGCGAGGTCGGACGCGTGCGGCTGGGCACCGGGGCCACCGCCTGCATCCATCTGCTGCCGCCGCTGCTGACGCGCATGAAGCAGCGCATGCCCGGGCTGGAGATCATCATTGCCACCGGCAACACGTCGGAGGTGCTTCAGCGCGTGCTGGCGGGCGGGCTGGACCTCGCGCTGGTGACGCTGGCCGGGCGGCTGGACCGGTCGCTGGAGGCACGGCGGCTGATGGTCGAGCCGCTGGTCGCCTACGCGCCGGCGGCGATGCTGCCGGATGCGGCGTTCGTGCGTCCGGCGGACCTCGCCGCGCTGCCGCTGATCCTGTACGAGGGCGGCGGGGCGACGCGCGGCCTGGTGGATGCCTGGTTCCGTCGCGCCGGGCTGGCGCCGCGGCCGATCATGGAACTGGGCAGCGTCGAGGCGATCAAGGTGCTCGCCGAGAGCGGCCTCGGCGCGACGATCCTGCCGCGCACCGCCCTGGCGGCGTCCGGCGTGGGCCTGCCGGAGGGCATGGCGATGCGACCGCTGCGCCCCGCCGCCGCGCGCTGTCTGGCCGTGGTGTTGCGCCGCGACAAGCTGCGCGATCGCGGGCTGCGTGTCTGCCTGGAGGAGCTGGAGCACTATGCCGCCGCCATGGTGGCATTTCCAGGGTGACCGGACTCGACGAGCCTGCTGTCACGGCGAGGAGCGTAGCGACGCAGCAATC
>JBEKNT010000620.1:0-3001 GCA_049522565.1 Acetobacteraceae bacterium
AACCACAACCAGCACGGCGAACGGCATCCAGGCCAGCAACACTTCGCCGGTCGTGAGCCCGTGTTCGCGCTCGGCTTCCTTTGCCAGTTCGGCGTCGCTGACCGGAATGCCGCCGTGTCCGAGGATGCGCGTCGGCCGCCAGACCTTCAGCAGTAACAGCAAGGCGCAGAAGCACACGATGGAGCCGGTCACGTCCGGCAGATACGGCCCGAAATAGGTGGCGACCGGCCACTGGCCGAGGATGTAGCCAAACGATCCGACGATGGCGAGCGGCCAGCCGTCCTTGAACCCTTCCTTGCCGGCGACAAGGTAGATCAGCACCCAGGGCGGCAGCAGCGCGAGGACGGCGACGACGCTGCCGACCGAGCCGGACAGCGCCAGCAGGGGGTAGCCGGTGACCGCGGCCATGGCGATGATCGGCGCGCCGAGCGCTCCGTAGGAAACCGGCGCGTTGTTGGCGATGGCGGCGACTCGGATGGCGTCGAGGTCCTTCAGCCCGAGTGAAATGAGGATCGGCGCGACCACGGCCCAGGGATAGCCGAAGCCGACGAGGCCCTCGAGCAAGGCGCCGAACGCCCAGGCGAACAGCATCGTCTGCACCCGGATGTCGAGCGTGCCCTGCGAAATGAGCCAGCGCCGCAGGTTCTCGAACAGGCCGGTGAGGCCGAGCGTGTTGAACAGCATCAGGCCCCAGAACGTGATCCAGTCGACGTTCCAGACGCCGGTCGCCGAGCCGTAGAAATAGGCGCGGAAGCCGTCGCCCAGCGGCATGCCCCACACCCAGAGGGCCAGCACGAACGTGACGATCGAGCCGAGCAGGACGGCGAGCCAGGCCGAGACGCGGAAGACCGCGAGGAGTACGAGCAGAAACACGACGGGTATCAGGGCAACGAGGCAGGTGAGCCCCAGATTGCCGAGCGGATCGATGGTTTGGGTAAACATGTTTCCCCCTTTTTGCGCCCATAACGGGCGTTGGGCTTTTTGGCACGATCGGCGTTAGGCATGGGACGACAGCCGACTCGGACGTGGCTCCAGGCTCGCAATATTGCTTACGATCTGCGGAGTAACGATTCAAGATGGCGGCAGCGCGAAATTGGACGTCTCGGCCTGGCTGGCCTTGATGAGGATCAATGGCGGAGGAGTTTTTTTGACGATCCGCACTTATCGGCCCTGTACATGACGTGGAAGAGCGGGTAAGCGCGTCCGGCAGGTCGGGAAACGGTGGTCTGCCACTCCGACGATGCGGTCATGCTCCAGGCCTCCCACGGCGGAGACGCCAGGAGGCTGGTCGTCGCGTTGCGGTCCCGCGAGGAATTGTCCGGCTGCTACGGCGTGCCGTCGTCCGCTAATGCCGACACGCCGGATCCGCGATCTCCACCCGCCGGTTCTGCGCCCGCCCGGCGTCAGTGTCGTTGCTGGCGATCGGCCTGGTCTTGCCGTAGCCTCGCGCCGTTAGCCGGTTCGGCGCCAGGCCGCGCTGAGTCAACCAGACGACCACCGAGCGCGCGCGTGCCTCGGAAAGCGGCTGATTATAGGTGTCGCTGCCAATGCTGTCGGTGTGCCCCTGGACCTCCAGCCGAAGGTTGCCGTCGCGTGACATCAGCGCGGCCACCTGCTGCAACACCGCATCGGACTCGGGCTTCAACGTCGCCTTGTCGAAGTCGAACAGCACCCCGGTCAGCGCCAGGTGGCACTGGCTCCGGAGGTCAGCGGCCAGTTTGGTCTGATCGATCGTCGCGTCGGCGACGATGATCGTATAGGCCGCATCGGCCAGATGCAGATTGCCCCAGATGTTCCGTCCATTGCCGCCGTAGTGGACGATGAGCACCACGCCGTCGCGATGGAATTCGTTCACGATCGTCCAGTGCGCCCGTAGCAGAGCGGTGTGATAGGCGCCAAGCAATTCCGCCAGGCCGACGCCGGGCGGCGACTGGTAGTCCTTGATGATTGACCCGTTGGCGACCAACTCCGGCTGCTTTGCGTCGGCGGGTTGCACGTATACCGGCGTCGGATCGGCCCGCCCGCCGACCAGCTTCGATCCCGGGATGGATGGCAGATAGGGAAAATCCCCCTGGTCCGGACGGACCGTCTCAGGCGTCGCGGCCGGCGCCGGCAGCGCCAAGTCGGAGACGGGCCGCCGCAACGGCGGCATCTCTACGGCCAGCGCCACGGCGCCCGCCCCCACCGCCTGGTTTTTCAGCCACCCCGAGGTGGTGCCGCCGTTCTCGTCGATGAAGCAGCCGGCGTCGTACGACCCTGGCGCCACCTCCCGCGTGTCCCCGCTCTGCGCCCGCCCGACCGGATCGGTGACGCTGCCCGGAGCGAATGCCGCGCACCACGCACCAGCCAGCGGCTGCCCACCCCGCTGTGCGGTGATCTTGAGTTGTGTCTTCGGCGGGGGCGGCGGCGCGGCAACCTGCGGCGCTTTCAGCGTTGAGTGAAACGGCTCGATCTGCAGCACCGCGACGTGCATGCCGTTGCCATTGCTCGGATAGACCCGCACCCAGGTCTCCACCCCGTCCTTGGTCATCGTTGCATCGATGGTCTGGTTGTCGTTACGATCGGTATTGGTGATCTTGAAGCCCGCAGCCGGCAGCGCCTCGGCGTAGTTCTTCATAATCTCCAGGTCGGTCTTGTTCGGCACACCCTGCCGCAGCCCATAGTCCTGCTGGCAGGTCTTCCCGGTTTTGCTGACGTTCGTGGCGTTACCGCCCTCCACCATCCGGAACTCCATGGAGGCGTAGTTGCGCTGTTGCGGCGCACCGTTCGCCTCGAAGTCCCGCAGCCCCGGCACCGGCGCGCAGTCCATGGCGGTCAGCGGCACGATCGTCGAGCGGAACGGTTCGATCTTCAGCACGGTGACATGGACGCCGTCGCCGTTGCTCGGATAGACCCGCACCCAGGTCTCCACCCCGTCCTTGCTCATCGTCGCGTCGAGCGTCTGATTCTCGTCGCGATTGGTGTTGGTGATCCGGAACCCGGCCGCCGGCAGCGCCTCGGC
>JBEKNT010000621.1:0-2995 GCA_049522565.1 Acetobacteraceae bacterium
GACTCGCAGTAAGAAGGATTCGCAGCAAGAAGGAGAATCGAAAATGAAACATCGCATTGTCGCACTCATACTGGGAGCCGCCGCGCTGGTTGCACCGGCGTTGGCCCAGCTGTCGCCGTCGCCACTTCCGTTGCCCTCGCCCGTGGAAAAGGAGTTGGCCGCGCGCGCCGCAAATGTGACCGAGGTGACGCTAGGCAAGGGCATGCTCGACTTCGCCGCGAAGTTCATGGACAGCAACGACAAGGATCAGGCCGCGGCAAAGCAGTTGATCGAGGGGCTCGACGGCATCTACGTCCGCGACTACGAGTTCGACAAAGAGGGCGAGTACTCGATGGACCAGGTCGATTTGCTTCGCAAGGCCTTCGAAACACCCGAATGGTCGCCGATGGTGCACGAACACGAGAGCAAGAGCGGCGAGAGCACCGACGTGATGATGAAGTTGGTGAACGGTGAGCCGCACGGAATCTTTGTGCTGGCGGCCGAGCCGAAGGAGCTCACCATCGTGCTGATTCTGGGCCCCATCCGCATGGACCAACTCAGCCAGTTGAAGGGCCTCGGCGGGCTAGGCGGCGTGATGGGTCCGGCCGGCCCGCTGGGTCCGACTGGTCCACTGGGCGGCGTACAGCATGCGCCGCACGGCGACGGCAAGGACAAGGGGAAGACCACAAAGGGAGGCGACCAATGAACCGGCACTTTTGGATTCCGCTGGGCTGCGCGGCGCTCTGTATCGCTGTGATCGTTCCCTGGGTTGCTCTGGCGGCAGGCGGCGGGGGCGGCTTTGACGGCGTGGTCAACTCGATCGAGAGCCGCTATCACCAGCACGCCATGCGCATTCCGCTCATGGGCCTTGCCAGCATAGTGGCGGGCGTGGCCACGCGCGGCGGCGTGGACGGCGTGCACGTTGCCGAGTTCGAGCATTTCCCCGCGCCGGTTGATGGCGAGGAGCTGAACCGGCTAGTCGAGGAGAGACTGGGCCAGGGCTGGGAGCGGATGATCCGCGAGACCAGTCGCCATGGTGGCGAGCAAACGCTCATCTTCTCGCACCCCGAAGGCAACCGCATGGGACTCTTCGTGGTCGATCTTGATGGCCAAGAAATGGACGTGGTGCAAGTCTCCGTCGATGCCAACCGGTTGAACGAGACCATCCTTAAGTACAAGCATCACGATCCCGACGACGGCAGCAAATCGGACTGACGCTTGCCCGAGCTGATTGCTAAGGCGTCCGCGTCATCAGATCGACAAACTCCTTTTGGAAGCGCGGCAAATCGAGGTCGAGCTGCGCGTGGACGATGCGAACACCGGTCGCCGGCTTCATCGGCTCCGGCCAGGCGAGCGTATCGCCGTAGCTGAGGCCGTGGCTCAGGTCCACATCCATGTAGACGTCCACCTCTTTGGTGATGATCGAGGGATCGATCCATGCGCATGCTTCGAGCTCGTCCCACATCAATGTGCGCCGCTGGCTCCACGCGGCAATGTAGCGCGCGGCCGGCGCCTGCGACTTCGCGATCGCATCCAGCATCTCCTGCGTGAACGGCGCCTTCACCGAAATGTCGACGGTCGTCACGTCAATGCGCGGCCAGCCGGCGTGCAGCACGATGTGCGCGGCCTCGGGATCGAACCAGAAGTTGAATTCGTGGCGCGGGTCGGCGGATTCGGGATCGTTGGTCTGCGGATTGAGGCTGCCACCCATGAGCTCGATACCTTTGGTCAGCGACGCAAACTCCGGATCGATCGAGACGGCCAGCGCGATGTTGGTCAGTGGCCCGGCCGCGTAAATCGTCACCTCGTGCGGATGCGCGCGCACCTCGCGAATGAGAAAGTGCGCGGCGTCTTCGTCGAGCGGCTTGGTCGCCGGCACGCCCTCGGGCATGGGCGGAATTTCGTAGGGTCCGTGCGGCACCGGCCTCGCGGACCCTGGTGTCGTCACCGGGACCCCTCCCCATGCGCCAAGCCACGCCACTTTGCCATCGAGCGCTTCTTCCAAGCGTGTTTGCTCTTCGTTGCGGACCAGCGGAAACACAGCGCCACGAACCACGGGAACATCGGCGTGGCCGGTCAGCTCCAGCATGCGCAGCGTGTGCAGGGTCTCTTCGTCGCGCCACGCGTCGCCGGTCACCATGGTGAGGCCCAGCACTTGCACGTCCGGCGCCTGAAGCAGCACCAGCATCGCCATCTGGTCGGATCCTCCCGGGCCGGCGCCGTCCTGATCAATGAGGACGAGGCGCTTTTGCGCGGGGCACATCGTGACGCAAGCCAGCGCAACGAGCG
This sequence comes from Acetobacteraceae bacterium, assembly GCA_049522565.1. GTDB lineage: Bacteria > Pseudomonadota > Alphaproteobacteria > Acetobacterales > Acetobacteraceae > JASHVB01. The sequence continues at coordinate 2,269 of JBEKNT010000621.1, forward strand.
CCAGAATTTGTCGTTTCATATATTGGATTTTGGCACAGCTGCGCGGTCTTTTCACTCGGCCAAGCGCGCGAACCGCCGTTTTGATCCCTGACCCCTGAAACCTGATCCCTGTTTTACCGCCGTCCAAACCCTCGCGGCTTGAACTGCGGCGCGACGGGCAGGTTCGTCTTGCCCTCGGGATAGACCACAAGGAAGCGGTTTGACCCCTCGCCCACGCTGGCCGTCTCAACGCCCTGCAAAGCCCGGCAGGCCAAATGCAACATGCGCCGTTCGCGGCTGTTCATCGGCGGAAAGCTGTAGGGAACTCCCGTTTGGCGCACCTTCTCCGCGGCGGCTTCGGCGGCCAGGCGCAGCTCCTCGGCGCGCAGAGCCTTGAAGTTGGCGGCGTCGAAGCTCACCATGTCGTGCTCGTGGTGGTCCAGGCGCAGCATCTGCGCGGCCAGGGTTTCCAGGGCCCGCAGCAGCTCGCCGTTGTGCTGGATCACCAGAGGCACATCGGGCCCGGCCAATTCAACGCAGATCTGCCGCGCTGCTGGGCCTTCCCCTTCGCGCGCTCCATCGGCCGCCGTGATGCGGTACTTAAGGCGCATTCCACCCAACTTGTTCAGGGTATTCAGGAATCCGGCAATTTTCTGGGCAGCTTGCTGCAGGTCGTCAATCGGCATAACAGACAAGTATCGCAGAGCGGGGCCGACGGTGGAAGGCAATTTGCCAAAACCCTTCGACT
>JBEKNT010000622.1:0-2989 GCA_049522565.1 Acetobacteraceae bacterium
CGGCTTGGTGCCCTGCGGATTGGCCCAGCCGGTGGCCGGGTTCTCGTCGAGCAATTGCAGTCCGGTCCAGCCGCCATAGTCGCCGGAGGTGTGGTCGATCAGGCCACCATTGGAGAATGCCAACAGGTCGATCTCGGTGTCATCGGCGCGGGCAACGGTGACGACGAGCAACAGGCTTGCGATCAATGGCAACAGGCGCATGGCGGCCTCCTGGAGATCGGCTGACCGGCATGTTACGCCGCCGATCGCCCCCTGTCAGGGACAGGGCTGTTGGCTCAATGGCAGGTCTGGGGCGCGCCCGGTGTGGCCGGCAGCAACGCTTGACCTGACCTTACCCAGCGGCCGATCATCCGGCCAACCCCGAAAGCAAGGACCGCCGCGATGAATGTCGCCACCATGCCTGCCGCGCTGATCGGATGTTCTGCCGAGGAATGGCAGATCCGCTGCGACCTCGCCGCGCTGTACCGGCTGGTGGCGCATCACCGCTGGACCGATTTCGTCTACACCCATATCAGCGCGCGGCTGCCCGGCCCGGCGCATCATTTCCTGATCAACAAGTACGGCGTGCTGTTCGACGAGATGCGCGCGTCGGATCTGGTGAAGATCGACCTGCACGGCAATGTCGTGGAGGATGGCGATGTATCGTCGCGCCGGGTGAATGCGGCGGGCTTCACCATCCATTCGGCGATCCATCTGGCGCGGCCGGACCTGCTTTGCGTGGTGCATACGCACACCCAGGCGGGCATCGCGGTGTCGGCAATGCAGGAGGGGTTGCTGCCGCTGTCGCAGCACGCGCTGAAATTCTACGGGCGGCTGGCGTATCACGGCTACGAAGGCATCGCGCTCGATCTGGATGAACGCGAGCGGCTGGTGCGCGACCTGGGCGGGCACAAGGCGATGATCCTGCGCAACCACGGGCTGCTGGTGGGCGGCACGTCGATCGCCGAGGCGTTCCACATGATCTACATGCTGGAGCGCGCCTGCGCGGCGCAGGTCGCGGCGCTGTCCTGCGGACGCGAGGTGATCCTGCCGCCGCACGACGTGTGCGAGCACACGGCGCAGCAATTCCGCGGCCAGGAGAACGACGCACACTACTCGTGGATGTGGGAGTCGGCGCTGCGGATGATCGAAAGCGGCCGTCCGGATTACCGGAGCTGACACGATCAGGGGCTCTGGTGCAAGGCTGGTGCGGCACGCTCTGCTTTAAGCTTTTAACACGGAGGCAGTGCGAGAGCCACGAAGGGCCACGGAGAAAGCAGGCTTTCATACTGCACCGTCCACGTCGAACATACCTCCGTGGCTCTCGCACTGCCTCCGTGTTAAAAGCTTAACACCAACCGTGCCGCACGATCGTTACAGGCAACGCACCCACCAACATGCAACCGCGAAGTCACGATAATCGCATGGCGACCACCCTCATCCGCAACGCCGACATGGTCATCGCCTGGGACGCCGGCGCGAAGTCGCACGTCTACATGCCGGATGCCGACGTGGCGTTCGACGGCGGCGCGCTGACCTTCGTCGGCCGCGACTACAAGGGCCCCGCCGACACCACCATCGACGGCGCCGGCCTCATGGTCATGCCGGGCCTGGTGAACATCCACGCGCACCCGTCCAGCGAGCCGATGAACAAGGGCCTGATCGACGAGATCGGCTCGCCCGGCTTCTACAATTCCTCGCTCTACGAATACCTGCCGATCTTCCGCGCCGACGCCGAGGCCATCCCGCACTGCGTGCGCGTTGCGCTCTCGGAACTGCTGCTGTCCGGCGTCACCACGCTCGCCGACCTGTCGATGGCGCATCCCGGCTGGCTCGACCTGCTGGCGGAGGCCGGCATGCGGGTCTGCATCGCGCCGATGTTCCGGTCCGCGCGCTGGTACACCAGGAACGGCCACCTGGTCGAATACGCCTGGGACGAACCGGCCGGCGAGAAGGCGATGGCCGAGGCGCTTTCCCTGATCGACCGCGCGGAGCAGCACCCGTCCGGCCGCCTGTTCGGCATGGTCGTCCCGGCGCAGATCGACACCTGCACCGAGGGCCTGCTGCGCGACAGCTTCGCCGAGGCGAAGGCGCGCGGCCTGGCCTGGCAGATCCACGCGGCACAGTCGGTCAGCGAGTTCCACGAGATCACCCGCCGGCACGGCCACACGCCGATCGGCTGGCTGGACCAGCTCGGGCTGCTGTCGGAACGGTCGATTATCGGGCACGGGATTTTCCTGGACGACCATCCCTCGACGCGCTGGCACACCACGACCGACCTGCAACGCCTGGCGGAGACCGGCACCACGGTGGCGCATTGCCCGACGGTGTTCGCGCGACGCGGCATCACGTTGCAGGATTTCGGCCGCTACCGACGGGCGGGCGTCAACCTGGGCGTGGGGACGGATACCTATCCGCACAACATGCTGGATGAGCTGCGGCTGGTGTCGTACCTGGCGCGCACCCAGGCCAACAACCCGCGCACCATGAACAGCGCCGACCTGTTCGAAGCGGCGACCATCGGCGGCGCGCGGGCGCTGGGGCGGGACGATATCGGCCGCCTGGCGCCGGGGTGCCGCGCCGACCTGGTGCTGGTGGACGTGACGCACCCGATGATGCGACCGGCGCACGACCCGGTGCGCAGCCTGATCTACGCCGCAGGCGACCGCGCGGTGCGGGCGGTGTATGTGGACGGTCAGCAGGTGGTGGAGAACGGACGCGTGCTGACGATGGACTATCCCGCCGCTGCCGCGGCCCTGCACGAAGCGCAGGTGCGGGTGAAGGCGAACGTCCCGAAGCTGGACTGGGACCACCGCACGGCAGAGCAGATCTCGCCGCCGACGTTCCGCACGCAATGAGTGGTCACCGGAGGGTAGGACGGCAGGAGGCAGGTGGAAAGGGAAGAAGGTCTCCCTCCCCCCTTGTGGGGAGTTGGGCCGCGAAGCGGACCAACAGGGGAGAGGGGTCTGTCGGGCAGGGACAAGGCGAGACGCACCCCTCTCCCCCGTTG
>JBEKNT010000623.1:0-2981 GCA_049522565.1 Acetobacteraceae bacterium
CCGACATCGGCACTGCCCAGGCCGTCCTCGCGCACATCCACCCCGGCGACGAAACGCAGCACGTCGGGGATCGTCGTTGCACCGGACCGGCGGATGTCGTCCTGGGTGATGATTTCGATATTCGCCGGCGCGTCGGCGGCGCGTTGCGGCTTGCCGGTCACCGACATGGTCACCGGCTCGCCGAACAATTGCTCCAGCGCCCCGTAATCCACCGATTGAGCCACGGCGCCGCCGCCGCCGAGCATGACGATGGCAGCGAGCAGACCGGGTAGCGCAAGCGCCATGCGCGATGGAATTGTCATCGTCAGATCTCTCGGATCATCATGCGAAAGGCCGCGACAAACGTGATATCGGCGGCGGCGGCCGCGGCGTGGTTGAGCACGATCTCGACCCGTGGCCTGGTGGTGATGCCCATGGTGCAGAAACCGGCCTGTACCGCCGCCAGGTCGGCGGTAACGCACAGGATGCGCGCCGCGCGCACCGCGGCGCCGAGCGACGGCCCATTCGCGCCGGCCGCGGCGATCGCCACGGCGAACCCACCCGTCGCGAGTTCGGCCGCATCCACCACCTGGACGGGCAGCGGCACGTTGCCGGCCTGCAGGCTGTTGCCGATCTCGCTCGCGATGGCATCGGCGTCCTGGCGTGATGCGGCGTCGCCCGCGGCGTAGACCACGGCCACGGTGCCGCCCACTGGCGGCGGCTGCATGAAGCCAACCGCATGGCCAACGATGAGCAACTCCTGCGGCGACAGCGTCGCCGCGGCAGCCTCCCGCATACCGCCCCCAAGCAAAGCGATGCAGGCCAACACTGCGCCCAAGCCCCACCCAGCCAGTCGGTTCGGCTGCGGAGCAGTTGCGGCATGCGCGCGCTTCTCCATCCCATCGCGATCTACGGGTTCGATGCGGCCACGCTACGCGCAAGACCTTGCGCAATGATGAACGCGGCCCTTCGCTTGCCGCTCCCGCTGCGCGGGAGAGGTCGGTTAGGTCGCGAAGCGAACCAACCGCAGGCGGCGAGGCTGAGGGGCGTAACGCACGGGCGTCTTGTGCGTTACGCCGCTCACCCGGAGCGCTTCGCGCGCCGACCTGTCCCGCCGCAGGCGGGAGAGGCTTTGTCGGCTACAGGCGAACGGTCAGGCTGACGATGATCTGCCGCTCGACCGGCGGACCGGCGGTCTCTACCAACTGCGATTGGTTGAACTGCTGCGCGGTCAGCGCCAACGTCAGCGCCTCGGTCAGCCGATAACCCACTCGCGCCGTCATCGTAACGTAATTGTCGATGTTGACCGCCAGCAGGGCGGTGCGCTGCTGGTTTACCCGGTAGTCGAGGTAGCTCGATTGCCAGCGTGCCAGCAAATCGAGTTCCAGCTTGTCCCTGCTATAGCCGATGCCGCCGATCACCACATGATTGGGCGTGCTGTGGGCGTACTCCACGATGCTGGTCGGCCGCGGTCCATCGTCCAGCACGGTGTGGTCGCTGGTGGCGACGAAAGCGTAGCTGGCATTCCAGCGGAAACCCGCCGCATTGTGACCTTTCAGTTCAAGCTCCGCCCCGGCGGCGTCGGTGTCGCCGACATTCTGCGAGTAGAAGATCGGCGTGCCGTGCTGCACCGCGGCCAGCGGCGTTCCGAATGGCCACGCGATCACGTCATCGGTCTGCTGCACGAACACGGCGTTGCGCAGGGTCGATCCGATCGCCGGCAATGTGCGGTCGTAGTCCAGCTCGGCGTTCCAGACGATCGCGGGATTCAAGTCCGGGCGTCCGACGAAGACCGTTGTCGGGACAAGTGCCGTCGAGCGCAGGCCCAGTCCGTATTGCAGCAGCGTCGGCAGTTGCACGCCACGGGCCAGGGTCAGGCGCAGCGCATCGTCATCGCTGGCTTTCCAGACCACACCGGAGTTGAAGCTGGGCTCGGTCAGCGTGGTACTGTCGTATTGCGCGTTGGTCAGGCCGGTGCCCGGCAGCAGCGTGCCGGAATGGTGCAACTGCATGAGGTCGAGCCGTACCGCGTTGGTCAGCGTGACGCTTGGGGTAATCTGCCAGTCCCACATCAGGCTGGCGGCAGCGATCTGGTTGCTGATGGTGCCGCCGGTCAGCAGGCCGGAGTCGTCCGCGTCGGCCCGGTATTCCAGGCCGAAACGCAGCGTGTGGTCGACCGCGGGTTTCACCAGGTCGCTGGCCTGCACCACATAACTGCTCTGCGCCTCGCCGAGCTGCACCGGTGTCGTGCCGTTGACATCGTCGATCTGGACTCGCGCGTCGCTGGCGGTGGCCGACAGGCTGAGCAATCCGAATCTGGTGTCGGCGTCGACGCCGATGCGGACCGAACTGGTGCTCAGCCGCTCGGTACCGAACGGGCCCGGCGGCTCCTGATCGGCCAGCCGCGTCTCGCCCAGGCTGACGTCGCCGAATGCCTCGACCTGCGGCGTGATCTGCCAGCGGCTGTTGGCATTGAAGCTGCCGTCATAGGGCGGCTGGCGCGCCGCGCGATCGGACGGCCCCAGCGGACCGGGCGCGAAGTCATGGGCGTTGAAGCCGCCCGCCGACAGCCGCACACCGGCGGTGTCGCCAATCTGCCCGGTGCCGACAACCGAGCCGCCGAGGTAATCCTGCGTGCCGGCCCGGGCGGTTGCGGTGTTCAGCTTGTCCTTCAGCGGGTCGTAGGTGATGATATTGATGACGCCACCCACGGCATTGAAGCCGTACAGCGCCGAATTGGGGCCCTTGATCACCTCGATCTGGCGGATCTCGTCGAGCTGCACCGGGTTTGCCGCCCAGATGATGCGGCCATAATCCACCATGTAGACCTGCCGCCCATCGACCAGCACCATCAGGTGCGGATTGGACGCCTGGTTGTAACCGCGGATGCCGACATCGGCACTGCCCAGGCCGTCCTCGCGCACATCCACCCCGGCGACGAAACGCAGCACGTCGGGGATCGTCGTTGCACCGGACCGGCGGATGTCGTCCTGGGTGATGAT
>JBEKNT010000624.1:0-2973 GCA_049522565.1 Acetobacteraceae bacterium
GGGTGCGTACAGCGACGAACCGTGGCTGCATGCACCCCTCCCCCCAACCCCCTCCCACAAGGGGACGGGGAGTCTCCCCAATTCCCATGCTTGAAGTCCGCAACCTATCGGTCGCCTATGGCGGACTGCGCGCGCTCACCGATGTGTCGCTCAGCGTCGCGGAGGGCCAGTTTGTTACCGTGGTCGGGCCGAACGGCGCCGGCAAATCCACGCTGTTCAAGACCATCTGCGGCATTGTTCCGCCGGTACAAGGCAGCATTAGTTTTAATGGCAACGATCTGGGTAGCCGCGCCGCGTCGGAACGCGCGCATCTTGGCATCGCGCATGTCCCTGAAGGCCGCCAGGTGTTCAAGACGCTGACCGTGCGCGAGAACCTTGAGATGGGCGCTTATACCAAGGCCGGTCATGCGCAGTGGCGGCATACGCTGGAGCGCATCCACGCGCTGTTTCCCATCCTGTACGAACGCGCCCAACAGCTCGCCGGCACGCTCTCGGGGGGAGAGCAGCAGATGCTGGCGGTGGGACGCGGGCTGGCTTCGGCGCCAAAATTGCTGATGCTGGATGAACCGTCGATGGGGCTGGCTCCGGCCGTTGCCGACATGATCTTCGAACGCATTTCGCAAATCCATCGCGAGGACGGTGTGACCATCCTGCTGGTCGAGCAACGCGTTGCCGAGGCGTTGGAACTGTCGGACCATGGCTATGTCCTGGAGACCGGCCGCATGGTGCTGGACGGACCATACGAGACATTGCTCGCTGACGATCGCGTCCGCCGCTCCTATCTCGGGCTGACCGACGCGTAGGATAAACGAAGCATAGGGAGACGTTATATGACGCTGACATCCTCCATTGGCCGCCGCACCGCGCTGGGGCTCGGACTTGCCGGCAGCGCCGCAGTGCTGACGCCGCGCCGGCTGCGCGCGCAGCCGAAGGACGTGAAGATCGCCATGCTGGTGCCGCTGTCCGGCCCCTGGGCGCGCCAGGGCATCCTGGAACAGATGGGCGCGCGGATGGCGGTGGACGACATCAACAACGCCGGCGGCATCAAGGCATTGGGGGGCGCCAAGCTGCGCCTGATGGAATACGACACCGGTGATTCGGCAGAGAAGGCGAAGGATGCGGCGCAGCGCATGATAGCGCAGGAACCGGATCTGGTCGGCGGGTTCGGCTGCTGGTTGTCCACCTTTACGCTGGCCGCCACCGAAGTCACCGAACGCGCCGAGCTGCCCTGGCTCACGCTGTCCTATTCCGATCTGATCACCGGCCGTGGCTACAAGTATGTCTTCCAGTCCTCGCCGACCGCCGAACACCAGGCGGAGGACATCGTGCCGATGGTTCTCGACATGGCGACGAAGGCCACCGGCAAGCGGCCGACCAAGGTGGGTCTGGTCGGCGACAACACCGCATCGAGCGTCAGCTTCTTCAAGCCGATCCGCGATCACGTGCTGAAAAACGAGAACCTGACCGCGGTGGTGGATGAGATCTACACGCCGCCGTTGTCGGACGCGACGACGCTGATCCAGCGCATCCGCTCCGGCCGGCCGGATTTCGTCCTGTTGCAATCCACCAACGTGCCGGACGACAAGCTGCTGATCGACAAGTTCGCCGAGTACGGGCTGACCGCCAACAAGCTGCCGCTGATCGGCGGCGGCGGCCACTGGGCCGTGCCGGAAATTCTGCAAGTGGCCGGCGCCGAGAATTTGGAAGGCGTGCTTGTCGGGCTCGCGAACTGGCCTGGCAAGGCGGTGGAAGATGTGGCGCGGCGCTTCGTCGAACGCACCAAGGAGCCGTGGTTCGGTCACGACTCAATCTTTGCCTACGTGCATGTGCTGATCCTCAAAGAGGCGGTGGAACGCGCGGGTGTGGCCGAGCGACAAAAGGTGATGCAGGGGATCCGTGCCCTGGACATGAAGGATGGGCCGGCACTGTTCTTCCCCGATGGCCATCTGAAATATGACGAGGCGGGTCGGCGCGTCGGTGCCAAGTTGTGCATCGTGCAATGGCAGAAGGGACGGCCGGTGCCGGTGCATCCCGCGGAGATCGCGATCAGCAACGCGCTGTGGCCGAAGACGTCGTGATGGCAGGAGGACCATCGATGGCCGCCCTGGCGCCCTACGAAGTCTATGCGATTCGCTACGCGCACAATCCAAATGCGCGGCGGGCGAACAACTTCATCGGTGGCGATCCGCATGACGGGCCGATGCCGCTGGACTACTTCGTGTGGGCGATCAAGGGCGTGTCCGGAACGTTCGTGTTCGATACCGGATTCGATGCGGCGATGGGGGAGAAGCGGGCGCGGCAGTTCCTGCGCTCCCCCGCGGTCGGGTTGCAGGCAATCGGCGTGGAACCGGCGGACGTGCGAGATGTGATCCTGTCGCACATGCACTACGACCATTGCGGCAACTACGATCTGTTTCCGCACGCTCGCTACCATCTGCAGGACATTGAGATGGCGTATTGCACCGGCCGGTGCATGTGCCATGCCGGTCTGCGCGGACCGTTCGAGGAGGAGGACGTCGTCGCCATCGTGCGCAAGCTGTTTGCCGGACGCGTGGTGTTTCACGATGGCGCGGAGGAGTTGGCGCCCGGACTGTCGGTGCACCACGTCGGCGGGCATTCGAAAGGTCTGCAAGTGGTGCGCGTTTGGACGCAGCGCGGTTGGATGGTGCTGGCGTCGGATGCCAGCCACTTCTACGCCAACATGGAGGAGGGCCGGGCGTTCCCGATCCTGCACAGCCACGAGGCCACTCTGGCCGGCTACGCAACGATGCGGCGGCTGGCCAGTGCGCCGAACGCGATCATTCCGGGTCACGATCCGCTGGTGCTGGCGCGGTATCCCGCGGCGAAAACGGGATTGGAGGGGATCGCGGTGCGGCTGGACGTGGAGCCGCAGTAAGTAACCTCTCCCGCGCTACGCGCGGGAGAGGTATGCTACCTACGACAGAAAAGCTCCGCCGTTCACGTGAATCGTCT
>JBEKNT010000625.1:0-2970 GCA_049522565.1 Acetobacteraceae bacterium
CCGATTGACCCTTGAACCTGCTCCCCGGACGGTATCGAGGCGCATTGTCACGTAGGGCGGAAACGTGCAGTGCGGTCCACCGCTGCGCAGCGACGGGACGCACGACACGTTTCCGCCCTACATGGTTACGACTGTCGCACGCACCGTGAAGCGGTCGTTCGGGCACCCGCCATAAGCGGAACGCGTCAGATCCGCTCGCGGCGTGCCCCACCGCCCAGCCGGCGCGAGAAGCTGACGCCGGCAGCGGCCACCGATGCCACCGCCGCGAACATCATGCTGGCCGTGGTGCCGTTCACCGGGAACAGGCCGAACACCAGCGCCACCAGCGCCGCGCCCATGGTCTGGCCCAGCAAGCGCGCGGTTGCCTGCATGCCGCTGGCGCCGCCGGTGCGCACGGGCGGCGCTGACGTAATGATCGCCCGGTTGTTCGGCGTGTTGAAGAAACCGAACCCCAGGCCGCAGATGGTCATGCGCCAGATGATGTCAATCGGAGCCGGGTGCGCCGGCAGCAAGGCGAGCGTCAGCAGGCCCACGGCCATCACCGTCAGGCCGCATCCGCTCAGGAGACCGACCGGATAGCGATCGGCCAGCCGGCCGGAGATGGGCGCGATCACCGCCACCGTCAGCGGCCAGGGGGTCATCAGCAGGCCGGTCGCCACGGCGTCGAAGCCCAGCGTGTCCTCGAACAGGAACGGCAGCGACACCAGCGCCATCGCCTGTGCCACGAACGCACAGACCGAGGTGGCGACCGACAGCGCGAACAGCGGGATGCGCAGCAGGTCGATCGGCAGCAGCGGCGCCCGGCGCGCCATCTGCCGCGCCACCAGGACGAAGGCCAGGCCGACGACGATGAACAGCTCGGCGCCGACATCGCCGAACGCCTCGCCATGGCCCAGGCCGGCAATGGCGGTGATCAGCAGGCCGAAGGTGAACGCGCTCAGCACCGCGCTGCCGATGTCGAAGCGGGCGCCGGAGGTGGGCGTGACCGGCAGGTGGCTCAGGGCGATCGGGACGGCCAGCATGCCGAGCGGGATGTTGACGGCGAACAGCCAGGGCCAGTTGCCGACGGACAGAATACCGGCGGCGACGGTCGGGCCAAGCGCCGAGGCGATCGAGCCGATGGTGGCGTTCAGCCCGACGCCGCGGCCGATCCAGCGGCGGGGGTAGATGAAGCGGACCAGGGCGCCGTTGACGCTCATGATCCCGGCGGCGCCAAAGCCCTGGATGATGCGGGCGAGCGTCAGCGTGGTCAGCGACGTGGACATTGCGCACAGCAGCGAGGCGATGGTGAACACCACCAGCCCGCCCTGGTAGATGCGCCGGTAGCCGTAGATCTCCCCCAGCGAGGCGAGCGGCAGGAGGGAAATCGTCACCGCGAGCTGATAGGCGTTGACGACCCAGATCGAGGCGGAGGGCGAGGCGTGCACATCGCGCGCGATGGTCGGCAGTGCCACGTTGGCGATGGAGCCGTCCAGCACGGCGAGCGTCAGGCCGAGCGCGATGGTGAGGATCGCCCAGTAGCGCTGCGGCAGCGGCACCCCGTCGGGTACCGGCAGGCGCGGTTCCTGGGCGATCGGCAGCGGCTGCTCCGCCATCAGGCGGTCGCCTTGGCGGAAGCCGGCAGGTCAGCCCGTAACGCTGCGTCCTCCCGGTTTCCCATGGCGGTTGCCACCTCTGTTATCACCTCCGCCGGGGTGAGTGTCGCCAGGTCGTGACGACGCAGCACGCGGACCCGGGGAGCGCCGGGCGGCGCACGGGGCGCACAGCGGGCTGGATCGGAATCGCCCGAGAACAATACCAGCGAGGGGCAACCGGCGGTGGCGAGCAAGTGCATGGGGCCGGTGTCGTTGCCGATCGCCATGATGGCGGCGCGGCCGAGGTCGGCCAGGTCGCCGAAACCGGTCTGGCCGGTCAGGTCGTGCGCGCCAACCTCCCGGATGGCCATATCGGTGCGGTGCCCGGTGGCCCCGGCGCCCTGCGCCGGCGCGTTGCCACTTTGCGCGGAGGTGCCGACCCCGTGGGCAGAGCCACCGGCCCCCGGGTTGGTCGCGCCGGCACAAATCTCGTCGGCAAGCCGGCGCTCGCCGGCGGTGCCAAGCACAACCGGCGCAATCCCCTGCGCGATCAGCCAGCCGGCAAGGGCGCGGTAGTGCGCCGCCGGCCACCGCTTCACCGGGCGATGCGGCGCGCTGCCGGGCACCAGCAGGGCGAAGGGGCGCGGCAGGGCGAAGCGGGCGATGTCGCCGCGGCACCAGGACAGGTCGGCCGGAGGAATGTCGGCGATGCCGGCCTGGCGCAACTGGCCATGCTGGCGGTCGATGTCATGGATGCGGTCGCGGTCGGGATCGCGGTCGGGGTGGGAGCAACCGGGCGCGATACCGGACCACTCGGGTCGCGCGGCGCGCGGAAACAGGCGGAAATAGTGCGAGGAGCGGCTGGAGGTTTGCAGGTCGTAGACGCGGTCGAAGTCTCCGCCGCGCAGCATGCGGCGGAGGCGCAGCACGCCGGGCAGGTCCCACCAGGCGGGCCTGGTGTCGATCAGCACGCGGTCGAACCAGGGCGAGGCGGCCATCCAGTCGGCGTAGGGCGCGGTGGTGAGCAGGGTGATGCGCGCGTCGGGGTGGTGTTGGCGAATGGCGGCGAAGGCGGCGAGCGACAGCACGATGTTGCCCAACGCGCCGAGCTTGAGGACGAGGATGTTCTTCACTTTTTACCTCTCCCGCCGCGCGGGAGGGGGCGGCGCGAAGCGCCGGGCGAGGGTGCCGCGAACGCCCCTATGCGCGCCGCTTTGCGTGACGCGTCGCGGGCTGGGGAAAAGGGGGTACCGGGCGTTCGCGGCACCCTCACCCGTCGCGCTCCCGCGCGCCGACCTCTCCCGCGAAGCGGGAGAGGCTTTTCGTTGCCACATAGAGCCATTCGTCGCGCAACAGGCCGTAGCGCACCTCCTCTTCCGGGGGCAGGCGGAAGGTC
>JBEKNT010000626.1:0-2926 GCA_049522565.1 Acetobacteraceae bacterium
CCCCCAACCCCCTCCCACAAGGGGAGGGGGAGTCGTTCCGCTTTTCCTGCCCCTCGTTGGCAGATTGCTAACCAAAGGCATCCCAGAATGGTCGGCATGGCGTGGATCCTGGAAGCCGTACTGGTGCTGTTGCTCGCCGCGACGCTGTTCCACGCGCTGCGCCTGGAACGCGCGCTCGGCGTGCTGAAGCGTGATCGCGCGGCGCTGGAGGACCTGGTGACCAGCTTCAACGTCAGCACGCGCCAGGCCGAAGCGGGGATCGACCAGTTGCGCGTCGCCGCGGATGGCGCCGGCCGGCAGATGGCGCGGCAGATCGACACGGTGACCCGGCTGAAAGACGACCTGGTTTTCCTGCTGGAACGGGGCGAGCGCCTGGCGGACCGGCTGGATTCGCTGGTCCGCGCCGGCCGCCCGCTCGCCACCGAGGCGCTGCGGCCGATCCAGGCGGCCGATGACGATCAGGCCGACCTGCCGCGGGTGCGCAGCCAGGCCGAGCGCGACTTGCTCAAGGCATTGAGGATGGCGCGATGAAGCTGCACCTGCCGGCCCCCCGGCTGTTGCCGTTCACCATTGCCGCGCTGGCCGCGGTCCTGGCGGTGAAGACGGTCGATCTCACGCGGCATGCCGCCGCGTGGTTGAATAGCGCGTCCGCCGGCGGCGTGGTGTCGGTGGCGCAGGCGGCGGTGCCGGACAAGCCGCAAGCCGCCGCGCCGACGCCACTGGCACCGAGCTCCGTGCCGCGCGGGACGCCGTCGCAGGATGCCGGCGGCCCGCCGCCGATCAGTGACGGCGAACGCGCCGTCTTGCTCGACCTGCGGCAACGCCGCCAGGAACTGGATGCGCGCGACGCGGCGCTGTCCGTGCGCGAATCGATCCTCGCCGCCGCGGAGCAAAAGCTGCAAGCAAGGGTCGAAGAACTCGCCGCGTTGCAGAAGAAGCTGCAAGGCCTGGAAGCCGCTCGCCAGCAACGCGAGGAGGCTGGCTGGCAAGGGCTGGTGAAGCTCTACGAGGCCATGAAGCCGCGCGACGCCGCGGTGATCTTCAACGACCTGCAAATGCCGGTGCTGCTGCCCCTCGTCGATCGCATGAAAGAGGCGAAGGCGGCCCCGGTGCTGGCGGCCATGAACCCCGACAAGGCACGCGACGTCACCGCCGGCCTGGCCCAGATGCGCACCCACCGGGAAACCCCGGATGCTTCCGCTCTGAAGGGCGGCTGAAAGCAGAACTGAGAGAGAAAAGGCCCATGTCGATGGACAAATCGATCAACGTCCTCATCGTGGACGACTACAAGACGATGCTGCGGATCATCCGAAATCTGCTCAAGCAGATCGAGTTCCACAACGTCGAGGAAGCGACCGACGGCGCGGATGCCCTGGGCAAGCTGCGCAGCGGCAATTTCGGCCTGGTGATCAGCGACTGGAACATGGCGCCGATGACCGGCCTGCAACTGTTGCAGGAGGTGCGCGCGGATTCCCGGCTGAAGGCGACGCCGTTCATCATGATCACCGCCGAGAGCAAGGTCGAGAATGTGGTCGCGGCCAAGCAGGCCGGCGTCTCCAACTACATCGTCAAGCCGTTCAATGCGGAAACCTTGCGCGAGAAAATCGAGAAGGTGCTGGCGCATGGTTGACATGACCGACAAGGTGGGCGCCGCCCTGGCGGAACGGCTCGCCGGGATCCGCGCGCGCTATGCGTCGAGCGATCCCGACATGGTGGCGGATGTGGTGCGCGCGATCCTGGCGACCATGAGCGGCGACCTGACCGCCAAGGAGACCACGCTGCTGACCGAGGTGGAATCGCTCGGCCGCACGATCGCCGCCGCCAAGGCGGAGATCGCCGCCTTGCGGGTGGACGACATCACCGTCAGCGACATCCCCTTCGCCACCGACGAATTGGACGCGATTGTCGCGCATACCGCCGCGGCCACCCATGCGATCCTGGAAACCTGCGAAACGCTCGACGCCGTGGCCGAGCACCTGGCCGGCGAGCCGGCCGCGCAACTCCAGGACGCCACCACACGCATCTACGAGGCGTGCGGCTTCCAGGACATCACCGGCCAGCGCATCACCAAGGTGGTCAATACCCTGAAGATCATCGAAACCAAGGTGGGCCAACTCGTCGCGACCTTCGGCGAGTCGAGCGGTGATACCGCGGTGGTCAGTGCGCACGGCGAAGCGGTGCTGCTGAACGGCCCGCAACTTCCGACGATGGCGATGGACCAGTCGGACATCGACAAACTGCTGGCGAGTTTCGAATGAAAGGATGGCCCGCTCATAACCTCTCCCGTGACGCGGGAGAGGTCGCCGCCAAGCGGCGGGTGAGGGTGCCGCAGCCCGCACACAACCCGCTTGGAACGTTCGCGCGCATAGCAGCCGGGCGACCGGATCGCCCTCACCGGCCGCTACGCGGCGCCTTGGTCCACTTCGTGGCCCAAGCCCGCGCGGCGGGAGGGGTTGTCGTCGTCACCGCTCTATTGCTCGGACCGGCTGTCGCCGCTGCCGACACCGTCGCGGTGACCATCCGTTCCGGCAACCATCCCGACTTCGGCCGGATCGTGTTCGATGCACCGCCGCGCGTGTCCTACCGCGTGGTGCGCGACGGCGACCGTCTCACGGTGCAGTTCGCCGACAATACGGCCGTGGCGGGCGATCCGAAGCTGCCGCGCAATGTGACCGCCTTGCATGCGGACCGCACACAGGCCGTGCTGACCGTCGCCGCGGGTGCCACGTTCCACGACGCGCGGCTTGGCGATCATGTGGTGATCGACGTGTTCGATCCGGCCTCGGCGGCCGGCGATCCCGCGCCCGAGCCGTCGGGGTCGGCGTCCCGCCGCCCCTCGCCAGCATCGGCGCAAGCGCGGGCCGCGGCGAAGCCGACCGCGGCCGCCACGCCCGCGCACCCGACCGAAGTCGCAGAGGCAACAGTG
>JBEKNT010000627.1:0-2893 GCA_049522565.1 Acetobacteraceae bacterium
GCCCGGCAACGTTACGTTCACCGCGCCCGCCGCGATGATCACCTATACTGGTCCCACCTCGATCGCGAACAGCTCGCTGATCCTCGGGCCGGGTTCCTCGATCGCCTCGTCCAATACGGTTTACGTCCTTGCCCAGTCCGACGAAGCGCCGGGCGTGCTGGACATATCCAATGCCGGCAACCAGACGGTGCAGAACCTGCAAAGCGGCCAGCAGCCCAATGGAGGCGCGGTGCCGGAGGTCCTGTTGGGTGCCAATACCCTGACGGTTGACGCCAACGGCAATGGCATCTTTGGTGCCACAAGCACGTTCGGAGGCGTGATCTCGGGCACCGGCGGATTGGTCAAGACCGGCGCGGACACGCTAGTACTCAGCGGCACCAACACCTACTCGGGCGGCACCACGATCAGTCAGGGCACGCTGCAACTCGGCGGGACGGGATTCGGGGCGAATGCCGCAACAGTTGGCACCCTCGGCAGCGGGCCGGTCACCGACAACGCCAACCTGACGTTCACCGAGCCGGCCGCGGTCACCGTCGCGAACGCCATCAGCGGCAGCGGCACGGTGACGCAGTCCGGGCCGGGCGCCATCACGCTGAACGGCGCGAACACGTATACGGGTCTGACCGAGGTGGCGGCCGGTACGCTGGTGGTGGGCAGCGTTGCGAACAACGGCGCCAGCGTCGGAGGCAGCGTCACGGTCGATGCGAACGCCACGCTGGCCGGCTTTGGCAGCCTCGGCGTCGCCACGTCAGGCACCACGCTGACCAACAACGGCACCGTCAGTCCGGGCGGCGCATCCGGCAACGCGGTGGGCACGCTCTCGACCGCCGGCAACTATGTCCAGGGCAGCGGCGGCAACCTGCTGATCGCGGTGACGCCGACCCAGGCTTCGGAGTTGACGGTCGGTGGCTCTGCGACGCTCGCAGGCACCATCACGTTTGCTTACGCACCGGGCACCTATGTGCCGACGACCTATACGGTGCTGGCCGCCACCGGCACGATCAGCGGCAAATTCGGCACGGTGACGGAACAGGGGTCGGTGCCGACCGCGCTGACCCGTACCGTCGAGTACGAAACCGCAGTCCCCGACCCGGTCCTTCTCGTGCTCAGCAGCGGTTCGTCGGCGCCGGCGCCCGTCGTTGTGGCGCCGGCCGATGGCAGCCTGTTCTCCGAACAACTTGCATCGCTGACCGCGCTCGCCGATTCTAGCCTGGCCACATTGCTCAATGGTGGCGGCTCGGCGAATGACTGCCTCACCGCAGGGGTGCCGCCGGCGCCTAGCGAGCCTGGCGCGCCGTCCCAGGCGTCGTCCGGCCTGGCCGCAATCGGGCGCATGATCTGCGGCGCGGGCGGCTGGATCCACGTCGATGGCACGTTCTTCGGCGTGAGCAGCGGCGGCGGCTATCCCAGCTATCACGCGGATACCGCGGGCTTTCTGGCAGGCGTCGACCGGCCGCTCGGCGACAGCGGGCTGCGCGTGGGGATCGCTGCCGGTTACGACCACCGCTGGCTGAACGACGGCGCGGGCGGCAATGCCACCGCCGAGGTCGCGCGGTTCGGCATTTATGCGATCCAGCCGGTGGGGCCTGTGCTGCTGAACGCCGCGTTTCTCTACGGTCATGACTGGGATAGCAGCAACCGGCCAACCGGAGTGGGTACCGCGACGGCGCAATACGGCGGCAACGAGTTGTCCGGCGGTGTGCGCGCCAGCCTGCCGATGACGCTCGGCGGATTTACCGTCGTACCGATGGGTGGAGTGCGGTTCGCGTCGGTGGGTACGGGTTCGTTCACGGAATCGGCGAGCGGACCGCTCTCGGGGTTCGGTGTGTCTGGGGGCGGCACGACGCAGCTCAGTGTGATTCCTTATGCGCGGGTCGTGGTGGAGAGCGACTTCATCACAGCCTCCGGTCTGAAGATCTCGCCCTATGCCGCGGCCGGCTATCAGTACCAGGCCGGGACCTCCGCGCAGCCGGTGTTGCTCACTGCGGCCGACGGAACCACGTTCAATGTGGGATCGACCAGCCTTGATCGCAGCGCTGCCACGCTCGGCGTCGGAGCCGCGGCGGGACAGGGGAACTGGTCGGTGTTCGCGTCGTATGGCGCGCTGGTTTCCGGCAACTGGCAGCAGCAGGAGATCGATGTTGGGGTGCGGGTGAGTTTCTAGAAAGTGAAAATGTGGTGCAACACAGAAGGATTGTCGGACGCCTGTGTATGACGCCAACGGAGGCAACTGCGGTGCCCCATCGCCGTCAAACTCGGCTTCTGCGAACCGGCCCGGCCGGCGGAATGCAAGTGCCGAACAATCCGAGCCAAGCCGGGGCTGTGGCATGCTATCCCGCACGCAGCCCGCACAACCACGAAAGGAGGCGACATGAAGGCGTGCAGTTTCGTCGGTATTTGGGTGGCTGTCACGCTGCTGGCGTGCAGCAGCGTATCGGCGCAGACCGTGAAAGTGGGAATCATCAACACCTACTCCGGCCCATTGGAGGCGCAGGGTCAACAGATGGAACGCGGTATCCTGCTCTACATGAAGCAGCATGAGCAGGATCTGCCGGCGGGCGTGAAGATCGAGTTGATCCGGCGCGACGACACCGGCCCCAATCCCGAAGTGGCCAAGCGTCTCGCGCAAGAACTGATCACCCGCGATCATGTGCAGCTTCTGGCGGGGGTGATCTGGACGCCCAACGCGATGGCGATCGCGCCTCTGGTCACCGAGGCCAAGGTGCCGCTCATCATCATGAACGCCGCCACGTCGTCGATCACTACCAAATCGCCGTACATCGTTCGCGTGTCGCTGACGCTGTGGCAGGCGTCGTATCCGCTGGGGTCGTGGGCAGCGAAGAACGGCATCGGGACGGCGTTCACCGTGGTGTCCGACTACGGGCCGGGAATC
>JBEKNT010000628.1:0-2875 GCA_049522565.1 Acetobacteraceae bacterium
GACCCCCTCCCACAAGGGGAGGGGGAGAACTTTGCTTTGCCTCCCCCCGTCTCCTCGTCTCATGTGCTGGCGAGATCGTGCGACCGTAGCGGCAACGACCGAATCCGCTTGCCGGTGGCAGCGAAGATCGCATTTAGCACGGCCGGCGCCGCGACCGCGATGGTCGGCTCGCCAACCCCGCCCCAGAACCCGCCGGAGGCCACGATGATCGTCTCGACCTTCGGCATGTCGTTCATCCGCATCACCTGATAGGTGTCGAAATTGCTCTCGACGATGCGGCCCTTGGCGACGGTGTTCTCGCTGTACAACACCGCGCTCAGGCCATAGACGAACGAGCCCTGCACCTGCGCGTCGATCTGGTCGGGATTGACCGCGTAGCCCGGGTCGGTCGCCGCGACGATGCGCAGAATCTTCAGTTCGCCTTTGGGCGACACCGAGACCTCGGCGACCGCCGCCACGTAGCTGCCGAAGCCGCAATTCTGCGCCAGGCCGCGATACACGCCCTTTGGCGGCGGCGTCTCCCAGCCGGCCTTTTTCGCCACCGCCTCCAGCACCGCGAGGTGCTTCGGATTCTTCCCCATGATCGAGCGGCGGAACGCCAGCGGGTCCTTGCCCGCCGCATGCGCCAGCTCGTCGATGAAGCACTCCATGAAGATCGCATTCTGGTTGTGGTTCACGCCACGCCAGAACCCCACCGGCACGTGGGTGTTGCGCACCGCCTGGTCGATCAGCAGGTTGGGGATCGCCATGTAGCCGTATTCGTCTTCCAGCCAGCCCTGGAATGCGAGCTTGTCGATGCCGTTCTCCATGCGCGACGGCGCGAGGTACGCCAGGATCGACTGGCCGGACAGCCGCGCGTGCAGCGCGGTGACGTTGCCCTGCGCGTCCAGCCCGCCGCTCAGCTTGCATTGCATGATCGGGCGGTAGAAGCCGTGCTGCATGTCCTCTTCGCGCGACCAGATCAGCTTCACCGGCTTGCCCGGCACCTGTTTCGCGATCAGCACGGCCTGGTGCACGTAGTCCTGCTGCCCACGCCGGCCGAAGCCGCCGCCGAGGATCAGCTTGTGCACCTTTACGTTGGCGAGCTTCACGCCGGCCGCTTCCGCCGCCGCCGCCAGCGACGCGTCGCCGTTCTGCGACGCCACCCAGATCTCGACCTGGTCGCCGTTGACCAGCGCCGTGCAGTTCATCGGCTCCATCGTCGCGTGGTTGAGGTACGGCGTGCCGTATATCGCCTCGACCGTCTTCGCCGCACCCGACAGCGCCCCTGCGACGTCGCCATGCTGCTGGCCGAGCGCGGCCTGCGGCGCGTCCAGTCCTTGCTTGAGGAAGTCGGCGATCTGCGCGCTGTCCACGTTGCCGTTGCCGGCTTCGTCCCAGACGATCGGCAATGCCGCCAACGCAGTCTTCGCCTGCCACCACTTGTCGGCGACCACGGCGACGGCGTTGTCGCCCACCGCCACCACCTGGCGCACGCCCGGCATCGTCTTGACGCGATCGGCATTGAACGAGACCAGCTTGCCGCCGAACACCGGGCACTGCGCGATCGCCGCATTCAGCATGTCGGGAAGCTGCACGTCGATGGCGTAGACCTGCTTGCCGTTGAGCTTGTCCTTGGTGTCCAGCCGCTTCACGCGCTTACCGATTATTTTCCAGTCGCTCGGCTGCTTCACTGGAACGTTCGTTGGCACCGGCAGCTTCGCCGCGTCAGCGGCCACCTCGCCGTAGCGCAGTTTCCTGCCGGTCGATTTGTGGGTGATGACGCCGGCCGCGGTTGTGCACTCCGTCGTGGGGACCTTCCAGCGCGTGGCAGCCGCGGAGATCAGCATGGCGCGTGCGGCGGCACCACCCTGGCGCACATAGACGACCGAGGCGCGGATGCCGCGGCTGCCGCCGGTGGACATGTCGCCCCAGGCGCGCTTGCTGGCGAGGTTCGCCTCCGGAGTCACGAATTCGCCGCGCACCTTGTTCCAGTCGCAGTCGAGTTCGTCGGCCACCAACTGGGCAAGGCCGGTCATCGTGCCCTGTCCCATCTCGGAGCGCGCGATGCGAACCGTGACGGTGTCGTCGGGGGCGATCACCGCCCAGATGCCGACCTCGGAACCGGCGGTTTCCGCGGCCTCGGCCGGCATGCGCCAGCCGAGCATGAGCCCGCCGCCCACGGCGGCGGCGGTGGCGATGAAGGAGCGGCGGCCCAGCGCGATGCGATTGCTCATGGCTGCGCTCCTTATGCCTTGGTGGTCAGTGAAGCGGCGGTGTGGGTCGCCTCGCGAATCCGCTGATAGGTGCCGCAGCGACAGATGTTGCTGATGGCATCGGCGATGTCGGCGTCGCTCGGCTTCGGCGTCTGCTTCAGGAGGGCGGCGACGGCCATGATCTGGCCGGACTGGCAGTAGCCGCATTGCGGCACCTCATGCTGTAGCCAGGCGATCTGCACCGGATGGCTGGCGCCGTCATGCGACAGGCCCTCGATGGTGGTGATCTTGGCGCCGCCCACCGCGCTGACCGGCATGGAGCATGAGCGGACGGCCACGCCGTTCAGGTGAACCGTGCAGCAGCCGCATTGGGCGATGCCGCAGCCGTACTTGGTGCCGGTCATGCCGAGCCATTCGCGGATCACCCAGAGCAGGGGAGTGTTGGGATCGACATCGACTTCGTGCAGGTGGCCGTTGACGTCCAGCTTGACCATGGTGCGCTGCTCCCCTTGCTTGTTGAACTTAGCCTCTTCCGCTGCGCGGGGCAGGTCAAGGCGCGCAGCGCCGCGGGTGAGGGTGCCGCGCGCGCCAGGGCTCTGCCCTGGACCCGCCCGGGGGCTTTGCCCCCGTGGACCCCAGCAAAGGCAGAGCCTTTGCAATCCATCCGTTTGGCTGGGTGG
>JBEKNT010000629.1:0-2819 GCA_049522565.1 Acetobacteraceae bacterium
GTCCACCCAGCCAAACGGATGGATTGCAAAGGCTGCGCCTTTGCTGGGGGTCCAGGGGGCAAAGCCCCCTGGCGGGTCCAGGGCAGAGCCCTGGCCTTGCTGCCCTCACCCGATGGCCCTGGTTCGGATAACACGCATCGCGGCTCCGGTGGTGCCGATCGGGGCAACCGCACCCGCGACCCCAGCCCGCCGCCACGCTATAACCCCCCGATGCCCGCCCCGGAGCCCCGCGCCAACCCCCTTCTGCTCGGCCACGCGACCGCCGAGGCTACGCTGCTGGACGCCATGCGCGCCGGCCGCCTGCACCACGCCTGGCTGATCACCGGTCCGGACGGGGTCGGCAAAGCCACGCTCGCCTACCGCTTCGCCCGCTTCCTGCTGTCCGGTCGCCCCGCCGGCGACAGCCTGTATCTCGAACCCACCCACCCCACCTTTCGCCGCGTCGCCGCCGCCAGCCACGCCGATCTCAACGTCACCGAGCGCGCCTACGACCCCAAGCGCCGCCGCATGCGCACCCAGATCGCCGTCGAGGATGTCCGCAAGATCAACGGCTTCATGGCGCTCACTCCGGCCGAGGGCGGCTGGCGCGTTGCCATCGTCGATGGCGCCGAAGACCTCAACCAGGCCTCCGGCAACGCCCTGCTGAAAATCCTGGAAGAGCCGCCCAGCCGGGCGATCCTGCTGCTGGTCTGCGCTGCCCCCGGCCGCCTGCCGCCGACCATCCGCAGCCGCTGCCGCCGCCTGCGCCTGTCGCCGCTGCCCGACGAGCCGATGACAACCCTGCTGGCCGACTACCTGCCGGAACTCGGCCCCGACGAGCGCGGCCGGCTTGTCACCCTGGCCGACGGTTGCCCCGGCCGCGCCCTGCTGCTGGCGGAGGAGGAGGGCCTGAAGATCGCCGCCCTGGTGGACCAGGTGTTCGCCGACCTGCCGAACCTGCCGCCGATGCGCGCGTTGGAGGTTGCCGACGCGCTCGGCCGCAGCGAGACCGGGTTCTCGACGTTCATGGACCTGCTGCGCGCCGACCTCGCCGCCGCGGTGCGCGACGCGGCACGCGGCCAGGCTGACCCGGACCAGATGCGGTTCGTCGGGATGCGCCGGCTTGATGCCTGGGGCGAGGTGTGGCACGGCCTGACCCGCTTGCAGGACGAGACCGAACGCTTCGCCCTGGACAAGCGCCAGGCGCTCATCGAAGGCCTGGGCTTGCTGTCGGGAAAAATGCAATGACCAAGCGGTTTTACGTCACCACACCGATCTATTACGTGAACGGCCCGCCGCATATCGGCCACGCCTACGCCTCGGTCGCCGCCGACGTGCTGGCGCGCTGGAAGCGGCTGGACGGGTTCGACGTGTTCTATCTGACCGGCACCGACGAGCATGGCCAGAAGGTGGAACAGGCCGCGCGCGACGCGGGGCTGGACCCGCAGACCTACACCGACCGGATTTCCGCCGAGTTCCAGGACATGACCCGCACGATGGGGGTCTCCAATGACGACTGGATCCGCACGACGGAGCAGCGGCACAAGGTGTCCTGCGCCGAGCTGTGGCGGCGGATCGCGCAGGCAGGCGACATCTATCTCGGTCACTACGAAGGCTGGTACGCCGTTCGTGATGAAGCATTCTACGACGAGGAGGAGCTGATTGCCGGCCCGGACGGCACCAAGGTGGCACCGACGGGCGCGCCGGTCGCCTGGGTGCGCGAGCCGTCGTATTTCTTCAAGCTGGCGTCCTGGCAGGACCGGTTGCTGAAGTTTTATGAGCAACATCCTGATTTCATTGCTCCTGCCGCGCGTCGCAACGAGGTATTGGGGTTCGTGCATGGCGGGCTGCGCGACCTGTCGATCAGCCGCACCACGCTGAAGTGGGGAATCCCGGTGCCGGATGCCCCGGGCCACGTGATGTATGTCTGGCTGGACGCGCTGACCAACTACGTCACCGCCTGCGGCTTCCCGGACGAGACCGCGCCGCGCTGGCAATTCTGGCCGGCCGACCTGCACCTGATCGGCAAGGACATCCTGCGCTTTCACGCGGTCTATTGGCCGGCCTTCCTGATGTCCGCCGGGCTGCCGCCGCCGCACCGGGTTTTTGCCAGCGGCTGGTGGACCGTCGAGGGCGAGAAGATGAGCAAGTCGCTCGGCAACGTCATCGATCCGCGCGACCTGGTGGCCACGTTCGGCCTCGACCCGGTGCGCTTCTTCCTGCTGCGTGAGGTGCCGTTCGGCAATGACGGCGACTACAGCCGCCGGGCGCTGATCAGCCGGATGAACGTCGAGCTGGCGAACGACCTGGGCAACCTGGCGCAACGCTCGCTGACGCTGATCGCGCGCAACGGCGGGGGCGTGCTGCCGGGCAGGGGGCCTGTCACCGAGGACGATGCCGGCCTGCGCGACGCCGCCGCCGCGCTGCCGGACCTGCTGCGGTGCTGCATGGACCAGCAGACCTTCCACGAGGCGCTGGAGGAGGTGTGGAAGGTGATCCGCGCCGCCAACGGCTATATCGACCGGCAGGCGCCCTGGGCGCTGGCGAAAACCGACAAGGCGCGGATGGGCGCGGTGCTGCGCGTGCTGGCCGACGCGCTGCGGGTGATTGCCACGGTGTTGCAGCCGTTCATGCCCGGCAGCATGGCGCGGATGCTGGATCAGCTCGCGGTGCCGGCGGAGGCCCGCTCGCTGGCCGATCTGGCGACCCCGCTGGCCGACGGCACGGTTCTGCCGGCGCCGCAGGGCGTATTCCCCCGGTATGTGGAGCCCGCGACGTGATGGGGGCGATTGAGTCGAGCAAAGGCCTCCCCCTCCCCTTGAGGGAGGGGGTTGGGGGGA
>JBEKNT010000630.1:0-2806 GCA_049522565.1 Acetobacteraceae bacterium
AAGCACCGCCCGACAACAATGGCAGCGAGCGGGAGTTGCGACCCACCGCTACCTACCGAAAGGTCACCGGAGGGTTCCGCTCCGGCTGGGGCGCCGATCTGTTCGCCAATGTCCGATCAGTCATCGGCACCGCCGCGCGACGCGGCATCGATGCGTTCCACGCCGTGCGCTACGTGCTGCACGGTGCGACGGTGCTGTTGCCAGGATGAGCAGTTACATAAAATCACCTCACGCTGCCCAGTGCCAGGCTGGATTTTCTCGGATTCGGGGCATATGAGATGGGCCGACGCTTTGTCTCTCACGCCTCTCCCCACTGTTCCGAAACGTGATCGTCCTGGCCCCCGTTTCTCATTTTTAGCGCATCACGACCTGCAGAATCTTAGCGCGATCGGTTTCACGCGGAACTTGATTGGGGCGCGAATTACAAGTGTCAGGCGCACGACTTCTCGGCTAGGGACTCGGGACAGCGATTTTGAGCGGTTGATCCTCCGAAGCAGCACGCTGCGGCCGACACCTTCGTCGAGCCTCAGCGCTAGTACCTCGGCACAGCGGTTTTGACTGGTTGGTCCTGCGAGGTGGCGAGCTCCGGTAGATCCTGGCGGTCGACCAGCACCGCGATGCTGCGCGCCACACCCGGCTGACGAGCGATCCACCCAGCCTTCTCGAGCTACACGATCATCTGGTGAACGGCCGGCGGGCTGACGCGAAAGAACCGCTGCATATCGGCTTCGGCCGGCGGTCGGCCGAGTACCAGCGTGTAGGCATGGATGAAGGCGAGGTACTGTCCCTGTTTGGTGGTAAACCTGGGCGAATCGCGACAGCCTGGATTCATCTGGCCCTCGGCAACGGGGGAACAGCGATCAACGTACGATACCGGGTGGACCTGAACCAAGCAGAGCGCGAAGAACTCACCGCCTTGCTGAGTGGCGGCAAGCACGCGGTCCGCAAACTGAAGCGGGCACATCCTGCTGGCGGCCGCCGCGGGCGTCAGCGACGAGGCAATCGCGACCAGCGTGGCGGTCGGCGGGTCCACGGTCTACCGGACCAAGCGGCGTTTTGTCGAAGGCAATCTGGAACTCGCCCTCAGCGAGGAGGCGCGTCCTGGCGCGGCGCGCAAACTGACCGGTAGGGAGGAAGCGCTCCTGATAGCCACCGCCTGCACCCGACCGCCCGAAGGACGCAAACGCTGGACGCTCAATCTATTGGCGGGCGAGATGGTCAAGCTGACTGGGCATGAAGACCTGTCACGCGAGACGGTGCGCCGACGCCTCGCCGAGAATGAGCTGAAGCCATGGCAAAAGGATATGTGGTGCATCCCGCAGGTGGATGGTGCCTACGTGGCCCGCATGGAGGATGTGCTGGACCTCTACGCCGAGGAACCAGACCCGAAGCGCCCGGTGGTGTGCTTCGATGGAAGCCCCACCCAGTTGATCGGCGAGGTGCGCGAGCCGATCCCCACCGAACCGGGTCAGCCCGAACGCTACGATTGCGAATACCGGCGCAACGGGACTGCCAATCTCTTCGTCTTTCTCGATGCTCACCGTTCGTGGCGTCATGTGAAGGTGACCGACCATCGAACCGCGCGCGACTTCGCCCATTGCATGCGCGATCTGGTCGATGTGCATTATCCCGAGGCCGATCTCACGCGTGTGGTGATGGACAATCTTTCGACGCACACCGCGGGTGCCCTGTACGAAACGTTCCCAGCCCCAGAGGCTCATCGTGTGCTGCAACGTCTGGAGTTCCACTACTCGCCCAAGCACGCCAGTTGGCTGAACATGGTGGAGATCGAGATTGACGTCCTGCGCGGCCAGTGTCTCGACCGGCGCATTGGCGAGCGCACGCGTCTTGTCAGCGAGGTGGACGCTTGGCAACGGCAGCGCAACGCGTCGGGGGCACGCATCAAGTGGATGTTCACCACCGAGCGCGCACGAAACAAGCTGGCTCGCGCCTATCCCGATACCGCCAAAGAGTCATAATCTCTGTGCCGAGGTACTAGGAGGGTGTCTCGGGTTGAATAAAGTCCTATCGCTCTGAGCTTGACCGACGCCCGCCCCCGGCTGGCCGCACCCATATAATGGGCGCCATGCCGAAATACCCCAAGCATCCGGCGACCCGAACCAGTTTGCGAAGCTAATCGCCGATATTGCATCTGGCGCAGTGAAGGACAAGCAGCCCCAAGCCCGGCGTAGGAGTTCGCGCGGTCCGGGGGCATGCGGGGATGGCAGGCCGACAAACTTTGAGACTAAGACACTACCCGGCGATCCCCTCCGACAACTACATCCGCTTGATGCTGGACGGCGCCTCGCCCGCAGTCTTCGACGCACTGGTCGTGCAAGCCATCATGCAGCCAGCCCGCTGACACGGT
This sequence comes from Acetobacteraceae bacterium, assembly GCA_049522565.1. Lineage (GTDB taxonomy): Bacteria > Pseudomonadota > Alphaproteobacteria > Acetobacterales > Acetobacteraceae > JASHVB01. Next base: position 2,369 of record JBEKNT010000630.1, read on the forward strand.
CCAGTGCCTGAGCGGACGGCTGCTAATACAATAGGAGTTCTCCCGGCTCTGCCGGGAAGGCAGTCGGAGTTTGACGTTTACGATGGTATGCCCGCCCTATCCATCGATGAAACTCCGGAGCGTGAGCCGCCAGAGCACACGCACATGGAGTTCCATCGATGGACGAGCACGAAGACCTAAACCACAGCAAATGGGAGTGTAAATACCACGTTGTTTTCATTCCGAAGTATCGAAGAAAGACGTAGTACTTTCGGTTGCGACGATACCTTGGGGAGGTGTTCCGAAAGCTGGCCGAGCAGAAGGAGAGCCGTAACTACTCATCTCCCTATTTCCGAATTGTCGACGGGTAGGGTGTCGTCGGCCGGCCGGCCGGCCGGCAGAAAATGTTTGACACGATCACGGGCGACTCGATTCAAGCTTCGGGTGCCCCCGCTCCCA
>JBEKNT010000631.1:0-2780 GCA_049522565.1 Acetobacteraceae bacterium
CACCGGCAAGGAAACAGCGCACGCCGTCGCACGCATCGGGATTCTGAGACAGAAGCGAGACGGCCCTGGCGCGCGGCACCCGGCCGCCGCCGGACTGCGCGCCGATCGTTGGCAAGGACCGCACCGCGTCGAACCCGGCGGTTCAGACCAGCCGACCCGGTTGCCGCTGCTTTGGGGTCGGCGGGCGACGTTCAGACTGCCCCCCTGCCCGCTCCGCGGATGGCAGGCGGCTCTGGCAACCCATGCCGCAGGCGGGCGCGCCACGCGCCACGCTGCCAGGCAGTGCGACAGCCGCCCTTGCGACCCGGGCGTGCCTCTGCTAGACGGCCCGCCTCGCGTTTATGTCCAAAGAGTGAACGCCCCTCGCCCGGATCGCGGGGCCAACCATCGCAAGGGGGCGCTGTCCCATGGCTGTTCCGAAGAGAAAGACCTCCCCCTCCCGCCGCGGCATGCGCCGCAGCCACGAGGCCCTGCCGCACGAGGCGCACGCCGAGTGCCCGAACTGCGGCGAGTTGAAGCGCCCGCATCACATCTGCCCGCATTGCGGCTTCTACGACGGCCGTGAGATCGTCGCTGCCGGCAAGGCGCTGAAGGGCGCTGTCCGGGTCTGATCTCGGGCCGCCCTGTGCCGCCCGCCCGATAGTGACCGCAACCTTCTCGCTGGCGGTGGACGCCATGGGCGGCGACCACGCGCCGGCCATGGTCATCGCCGGGTTGGAGATTGCGGCCGAGCGCCACCCCAAGGCGCGCTTCCTGCTGGTCGGCGACGAGCCGCGGATCGCCCCGCTGTTGTCCCGGCACCGCCGCGCCCTCGCCGCCTGCACCGTTCGCCACGCGCCGGACGTGATCGGCGGCGACATGAAGCCGACCGCGGCGTTGCGCGCGCGCCAGTCCTCGATGCGCATCGCGATCGACGCGGTGGCCGCGGGCGAGGCCTCCGGCGTCGTCTCCGCCGGCAACACCGGTGCCCTGCTCACCCTGGCCAAGATCGTGCTGAAGACGCTGCCGGGCATCGACCGCCCGGCCATGGCCGCCATCGGGCCGTCCGCCCGCGGCGACGTGGTGATGCTCGACCTCGGCGCCAACGTGCAGTGCGACGTGCGCAACCTGGTGCAGTTCGCCATCATGGGCGACGTGTTCGCCCGCACCGTGCTCGGCCTGACTGCGCCCTCGATCGGCTTGCTGAATGTCGGATCGGAGGAGCTGAAGGGCGACGACACGCTGCGGCAGGCCGCGGAAATCCTGCGCGCCAGCCATATCGGCCCGCAGTTCCGCGGCTTCGTCGAGGGCCACGACATCGCCGCCGGCACCACCGACATCGTGGTGACCGACGGCTTCACCGGCAATGTCGCGCTGAAGACCGGCGAGGGCGCGCTGCGGCTGATCCTCGACCTGCTGCGCCAGGTGTTTTCCAACAGTTGGTCAGGCAAGCTCGCCTACCTGCTGGCGCGTCCGGGGCTGGAGCGGCTGCGCGAGTGGCTCGATCCGCGGCGCTATAACGGCGCGGTGATGGTCGGGCTGAACGGGGTGGTGGTGAAGTCGCACGGCGGCGCCGACGCGGAGACCTTTGCCCATGCGGTCGATGTGGCGATGGACATGGTGGTACACCGCTTCAACGACCTGATCCGCCAGGACCTTGCGCGCAGCGGGCTGGACAAGCCGGCGCCGCAGGACAAGAACGAACCGAAGGACAAGCCCAGCCCGAAAGACCAGGGCGGCCCGCGACTCGCGACCGCCTGACCGCACCACGCCACAGCTTTCTCGCTCCACAGGGTGCCGATGCCCATCCGTTCCATTCTCGCCGGTGTCGGCGCCTATCTGCCCGAGCGCATCGTCAGCAACGAGGAACTGGCGGCCACGCTGGAAACCTCGGACATGTGGATCCGCGACCGCACGGGCATCCGCCAGCGCCACATCGCCGGCCCGCACGAGACGGCGGCATTCATGGGCACCGCCGCGGCGCGCGCCGCGCTGGCCGATGCTGGCGCCGAACCTGCCGAGGTCGACGCCATCATCCTCGCCACCTCCACGCCGGACCAGGCGTTCCCGGCGACCGCGCTGCGGGTCCAGGCGGCGCTCGGCGTGCCGGGCGGCTTCGGCTTCGACCTGTCCGCCGCCTGCGCCGGGTTCATCTACGCCCTGGCCACCGCCGACAGCCTGATCCGCACCGGCGCGGCGCGCGGGGCGCTGGTGATCGGCAGCGAGGTCTATTCGCGCATCATGAACTGGCAGGACCGCGGCACCTGCGTGCTGTTCGGCGACGGCGCCGGTGCGGTGTTCCTGCGCGCCGGCGAGGGGCGTGGCTCGATCGACCGCGGCATTCTGTCCACCCACCTGCACGCCCAGGGCACGCTGGGCGATATCCTGTATGTGGACGGGGCGGTGGGCCGACCGGACAAGCCGGGGCACCTGGTGATGAACGGCCGCGAGGTGTTCCGCCACGCGGTGACCCGGCTGTCCGAGGCGGTGGACGAGGCGCTCGCCGCCAACGGGCTGACCCGGCGCGACGTGGACTGGCTGGTGCCGCACCAGGCCAACCTGCGGATCATCGACGCCATGGGCAAGCGGCTGGGGCTGGCGCCGGAGCGGGTGGTGGTGACGGTGGACCGGCACGCCAATACCTCCGCCGCGTCGGTGCCGCTGGCGCTGGCCGAGGCCTGGAAGGACGGCCGCATCCGCCGCGGCGACCTGGTGCTGATGGAGGCGCTGGGCGGCGGCCTGACCTGGGGCTCGGCACTGGTGCGCATGTAGGCCGCTCGGCACTGGTGCGCCTGTAGGCC
>JBEKNT010000632.1:0-2768 GCA_049522565.1 Acetobacteraceae bacterium
GGCCTCAATCAGCCAGCCCACCGTTGCGATCACGGCCGATCGGACGGTTTCTCGCCCGTATATGCCGGCAAACCCGCGGATGATGCCGGTGGGGGGTTACATCCACGGGCACTCGACGGTTTGACCGGCCAAACGCGCCAGAATCATGCTACAAAACGGCTATAATCGCGGCGGTCTGCGCTCGATCGCCCGCCGGTTCGGCACTTTCACTGCCGCGGAAATTCACGACCTGCGTGCGGCATGTGCCATCCTCGGTGCCGTGATCTCGTTGCGTCGCTCGGACGCGCGGGTCCGCCGGCGGCACTATCTGAAGCCATCGCGCAAGGCGGCGCATCAGAGTCAGGGCCGATACATAAGTCGCCGCGCGGTGCGACAATAACCGGCCGCGGAGGCCGGCGAAGCGATAAATAATCCGCCCAGCGCGGGACATAACAACTGTTATGTAACCACCCTTCGGACAAAAACACCTTGGAATCACAAGCAGTTGGCGCTCTTCCGGGCGGCGACGAGATGCTGATTCGGGCTTGGCTGCACGGGCGGCCGGCGAACACGGTCACCGCCTATCGAAATGATGCCGCCCGATTCCTGGCGCACGCCGGCAAGCCACTGGCCGAGATCGAGTTGGCTGATTTGCAGGCTTGGGACCGGTCCCTCGTTGGGGACCGCGCCACCTCTCGGGTTCGGAGGCTGTCGGCCGCCAAGTCGCTGCTGACGTTCGCGCACGGGCTGGGCGCCATCGCCACGGACCCCGGCCGCGCTCTCCGGCTGGCGAAGCCGACCGCCACCACGGCCGAGCGCATCCTCGCCGAGGCCGACGTCCAGCGGATGATCGGCGCGGAGCCAAACCCGAACCGCAAGGCGCTGCTGCGCCTGCTGTATCTCTGCGGGCTGCGCGCGTCAGAGGCAGCGGCGCTGTGCTGGCGGGACATGACGCCGGTGGGCAAAGCGGGCGAGGCGAAGATTCTCGGCAAGGGCGCCAAGCTGCGCACCGTTGGCGTACCTGCCGCGCTGTGGCGCGACCTGGTTGCGCTGACACCGACGCGCCAGCCGAACGCTCCGGTGGTCCCTTCGCCAGCCGGCCGGGCGTTCGATCGGCAGGCGGTGCACCGGGCCGTCCGCGCCGCTGCGAAGCGCGCGGGCATCAAGGCGGCAGTGTCGCCGCACTGGCTGCGGCATAGCCATGCGAGCCATGCCCTCGATCGAGGCGCACCGCCGCAGGTGGTGCAGAAGAACCTGGGCCATGCGTCGCTGGCGACGACGACCGGCTACCTCCATTCGCGACGCGGCGACCATTCGGCGAACTACCTGCCGGAGGTCTGAAGCCTTCGGGCTGCCGCGCCACCAGGCCGGCGGCAGCGCCGCCGATCGCTGCGCTCTTCGACCTGTTTACCGTGAAACACCCCTCCGGGCCGCCGTTCGGTGGCCCGAAACGCTGACGATCAACTCTTGCGGGAGCACCCGGATGAGCGCGGCATCGGTTCAGAGCGTACCAGTCTCCCTGCATGACCAGGCCGAGTGCGCCTGGGTTGCTACCTGCACCCGGCATGAGGCCCGCCGGCGCGATCAGGATGGCCGCGCCGTCAACCGGATCGGACGGCTCACCCTCGAAAGCATGGATCGGTGCATCGAGGCTGGCCGGATCGGTCCCGGGCAGATCGCCACGCTGGTGAAGCACGGGTGTTCGGGCCTGCGCAATGATGCCTCCCCACTCGAACGCGCGGAGTGGCACGCCGCGATCGACGCCCTGGAATTTGAAATGGCGAAGCCGCCCCCGCGATTCTTCTACGGCACCTCCGGCACCCCGTTTGTGGATGCGGCGGAGGCGTGGTTCTGGGCGCTTGACTGCCGTGACGCGCTAGAGGAAGGCGCGCGCTGCGGCGGCCTCCGGGCTGGGCGGCCGTGCGATCCCGACGACGTGGTGAACGCGATGTCCCGCCTGCAGCTTCCGCCGATCCACGCGCGGACGGTGATGGCCTGGGGCAAGAGGCGCAGGGCGCCGCCGGACGGTTCTGATGCTCGGCGGCTGTGGGACGAGGTGATGGGCCGCCTGACCGTCGTGCTGCGCGCGAAGGGGATCGTTCGGTCGCCCGGGCCGACTGTCTTCGAATTGATGGACCTGCCGCTGGTTTACCTCGCCTCGATCTCCGACCAGCCCCTGCCTGCCAAAATGGATGACGAGCAGGATCGTCCCGCGAGTCCGGCCTGGTCGGCCGCCGCGGATTGAGGGACCGGTATCGGCAACGCGAAGGCGGCACGGCGCTGCATGCGCTGACCTGGCGCGAGGCGTGGACGGCGTATGAGCCGAAGGTTCCGGCAGCGGAACTCGCGCTGCGCGCGCCGGAGCTGGCGCTCGACTACGATTTTGCCTGCCGCGTGATCGCCGATCGCATCGCGTTCCTGGCGCGGTGTGCCGGGCGTCCCTTCCCGGACTGATGCCCTATCGTCCGCCGGTCCACCAGCCGGCGCTGGGCAGCGCGGCGCAGCGGCGCATGCAGCTTGATCGCTGGCGCGGTTCGGCCGCGTCGCGCGGGTATGACGCCGCGTGGAAAGCGTTGCGCCTCGCGAAGCTGAAAGCCGACCCGCTGTGCTGGTGGTGCTTGCGCAAGGGCGTGCTGACCGCGGCGAACACGGTGGACCACATAGAGCCGATTACCGAGCGGCCCGATCTGCGGCTGGTCTGGAGCAATCTCCGATCCGGCTGCAAGCCGTGCCACGACGCGCACACCGCGCGCCAGGTCGCGGCCGGCCATCGCGGGATGCGCGGTGTG
>JBEKNT010000633.1:0-2758 GCA_049522565.1 Acetobacteraceae bacterium
CGCCTCACCCAGATCAGTCGGATTGCCGTGCCGGATCTATGCAATTTCCGAAGCCGTTAGCTTATGGGAATTTCGTGGCTCATGCTCCGGCTCGAAAATCCGCTCCCCTTAAGGGTTATCAGACGCCCTGGATGCCTGCCGAACACGGACCGAGCGAGGCGTTCGGACGGCAGGCATCCAGGGCGTCTGATAAGGCTGGAAGGAGGAAACCGCGGGGGTTTGGGAACTGTCGGGGTCCCCTATGGTGATTTGATCACCGCGTGAGGCGGGAAGTCGGCTGCATCGGCCCGGGCATGGCAGGGATTGGCGGCGGCGCGCTGGGCCGGACCGACATGACAACGCGATTTGGACGGCTATTGGCGGCCGCACTTGCGCGACGGGTGGCGATGTCATGATGGTGGGCCGAGCAGGGCGGTGGCGGGTAAACGATCAAACCGCCAATTCCGGCAAGACGGGACGGTGATGCGTATCTGGTGGCGGTCATGAGGTATCGATCCGGATCCGCTGCGTTGGATGATGCCGCGGTTTACAGCCGCGCTCGAACGTCTCGATGACGATCATGCGCCCGCCGCAGCACGGGCAGGGATAAGCGGATATTAGCACTGTTTCCCCACCATCCGCATCGTCGGTGTCGCCAGGTTGCGGCGGCGGCTCGGGCACATCGAGCAATCGCCGGGCCCGGGTGATGTTCTCGGCGCGCCCGCCATTGGCGAACAGGCCGTAGTGGCGGATGCGATGGAACCCGCTGGGCAGCACGTGGATGAGGAAGCGGCGGATGAACTCGTCGATGGCAAGTGTCATCACCTTGCCGTACGGTTGCTGCTTGTCGCGGTAGTCCTTCCATTTGAAAGTGACCCCGGCGTCGTTGAACGCGACGATACGGCTGTTGGCGATGGCGATACGGTGGGTGTAGCGCGACAGATAGGCCAGCACCGCCTTCGGGCCGCCGAATGGCCGCTTGGCGTAGACCACCCATTCGGTCCGGCGCAGCGGCGCGAGATGGTCGCTGAATGCTTTGGCATCCGCCAGCGCCGTTAGATCACCGAAGAACTGCAACTGCCCGGCGTGATACGCCGCCGATAGCTGCTCCAGGAACAGGCGGCGGAACAAACGCGAGAGGACCCGGACGGGCAGGAAGAACCCAGGGCGGCATGCGATCCAGCGCTGTCCGTCCGGCGAAATGCCGCCGCCCGGCACGATGATGTGGACGTGCGGGTGGTGGGTCAGTGCCGAGCCCCAGGTATGCAGCACGGCGGTCAATCCGATGCGCGCGCCGAGGTGCTTCGAATCGGCGGCGATGGTGATAAGCGTCTCGGCCGCCGCCTTGAACAGCAGGCCATAGACGACGGTCTTGTTCTGCCAGGCGATGGCGGCGATCGGTGCCGGCAGGCTGAACACGACGTGGAAGTAGGGCACCGGCAGCAGCTCGGCCTCTCGATCGGCCAGCCATTCCTTGGCGGCGATGGCCTGGCACTTCGGGCAGTGGCGGTTGCGGCAGGAGTTGTACGCGATGCGCAGGTGCGCGCAGTCCTCGCAACGCTCGACATGGCCGCCGAGAGCTGCGGTGCGGCAGCTCTCGATGGCCGACATGGCCTTCAGTTGGTCGAGGCTCACCTGTCCGGCGTTGGCGACCCGCCAGGCCGGACCGTAGCGGCGGAAGATATCCGCCAGCTCGATCGCTGGGCGCGACAAGGACGAGCCGCGATCAGGCGGACGGTCTCACCTCGGTCAGCAGCAGGTCGAGCGGACTGGTGACCTCGCCGATCGCCTTGATGGCGACACGCGTGTAGAGCGCCGTGGTGTCGAGCTTCTTGTGACCGAGCAGTACCTGGATGACGCGGATGTCGGTCTTCTGCTCGAGCAGATGCGTGGCGAAGCTATGGCGCAAGGTGTGCATGCCGACGCGCTTGTCGATGCCGGCGCGCCGTGCGGCTTCGTGTATGGCGCGGTTGAGCTGCCGCACGGTGAGGGGCGCGCCGGGAACCTGGCCGGGGAACAGCCATGCCCTCGGCCGCTTGACCAGCCACCAGCGCCGCAACAGGTGGAGCAGTGGCTGCGACAGCATCACGTAACGGTCCTTGTGGCCCTTGCCCTGATCGACCCGGATCAGCATGCGGGTGCTGTCGATATCGCCGACCTTGAGCGAGATGACTTCGGAGGCGCGCAATCCGGCGCCGTAGGCGATGCTCAGCGCGGCTTGGTACTGGATGTCCGGGGCCGCTGCCAACAGCCGGGCCACTTCCTCGGGACTCAACACGACCGGCAGCCGCCGCGGCTCGCGGGCGAACACGATGTCTTCGACCACCTCACCTCTCCGCAGCGTGACTTTGAAGAAGAAGCGCAGGGCCGTCATGGTGGCATTCACGCTGGGAACGCCGAGGCCGCTGGATGCGAGGTGCAACTGATAACGGCGGATGTCCTCGATGCTCGCCCGGTCGGGCGAATGACCGAGGAATGCGGCGAAGTTCTTGACGGCACGGATGTAGCCAGCTTGAGTCTTGGCCCCGAGCTTGCGGATGGTCATGTCGTCGATCATCCGTTGGCGCAGCGGGCTTATGGCCTGGTCGGTCATGGCGGGCTCCTGTCTTGGGTGAGGTTGTGAAGCCCCTCCATCCCAAGACAGTACCCGTCATCCGGCTATTGAGCCGCAGTCCTTCGTCACGACACTTTACCGCGACAGCGGTTTAGTCCTTCCACCCAAGCCGGCCGTAGAGGGCCGGTGGCGGCTACAGCCGGAATCCACCCAACGCTGCACCTT
>JBEKNT010000634.1:0-2744 GCA_049522565.1 Acetobacteraceae bacterium
AGGGGTCTGCCGGGCAGGGACAAGGCGAGACGCACCCCTCTCCCCCGTTGGTCCGCTTCGCGGCCCAACCCCCCACAAGGGGGGAGGGAGACCTTTCACTTGCACGGACCCCTACCCCCACCGCTCCCCTGCTCTCCATCGCCTCGCTCCGCACCACCTTCCGCACCGCTAACGGCGAGATCGCCGCGGTGGACGGCGTGGACGTCTCGGTGGCGCGTGGCCGCACGCTGGGCATCGTTGGCGAGTCCGGCTGCGGCAAGTCGGTGCTGTCGCTCTCGGTGATGCGCCTGGTGCCGTCGCCTGGCCGCATCGCCGCCGGCAGCATAACGTTCGACGGCCGCAACCTGCTGGACCTGCCGCCGGCCGAGATGCGCGCCATCCGCGGCAACCGCATCGCGATGATCTTCCAGGAGCCGATGACCAGCCTGAACCCGGTGTTCACCGCGGGCGACCAGATCATGGAAGCGATGCGCGCGCACGACCGTACCGCCTCGTCCGCCGCCTTGCGCGCCCGCGCGATCGAGGCCCTGGCCCGCGTGCGCATCCCCGCGCCGGAGCGCCGCTTCGGCGAATACCCGCACCAGATGTCCGGTGGCATGCGCCAGCGGGTGATGATCGCCATGGCGCTTTCCTGCGCGCCCGACCTGCTGATCGCTGACGAGCCCACCACGGCGTTGGATGTCACGGTGCAGGCGCAGATCCTCGACCTGCTGCGCGAGTTGCAGCAGCAGACCGGCATGGCGATCATCCTGATCACCCACGACCTCGGCGTCGTCGCGGAAATGGCGGACGAGGTCGCGGTGATGTACGCCGGCCGCGTCGTCGAACGCGCGCCCGGCGCGGCGATCTTCGACGATCCGCAGCATCCCTACACGCTCGGCTTGCTCGGCAGCATTCCGAAGATCGAGGAACAGCGCAACCGGCTGCTGGCGATCGAGGGCACCGTGCCGCCGCCGTTCGACCTGCCGCAAGGCTGCCGCTTCCACCCACGCTGCGTGTTCGCCGAAGCGGCGTGCACCGCGGCGGAGCCGCCGTTGCGCGAACTGCGCCCGGAGCACCGGGCAGCATGCATCCGCGCGCCGGTCGAGGCGGTGATAGGATGAGCGCACTGCCTCTGCGTCATCGCGGGCGAAGGCCCGCCATCCACGACTTTCGCCGCGCCGCAAGGGCAAGTCGTGGATGGCGGGCCTTCGCCCGCGATGACCGAGGGTGCGCTTGCTCGAACCCGCGCCCATGACCGAGCCCCTCCTCGAGGTGGCAAACCTCGCCAGGCACTTCGCGGCGAAGACCGGCCTGTTCGGCGGCACCACGGGCGTGGTGCGCGCGGTGGACGGCATCTCCTTCGCGCTCGACCGCGGCGAGACCCTGGCGCTGGTCGGGGAATCCGGCTGCGGCAAATCCACCACCGCACGCCTGGTGCTGCGGCTGATCGACCCCACCGCCGGCACTGTCCGCTTCGAGGGCCGCGATATCACCGCTCTCACCGGCGATCCGCTGCGGAAACTGCGCCGCCGCATGCAGATCGTCTTCCAGGACCCGTTCGCCTCATTGAACCCGCGCATGCGGGTGGGCGAGATCCTGGAGGAGCCGCTGATCGTGCACGCCGTCGGCGACCGCGCCGCCCGCCACGCGCGTGTCGAGCAATTGCTCACCCTGGTCGGCCTGGCGAGCTACCACGCGCAACGCTACCCGCACGAGTTCTCCGGCGGCCAGCGCCAGCGCATCGGCATCGCGCGCGCCCTGGCGGTGGAGCCGGCACTGGTGGTGTGCGACGAGCCGGTGTCGGCGTTGGACGTGTCGATCCAGGCGCAGGTGGTGAACCTGCTGAAGGATCTTCAGGCGCGGCTCGGGCTGGCGTATTTGTTCATCGCGCACGACCTGGCGGTGGTGAAGCACATGGCCGACCGGGTGGCGGTGATGTATCTCGGCCAGATCGTCGAACTGGCGCCCAAGGACGCCCTGTTCGCCGATCCGCGCCACCCCTACACGCGTACCCTGCTCGCGGCGATCCCGCGGCCGGACCCGCATCGCGACCGGCATCGCCTGGTGGCCGGCGGCGATGTGCCGAGCCCGATGAACCCGCCCTCCGGCTGCCGTTTCCACACCCGCTGCCCGTTCGTCATCGAGCGCTGCCGGGTGGAAATGCCGGAATTGGCGCCGTGGCGCGCCGGGCACCTGACCGCGTGCCACCGCGCCGCGGAGCTGCCGATGGCAGCGGAGGCGACGGCGAGCCACGTGTCCCCGAAGGCCGCGGAGCGGCTGGCGCTGTACGCGCAGCGGCGGGCGGAGGTCAGCGCAGCAGCCGGGTAGTGGGCGTCGAAGCCCGCGCACCGAACCTTGGAGCAAGTCGCCCGGCCTGTGAAACCAGGCGCCGGTGACAGCGACCCGCTGGGGCAAGGTCGTGACCAAAGCGCCATGCCCGGGAAGCCGTGGCCCTGGCAGGAGTCCACGAACCAGCCGACAGGTGCCGGACAGATCCGGAGCAACGACGGCTGACCGGTTTGAAAATCGGGTCTCGACCCGGTGCGGTCCTCGCCAACGGTTGGCGCGCAGTCCGGCGGCGGCCGGGTGCCGCGCACCGGGACCGTCTCGCTGTTGTCTCAGAATCCCGATTCGTGCGACGGTGTGCGCTGTTTCCGTGCCGGTCCGGTCAGGCCGCCGCCTCGAGGTCCTCGCCGCCGACCTCGTCGAGCAGGGTCAGCAGGTCGGTCGTGCCGCGGACCAGCGCGTCGATCAGCGCCGGG
>JBEKNT010000635.1:0-2736 GCA_049522565.1 Acetobacteraceae bacterium
TCGCGCGCGATGGCCGGGCGTGATGGCCGGAACAAGGGGCCCCGCGACCGTTCCAACCGCCCTCACGCCGCGCGCCGCTTCGTCCCCGCATCGATGTAGCGGCCGGTCATACCGAGATGCAGGACGAATCCCAGCGGACCTGAAAAGCCGGCGAAGACCTCGGCGGTCACCGCCGCCGCCATCCGTCCAGCGGATCCTGTCATCCGGCTCGTAGGCGTGAAATCCCCGGGAGGACCCGGTGGTCATCCGCCTCGAAAGTCCCCGGAACCGGCGTCCTGACCGCACGATGATCCGGCGCACCGCCACGCCAGGCGAGCGCGCATCGTGCGCCTGCCCCAGCTCCGCCGGGATCGCCACGCGCGAGACAATGCGCAGGGCCGCCGGTGTCGTCGGCAGATGGAACACATGCGCATCGCCAGCTTGCTCTGCCGCGTCCAGCCGCCACCCGTCCGCCACCACGTGGTGAGGCGTGACGCGGCAGCCTCGGATCATCCGTGGCTGGTGCGACGGTCTGTCTCGACGCGTTGCCAAGTCTGACCGGCAGCGTATCAGATGGCCGTTAAACCGACCGTCAAAACCGCTCCCCGCAGGCCGGCTGCAGCGTAAAAAACGGCAGTTCCGCCTGAGTAATCGGATGATCACCCCCCGGAAGACGGGCCGCTCCAGCAGCCTATGCCATTTCGCCATTGCATCCGAGTGGCGAAGCCGTCGAACGGCAGCCGCCCGGACGGCCTGAACACGGCCCGAAGGCGGCAACCGATCGATCTGCCCGAAAGCTTCCGCCTCCCCGCTGGCGCCTTGCGGCCTGCGCGCAACACCGCGCCTGCCCCGCCCTTGTTGCACGCCGACCCACATGCCATCTCACGACGGACCTGCGCCCCCGCCCGGAGACCCTGACCCCATGCCCCAATCCGCAAGCTGCGCCAGCCTCGCGCGCCGGCCGTTGCGGGACCAGGTCCGCGCGCTCGCTGCGATCACCCTGCTGCTGGTGGCCGCCTGCACCGGGGTGCCGCACGGCGCCGTCGCCCGCTCCGCGCCGGACAGCTTCTCCCCGCTGGTCAAGCGCGTGCTGCCCGCCGTGGTGAACATCGCCGTCACCGAGACCGTCTCCGGCAACGACGTCGCCGCCGAGCTGCCCCCCGAATTGCGTGACACCCCGCTCGGCCGCGAGTTTCGCCGCCGCTTCGGCAACCGTCACGAACAGATGATGGGCGCCGGGTCCGGCTTCATCATCGACCCTTCCGGCGTCATCGTCACCAACAACCACGTGGTCGATCACGCCGACAAGATCGTGGTCTCGCTGGTGGACGGCCGCCAGTTGTCGGCGCATGTGCTCGGCACCGACGAACTGACCGACATTGCCGTCATCAAGATCGACGCACCGGCTGCGCTGGCCAGCGTCCCCTGGGGGGATTCGCGCCAGGTCGAGGTGGGCGACTGGATCCTCGCCGCGGGCAACCCGTTCGGCCTGGGTGGCTCGGTCACCGCCGGCATCGTCTCGGCGGAAGGCCGCGACCTCGGCTCCGGACCGTTCGACAACTTCCTCCAACTCGACGCACCGATCAATCCGGGCAACTCCGGTGGGCCGATCTTCAACATGGACGGCCAGGTGATCGGCGTTTCCACCGCCATCGTCTCGCCGTCCGGCGGCTCGGTCGGCATCGGCTTCGCCATCCCGTCCGAGATCGTCGCCAACGTTGTCGCCAGCCTGCGCGCCCGTGGCAGCATCGAGCGCGGCTGGCTTGGCGTGTCCGTCGAGGACGTGGAGAACGGCGGCGTCATCATCGCCGGGGTTGAGCGTAACGGCCCGGCGCTGCACGCCGGCGTGCATGCGGGCGACATCGTGCTGACGCTGAACGGCGATCATATCGACAGCGCCCGCAACCTGATCCGGGCCGTCGCCGCCATACCGCCCGGCAACGTCGTGCGCCTGACCGTGCGGCGCCAGGGACACGAGGTTGAGTTGCCCATCACCATTGCCCGCCGGCCGCCGCAATCGGCCGGCTGAGCGAGAGCGCCCGAAAGGAGGTACAAGAACATGCGAATCCTGGTTGTCGAGGACGACAAGGACGTCGCCGGCTTCGTGGTACGTGGCCTGAAGGAGGCCGGCCACGTCGTGGAACACGCCGACAATGGCCGCGACGGGCTGTTCCTCGCCGCCAGCGAGAGCTTCGACGCGGTCATCCTGGACCGCATGCTGCCCGGCGGCATCGACGGCCTGAAAATCCTCGAAACCCTGCGCGGCCAGAAGAACCATGTGCCGGTGCTGATCCTCTCCGCCCTGGCCGAGGTCGATGAGCGGGTGAAGGGCCTGAAGGCCGGCGGCGACGATTACCTCACCAAGCCGTTCGCCTTCGCCGAGCTGCTGGCGCGGGTCGAGGCGCTCGCCCGCCGCGGCAAGTCCGAAGGGCCGCTCACCAAGCTGGTGGTCGAGGACCTGGAACTCGACCTGCTGTCCCGCCAGGTGAAGCGGGCCAGCCAGAAGATCGACCTGCAACCTCGGGAATTCCGCTTGCTGGAATACCTGATGCGCCACGCCGGCCAGGTGGTGACCCGCACCATGCTGCTGGAGGGTGTGTGGGACTATCACTTCGACCCGCAGACCAACGTCATCGACGTGCATGTCTCGCGGTTGCGCCAGAAGGTGGACAAGCCGTTCCCGGTGCCGCTGATCCAGACCGTGCGCAACGCCGGCTACATGCTGCGGGCCGAACCGGTGTGATGGATCAAGTAAGT
>JBEKNT010000636.1:0-2729 GCA_049522565.1 Acetobacteraceae bacterium
AGGGGGAGGAGTTCGCCTCGGCCGCATTGACGGTGCATCACTTGGCGCCGGGGACCCTGGACCGCATATTGCAGCAGTCCGGTCTCACAGGGGTCAGGTAATGCGTTACGCTGTGGTTATCGAAAATGCCGGCGGGAACGACTCCGCCTGCGTCCCGGACCTGCCAGGCTGCATCGCGACCGGTCCGACGGTGCGGGCTGTCGAAACCGGGATAAGTGCCGCAATCCGCTTCCATATCGAGGGCTTGCAGGCGGATGGATTGCCGGTTCCAGCGCCTTCCGCCGTTGCCGAATACGTCGACGCCTGATCCGAACGGCACATTTCATGGACGCCCTCACCCTCCTCGCCGACCTGATCGCCCGCGCCCGCGCCGCCGGCGCCGACGCCGCCGACGCGGTGCTGATCTCCGGCACCTCGCTCTCCGTCGCCCGCCGCCTCGGCGAGACAGAACATGTCGAGCGCGCCGAAGGCCGCGACCTCGGCCTGCGCGTGTTCCTGGGTAAGCAGGCCGCCATCGTGTCGTCCAGCACCGTCGATCCGGCCCGCTTCGCCGAACTGGCCGAGCGCGCCGTCGCCATGGCCCGCGTGGTGCCGGAGGACCCGTTCGCCGGCCTGGCCGACACCGCCGCGCCGCCGCAGGACGTCGCGCTGGACCTGGAAGACCCGGGTGAACCCACCCCGGAGGCGCTGATCGCCCGTGCCGCGGCCGCCGAGGACGCGGCGCTGGCGGTGCACGGCGTCACCAACTCCGAGGGTGCCGAAGCGGGGTTCGGCCGCACCGAGGCGGTGCTGGTCACCTCCGCCGGGTTCGCCGGCCGGCAGGTGCGCACCAGCCACTCGGTGTCCGCCGCCGCCCTGGCCGGCACCGGCACGGCGATGCAGCGCGACTACGATTCCCACAGCACCGTCCATCTGGCGGACCTGGACGACCCGGTGGCGATCGGCCGCAGCGCCGGCGAACGCGCCGTCGCCCGGCTGAACCCGACCCGCCCCAACACCGCCAAGATCCCCGTCATCTACGATCCGCGCGTCGCCGGCAGTCTGCTCGGCCACCTGGCCGGCGCGATCAACGGCGCCGGGGTGGCGCGCGGCACCAGCTTCCTGAAGGACCGGCTCGGCCAGCGCATCTTCCGCGCGGGCATCGAGGTGCACGACGACCCGCTGCGCGTGCGTGGCCTGCGTTCCCGCCGGTTCGACGGCGAGGGCACACCCACCGCGGCCCGCGACCTGATCGCCGACGGCGTGCTGACCACCTGGCTGCTGGACAGCCGTTCCGCCCGGCAGCTCGGCATGGTCTCCACCGGCCATGCGGCGCGCGGCACCGGCGGACCGCCGTCGCCCTCGCCGACCAACCTGTATCTCGACGCCGGCGTGCTCGCCCCAGCCGAACTGATGGCCGACATCAAGCTGGGAATCTACGTCAACGAGCTGATCGGCATGGGGGTGAACGGCGTCACCGGCGATTACAGCCGCGGCGCCGCCGGGTTCATGATCCGCGACGGCGCCCTCGCCGAGCCGGTCGCCGAGCTGACGATCGCCGGCAACCTGCTGGAGATGTTCGCTCATCTGACGCCGGCCAACGATCTGCGCTTCCGCCGCGGCACCGACTCGCCGACGGTGCGGATCGACGGCATGACGATGGCGGGCGCCTGAGACCCCCGCCGCGCCTTCGCCCGACGGCCCTGAACCACGTCCCTGACTCCCGGATGCGTTTTCGCCCGACCGCCCGTTGCGCTCCTGCCCGGCCCCCTGTCCGCGAGGGCGTGTAACACCCATATTGCGCCCCGTGTTCACAAAGCAGCGAGTTCTTATGCGCCGCACGTCCACCCTGATCGCCGCCGTTGCCGCCCTGGCACTGGCGCTGTCGCCCGGCCTCGCCGAAGCACGGTTGGGGAGTGGCAGTTCTTTCGGCAGCCGTGGCAGCATGACTTGGTCGGCGCCGCCATCCACCGCGACCGCGCCATCGTCGGGCCAGGCGATGCAGCGCAGCCTGACACCGAACAACCCGTCGCCTGGCTATGGCGGCATGCCGGGCTATGGCTATCGCTCGGGCTCGCCGTTCATGTCTGGCCTGATGGGCGGGCTGCTCGGCGCCGGCATTGGCGGTCTGCTGTTCGGCCACGGCTTCTGGGGCGGTGGGCTGGGGTTCTTCGGATTCCTCGGCTTCCTGCTGCAAATCTTTTTGCTGGTGACGCTGGTGCGCTTCCTGATCCGGCTGTTCCGTGGCCAGTCGCCCGCGTTTGCCGGCGGACCGAACATCTTCGCCCGCGGCGGGCCGCCGGGTTTCGGCACCATGCCGCTCGGCGGCGGCGGTCGCAGCGCGCAGCCGATCCAGATCGCCCCGGCCGACTACCAGGCCTTCGAGCAATTGCTGCAAGCCAACCAGGCGGCGTGGACGGCACACGATCTCAATGCGCTGCGCGCCATGGTGACGCCGGAGATGCTGAGCTACTTCGCGGAGCAATTGGCGGACCAGGAAAGCCGTGGCGTGCGCAACGAGGTCCGCGACGTGCGGCTGCTGCAGGGCGACCTGGCGCAGGCCTGGACCGAACGCGGCCGCGACTACGCGACCGTCGCGATGCGCTTCTCCATGATCGACGTGACGCGCGACAGCATCGGGCGCGTGGTGGATGGCAGCCCGACCGAGCATGTCACCGCGACCGAGTTGTGGACCTTCCTGCGCGCGTCGGGCGGCGGCCATTGGCTCCTGTCGGCAATTCAGCAGGCGC
>JBEKNT010000637.1:0-2715 GCA_049522565.1 Acetobacteraceae bacterium
AGGGAGGTTTGGAGCAAGGACCAGGCGTCCGATGCGAAGCCATGGGCAATGAAGGATCTTGCTTTCAGTCCCCGCTCGCGTGCTGCAAATTCGGCAACATGAGCTTCTTGGACCCGCGGCTTCCGATTCGCTGAGGGCATCGCCGCAATCGACCGCCGACCGCCTCTCTCTTCCGTTCCAGCCGAGGAAATCGCATGTCGGTCCTGACGCTTTTGCTCGGCCGCCGCCTCTCCAATACCGAGAGTAGCGGCGAGAAGATCACCGAGGTCGAGGGCGTCCCCGCCATGGGATTGGATGCCCTGTCCTCCGCCGCCTACGGCCCGGAAGCGGCGCTGACCATCCTGCTGCCGCTCGGTGTCGCCGGACTGACGCAGATCGTGCCGATCACCGTCGCGGTGCTGGTCCTGCTGTTCATCCTGTTCTTCTCTTACTGGCAGACGATCGAGGCCTATCCGAGCAATGGCGGCTCCTACACCGTCGCCAGCGAGAACCTGGGCGCACCCGCCGGCCTGCTCGCCGGCACCGCGCTGATGGTGGACTACACGTTGAACGTCGCGGTCGGCATTTCCGCCGGCATCGCCGCGCTGACCTCCGCCATTCCGGCGTTGCATCCGTGGACGCTGCCGCTGTGCCTGGCGGTGCTTGCCGCCATCACGCTGCTGAATCTGCGCGGCACGCAGGAGGCCGGACTGGCCTTCGCGATCCCTACCTATCTGTTCGTCGTCTGCTGGATCGGCCTGTTGGTGTTCGGCCTGGCCAAGGCGATGGCCGGCCACCCCGAGCCGGTGACCAGACCCCCGCCGATCCCGGCGGCAACCCAAGCCGTGGGGCTCTGGCTGATCCTGCGCACCTTCGCCAGCGGCTGCACCGCGATGACCGGCGTGGAGGCGGTCAGCAACGCCGTCAGCGCCTTCCGAGCACCATCGGTGCAACACGCGCGTCGCACCCTGGCCGGCATCGTGATCCTGCTCGCCTTCCTGCTGCTGGCGATCGCCATGCTCGCCCAGACTTATGCGATCGGCGCGATGGACCAGACCAAGCCGGGCTACCAGAGCGTGCTGTCGCAGCTTGCCGCGGCGCTGGCCGGTCGCGGTGTCGTCTACGACGTCGCGATCGGCAGCGTGCTGGCGGTGCTGTGCCTGTCGGCCAATACCAGTTTCGTCGGCTTTCCGCGGTTGTGCCGCTTGCTCGCGCGCGACAGGTATCTGCCGCATTCGTTCGCTATGCCGGGGCGGCGCCTGGTGTATTCGCTCGGCATCCTGTTCCTGGCAGCGGCGGCCGGCATTCTGCTGGTGGCGTTCGACGGCATCACCGACCGGCTGATCCCGCTCTTCGCGGTCGGTGCGTTCCTGTCCTTCACCCTGTCGCAGGCCGGCATGGCGATGCATTGGACGAAGGCCCTGCGCAAATCGGGCTCATCGCAGGTGCAGCTCAAGCGCTTCGTCAACGGCCTGGGCGCGATCGCCACCGGCATCGCCCTGGGCGTCATCATCGTTGCCAAGTTCGTCGAGGGCGCCTGGATCACCATCCTGGTCATCCCGCTGCTGTTCTGGCTGATGCAATGCATCCGCCAGCGTTTCGACACGGTAAAGCGGCAGTTGCGTTATGGCCCGATGCAGCACCTGGCGCAGCACAAACCGCCGGCGGTGATGCTGCCGATGGAGAGCTGGAATGCCATCACCGCCAAGGCGCTGCACTTCGCCATGAGCCTGTCGGAGCATGTGATTGCGGTACATCTCTCCGCGCTGGAGGGGCCCGAGGGCGACGAGAACGAAGCCGAACTGCGCCGCGACTGGGAGCGCGATGTAATCCAGCCGGCGCAGCAGGCCGGGGTGCCGGTGCCGCAGATGGTGGTATTGCGCTCGGAGTACCGCGAATTCCTCGCACCGTTGCAGAAGATCGTGCACGACATGGAGCAGCGGTTTCCGGATCGGGGGATTGCGGTGCTGATACCGGAGGTGGTGAAGGTGAAATGGTGGGACTACCTGCTGTACACTTACCGCGCGCGGCAATTGCAGGCCGCCCTGGTGCGCGAGGCGGGCCGGCGGGTGGTGGTGATCGACGTTCCTTGGCGTATCGTGGAGGAATGAACGCCCGCGTTTACCTCGCCGGTCCCGACGTGTTCTTTCGCGATGCCGAGGCCTGGGCCGCGCGTCGCAAGGCGATCTGCGCCGAGCATGGGTTGGTTGCGGTGTCGCCGCTCGATCCGCTGGCCGAGGAGGCCGCCGGCTGGGCGGAATTGCCGGAATGGCAGCGCATCGCGTGGCGCAACGAGGCGCATATTCGTGGTTGCGACGCGGTGATCGCCAATCTGACGCCGTTCCGTGGCCCCAGCGCCGATGCCGGCACGGTGTATGAGGTCGGCTTCGCGCGGGCGCTGGGGCGGGCGGTGTTCGGCTACACGAATTGCTCGGTGCCGTTCACGCAACGAACACTGGACTATGCGGCGACGCATGGCGGGGCGATCGCCAGTCCCGGGCGGATCTGGCGGGACGGCGACGGCCTGCTGATCGAGCAATTCCGGCGGTTCGACAATCTGATGATCGAGGGTGGGTTGCTGGGATCCGGCGGCACGCTGGTGCTGCCGGAGAACGAACCGGCCGATCGCTGGCGTGACCTGAGTACTTTCGAACGTTGCGTGCGGCTGGCAGCAGCACACCTCTCCCGCTTCGCGGGAGAGGTCGAGACGCGCGAGCGGCGAGGGTGAGGGTGATC
>JBEKNT010000638.1:0-2676 GCA_049522565.1 Acetobacteraceae bacterium
TCCGCGGCGAGCCCTAACGGCACCGTATGCCCGCATGAACGACGCACCGCAGCGGCAACCCGACCCCACCCGCCGCGGTGCGCATTCGTCTTGGCCGGGGCAGGCAAGCCGGCGCCGCCTTACTCCCCCGCTGCCTGCCGCAACGGCGGCAGCAGCGCCGCGGCATAGGCCGCGGGATTGTCGATCAGGGCCCGCGCCGTCGTCAGGTCGGCCTCGCGGCCTTCCGCCGCGGGGCAGGCGTTGCGGATCGCCAGCATCTGCGTCGGCGACAGCGGCGGCCGCGCGGCGCGGTCCACCTCGATGTCGTGTTGCATCGGCTGCGCGCCCTCGGCGAGCGCGGTCAGTTGGCGTTGCAGCGCGGCCTCCCCCAGGCTGGTGCAGACCTGCGGCAGTACCCCCAGCCCCTGGAGCGGCCAGCCGCGCGGCGCCAGCACCCGGCTCCAGGTTACGAACAGCTCGCCGCCATCGGGCAGCGGATCGATCGTCTGCACCAGGCCTTTGCCCAAGGTCGTGCTGCCCACGGCCACCGCGCGGCCGCGGTCGGTCAATGCGGCGGCAAGGATCTCGGCCGCGCTGGCGGTACGGCCGTCCACCACGACCACCACCGGGACACCCGGCGCCAGTTCGCCGGCGTCGGAGCGCCACACATGGTTGGCGCCCGGATCGCGGCCCGCGGTGTAGGCGACGACGCCCGCCGGCAACAGCGCATCGGCCGATTCGACCGCCTCGCGCAGCAGCCCGCCGCGATTGCCACGCAGATCGAGGACGATGCCCGCAAGCGGGCGGCCCACCGCCATGCCTTCCTGTAGCGCCTCCGCCAGATGCGCGGCGGTGCTGTGGTTGAACCCGGTGATCCGCAGCACCAGCAGATCGCCGACCCGCTCGGCAAACACGGTTTCCGGCGGCACCATCGCGCGCTCCAGCTCGGCGGCACGCGGCCTGCCGTCGTGGCCGCGCCAGCTCAGCCGCAGCGTCGTCCCTTCGGGGCCGGCGATCAGCCCGGCGACCGTTGCGGCGTCCTTGCCACGCACCGGGTCACCGTCCACCGCCAGCACGGCGTCGCCCGGCCGGACACCCGCCACCGCTGCCGGTCCGTCGGCCACGGCGGACCGCACCAGAATGGCGCCGTCGTGTTGCGCCAGGGTGAGCCCCAGGCCCGCGGTGCCGTTGCGCCCGGCCCGGTCCTCTGCCGCCTCCCGCGGCGGGACGTAGCGCGAATAGGGGTCGAGGTGATTGAACAACTCATCGAAGAAGCTCTGGATGATGCCTTGCGTGCCGGCACGCCGCACCGTGGCCGATGCGGCGACCGCCGCTTCGGACAATCGCACCGCCGCCGCCGCCCACGCGTCGGGCGTCTCGCCAATAGGCACCGGCTGTTCAACCAGCACGCCGTCGCGTCCCGAAAGGACGAGCTTCCCGCCCTGTTGCTCCGCCGTGAGGTTCGGATCGAGCGCGGTCAGCCCGCGCAGGCCCCAGACCGTCAGCGTCGGCACCGGCACCGGGTCGAGCGTGCGCGGCTCCATGAACGCCAGCGCGACGGAATACACCTTGGCGACGAGTCCGGGATCGAACGCACCATTGGCAACCGACTGCGCGTGCGCCGGCACGATCATCAGCAATAGCAGCAGGACGGTGAGGCGGTTCACCTGCGGCGCGACCGTTTCCCTGGCTGTTGCATCTCCGGCACGACGTGGAAAACCAGGCCGCCGGTGACCGGGCTCGCCTCCGCCAGGCGCACTTCAACCTCCTGCGCCAGTCGGAAGACCTGTCGCGTGCGGCGGCCCGTCAATGTCTGCTCTCTTGCGTCATGCTGCCAATAGTCGTCCGGCAATGTGGAGACCGGCACGATTCCACTCGCGCCGCTTTCGGTCACTGTGACGAACAGTGCGAATCGCGTCACGCCCGAAATTCGCGCAGCGAAATGCGCGCCCGTTTTATCTGCCATGTATGCAGCAAGGTAACGGTCGAGCGCCTCGCGCTCGGCAAGCTGGGCGCGGCGTTCGGTCGCGGTGATGTGGTCGGCCGTCGCGGGGAAGCGCGCCGCCTCCTCGGCTTCCAGTCCGCCGTCGCCGAGCCGCAGCCCGGCGATCAGCGCGCGATGCACCAGCAGGTCGGCATAGCGGCGGATCGGGCTGGTGAAATGCGCATAGCGCGACAACGCGAGGCCGAAATGACCGATATTGTCGGGGCCATACGCCGCCTGCGATTGCGACCGCAGCATCACTTCGTTGATCAGCCGTGCCTCCGGTGTGTCGGCGACGCGGCGCAACACCCGGTCGAGGTCGCGCGGGTGCAGCTTGTCACCGGGCGGCAGGGTGATGCCGAGCGTGTGCAGGAAGCCGCGCAGCGCTTCGAGTTTTTCCTCCGATGGCGGCGCGTGCACACGGTACATGCAGGGCTGGTGCAACCGTTCCAACTCTTCCGCGGCGGCGACGTTGGCGAGGATCATGAACTCCTCGATCAATCGGTGGCTGTCGAGCCGCGGGCGCGGCGCGACGCCGGTCACCTTGCCGTAGCGGTCCAGCGCGACCTGGCGCTCCGGCAGGTCGAGATCGAGCGTGCCGCGCGCCATGCGGGCTTCGCTCAAGGCGCGGTATGCGGCATAGAGGTGCGTGAGCAGTTTAGAACTCCCTCCCCCCTTGTGGGGGTGGGCTGGGGTGGGGTAGCCATACCGCA
>JBEKNT010000639.1:0-2668 GCA_049522565.1 Acetobacteraceae bacterium
CAATCAGTATCGGCCGTCATCGCTTCATTGTCGATGCCAGATGACCACGCCGCTCTCTAATTCCCCGTCGGTGTGAACCGTCAGGGTTCCCGGCGCCGGTGGAGCGCAACACGCCACCGCCGTACCGCGGTCTGGCTGTACGGCACATCCAGCCAACAACGACGCCAACAGCAGCAATGGCGTCACCCGGGTCACCGTGACCGCGGCCGGCTTATCCAGCCGCGAGTTCTCTCGTCGCGCGAATCGGCAGCTTCAGGACCTTGCAGAGCGCGGAGAGGTTGGCATCCCGGGGATGGGTCTTGCCGGTCTCCCATAGATAGATGCTGGCGACGCTGACGCCGGCTTGCTCGGCAACTTCCGCGACTGACAAGCCCCGCTTGATTCGAGCATCGCGGAGGTGCCGGGATAGAGTGGGCTTTCTGGCCAACGGTGTGATTCCTATTTTGATAAAGTGGCAAGTGCCAGCGAAGCTAGTATCGTTATCCGCTGAATGCAAGGTCCCAAATCAGCCATTGGTCCCAAAATTAGCCCTGGGCCCATAAATAATTGGTACTACACGGGACTTCAATCGGGAATAAGTGGTGTGCTGACGGCGATCTTCTCCCGGATCGACTCCAATTTGCTGCCACGCCAGCCAGTGTTCCCGTCCAATTGTATGGCTTCGTGGCCGGTTGCGACTCGAAACCGGACTTCGCCGCCTGGACCCAGCCGCATGTATGCCGTGGTGAACATCCAGGCTCCGGAGGAGGCCCACCCTATTGTCAAATTCGCAGTGCCGGCGGGTTTGAACAACATTGCGAACCAGACCACGTTGGCGTTCAGGCAACCGATCGCCAAATTAACGATCGCCATCCGCCCGAGTGTGGGCTGCGGATCGTCTCAGCCATGCTGATGGACGGCGGATGACGCCGCAATCCTCGATCGGCCTCGATGGCCTCGTGCATCCGGCGCTTCTCCGCGTCGCTCAGGACGTGCGCATTCTCGGCCCGGTCCGTCAGTATGAAACATGCGGTGAGGTCCAGCAGCATGGCTGGCAATCCGCAGGCGACGGATAGCCGGCGCCAGCCAGCCGTTCCAAGGCCACCAGCCAGACTGCTCTTCAGCGCGGACGCGAGCGGGCTACCCGCCATGCCGTTCAGCGTCAGGCCGACCACGAACCGGTTGCCGGCGCGTCCGTGACGGTGACCCGGAAAGCAGGAGATCAAGTGTCACACAATATGCTTTTGGTCGGGTCACCAGAGAAACATAAGCGGACGTTGTTATAACCGAACAGGATGCAGAGCAGTACGTGCGATCTGCGATGGGTAGGAGCGAGACGGCCGCAGCGGAAATCGGTCGGATTTTAATGCGCGCCGACAAGCTTGACGGCGCCAGACCGGCACCGAAGAGCATGTCGCTGCGAGGCGTGACGCGACGAGGCAATCTCCCGCCGCACGCGCAGGCAACGCCTCCCCAGGCGGAAGACTGCGCCGCACTTCGTAATGGCAGGGATGTCGCGGAGTGCGCGAACAGAGAGGGTCAATGCTTCGGACGGCCGGCATTGCATATCTTCCAGCGTCGTTGACCTGGTTGGTTCGCCACCGCATCGGGGCATGTTGCGCCCCGCTAGCCTCACCCGCTGCCCGAACGCCGCCGCTGGTCGCGCGAGCGCACGTCTGTCCTGCTACTCCTGCGCGGTCGTGGCCTTCTCGCGCGGCAGGTCGGTCTCCCAGCCGCCGCCCAATGCCTTGTACAGCGCCACCAGGTTCTGCGAGACGTTCGTCGTGCTGTCCGCCAATTGCTGCTGCGTGGACAGCAGGCTGCGCTCGGCATCCAGCACCGTCAGGAAGTCCGCCACCCCCTGCTGGTAGCGGCTCTGCGCCAACCCCAGCGCCCGCTGGTTCTGCGCCACCGCCAGCACCAACTGGTCGCGCCGCGCTTGCTCGGTCTGATAAGCTGTCAGCGCGTTGTCCACGTCGTGCCAGGCCTGCAGCACGGTCTTCTGGTAGTTGACCGCCGCTTCCTCCTGCTGCGCCTCACGCAGGTGCAGCGTCGCCTTGAGCTGGCCGCCCTGGAAGATCGGAATGGTGATGCCCGGCCCGGCGGCATACTCCCGCGCGTTGAAGCTGAAGAACTGCGAGGGCTGCAACGCCTGCAGCCCGATGCTGCCGGACAGCGTCACCGACGGATAGAACGCCGCCACCGCGACGCCGATGGTGGCGGTCGCCGCATGCAGTTGCGCCTCGGCCTGCATCACGTCTGGCCGCCGCCGAGCCAGTTCCGAGGGCACCCCGATCGGCACACGCGGCGGCACCGGCGGCACCGGCTGCGCCTCGGCGAGTTCCCCACGCAACGCATTCGGCGGTTGCCCCAGCAACAGACTCAGCGCGTTGATATCCCCCGCCTCCTGCTGCTCCAGTCCCGGGATCTGCGCCATGGTGCTGCGCAACTGCGCCGAGGCGTTGGCCACGTCGAGGTCGGTGGTCACCCCGCCGGTTGCCCGTTGCTGGGTCAGTTGCAGGCTCTGCTGCGCGGTGCGCACGTTGTCCTGGGCGATGCGCAACTGCGTCTGCACGCCGCGCAGGGCGATGTAGTCGCGCGCCACCTCGGCCAGGCTGGACAGCAGGGCGGCGCGCCGCGCCTCGGCCGCGGCCTGCACCGAGGCGGCGGCGGATTCGACCGAGCGCTG
>JBEKNT010000640.1:0-2659 GCA_049522565.1 Acetobacteraceae bacterium
GCGTCGCGACTGCCGTGCCAACCCGTCATGCCGGCGGAGACCGGCATCTACGACTGTGCCGCACGCATGAAGGCAAGTCGTGGATGCCGGCCTCCGCCGGCATGACGGGTTGGCAGCGGGAGATTTCATAGCAGGTTTTGTGCCCGCGATCAGGCAGCCACTCCCCAGTCGATGGCGTTGCGCAGCACCGTCATGAACGCGGCGGATTCCCACGCGCCGTGAAAGCTGGGCGGAGTCGTGTCCGGTGACTCGGCGGCCCGGGTTCCGCGGCTGGCGGGGTTGTGGCAATGGCCGAGCGCAACGTAGGTCACCCCGCCCTTGCCGACCTCACGCGTATAGCCGAGCACGCGCGTCTTGCCGTCGGGTTGCAGCGACGTGTCCGAGGCGTAGAGGGTCCCGATGCTGGGTGATACGGCGCTCGGGCCGTACTCGGCGGTTAGCAGAATCCGCGTTGCGCCCGGGTCCTGCAACTCGATGAAGTACGGTTCGTCCTCGACGTCGAAGGACCTGCCGAGTCCGCGGGTCAGAGGATGCTCGGCGTCGCTCACGTCAACCCGAAACTTGCAAAGCGGCGGATGGGTCAGGAAGTAGCTGCCGAGCACGGCGTGGTGCTCGGTCTTCACGGTGCGCCGCTGGCGGAAGCCCGCCACCCGCTCGGCCCGGCCGCCGCTGGTGCCATGCAGGCCCAGCCAGTGACCGCCCGCCTCCAGCCATGTCTGGATGGCGCGGCACTGCGCCGCGTCGGGGTAGGGGCCGGCCACGTAGGTGATCAGCAACCGGCTGACCGGCAGCCATTTCTCGATATCCGCGAAGTCGTTGGCGACCGAAGCCGGAACGTCCCGTTCGGCCAGCAGCTCCAGCAGCCGCAGGCGGGCATAGTCATGATCGTGCCCGGCACCCGAACCTGGCGGGAAGCCGCCGGCAATGAGATGCGCGCGGCCGGGCTTTTGTTCTGTCATCGGATCACCTCGTTCCCTCTGCGGCAACCGCAAAAGCACTGCGCCGCGATTGCCTTGTTGGTCGCCACGTTGATCGTGGGTCGTTGTACGCCCGACCAGGTGCGCGCATCAAACCGGCGCGGCCACCGCCTGCCACGCCTGCGCCAACGGGACCTGGAACGTCCGCACCCTTTCGCCTGCGGAAACGTCGGGCGAAGGGACCTTCATCCTGGCGTCATAATGGCGTAATAGGACGGCAATGCATGGCGGGCTACGTCACGCACCACCGCCTCGCAACAAGGGAAACGCACATCATGAAACGCCGCACCCTGCTCGCCGGTACCGCCGCCCTCGCCGCCGCGCCGCTCGTCAGCACCCGGGCCCAGGCCGCCAAGACCAAGATCGTCTGGTGGCACGCCATGACCGCCGCGAACGCCGAGCAGGTGAACCGGATCGCGGATACGTTCAACCAGAGCCAGAATGCGGTCGAGGTGCAGGCGATCTACAAGGGTGGCTATCCCGACGTGCTGAACGCGGCAATCGCCGCCTCGCGCGCCGGCCAGGCGCCGCATCTCGCGCAGATCTTCGAGGTCGGTACCGGCACCATGCTGGCGGCCGGCAAGGCGGTGAAGCAGGCCTGGGAGCTGGCCAAGGAGACCGGCGCGCAGATCGACCCGAAGACCTACATTCCCTCGGTGCGCGGCTATTACAGCCTGGCGGACGGGCGGATGGCCTCGATGCCGTTCAACTCCTCCACATCGCTGATGTGGTACAGCAAGGATGCGTTCCGCAAGGCGGGCCTCGACCCGGACAAGCCGCCGACAACCTGGGAGGAAGTGGTAAAGGCGGCGCAAGTTATCAAAGCCAAGAATGCGGCCGAGATTCCGTGCACCAGCTCCTGGTTCAGTTGGGTCCAATTGGAGCAATACAGCGCACTGCACAACATCCCGTTCGCCAGCAAGGCCGATGGGTTCGACGGACTGGATACGCAGCTGCAGATCAACAGCAAGGCGCACGTCAAGCACATGGCGCGGTTGCTGGAGATGGCGAAGGAGGGCACGTTCAAATACCTCGGCCGTGATACCGCGCCCGACCAGTCGCTGCTGTCCGGCCAGACCGGCATCCATTTCAGTTCTTCGGCGGAGCGCGGCGACTTGGTGAAGAGCGCCAAGTTCGACTGGGCCCCGGCTTTCCTGCCGTACGATCCGGACATCATCAAGACGCCGCTGAACTCGATCATCGGCGGCGCCAGCCTGTGGACGATGACCGCGCCGGGCCGCACGCCGGCGGAATACAAGGCCGTCGCGGCCTTGCTGCAATTCATCGGCCAGCCGGGCACCGATGCGTACTGGCATCAGCACACCGGCTACGTGCCGGTGACGCTGGCCGGGTTCGAGCTGTCGCAGAAGCAGGGGTTCTACGACAAGAACCCCGGCGCCGACCTGCCGGTGCGGCAACTGACGCGCGGGACGGTGACGAACAACTCGAAGGGTTTGCGGCTGGGGCGCCTGACCGAGATCCGCAACATCATCTACGAAGAGATGGAGAAGGGCTTCCAGGGCGGCCAGACGGCGCAGCAGGCGATGG
Organism: Acetobacteraceae bacterium; assembly: GCA_049522565.1. Classification (GTDB taxonomy): domain Bacteria; phylum Pseudomonadota; class Alphaproteobacteria; order Acetobacterales; family Acetobacteraceae; genus JASHVB01. Next base: position 2,526 of record JBEKNT010000640.1, read on the forward strand.
ACAATGCCGTCACCCGCGGCAACAAGGTGCTGCGGGAGTTCGAGAAATCGGTGAAGGCGTGAGGCTGCGGGGGCTGACTGGCCTGACCGGTCTCCCCCTCCCCTTGAGGGAGGGGGGCGGGGGGAGGGGTGCGT
>JBEKNT010000641.1:0-2639 GCA_049522565.1 Acetobacteraceae bacterium
CGCAGCGAACGAGTGGGAAGCGCAGGTGTGGTGCGACGCCGAGCCACGCCTGAAAGCCGGCGTGCAGATCCCCCTGGAATACACCGAAGCAGCGATCAAAGAGATCGAACTCCGCGCCGGCGACCGCCGTTTCACCCACGTGATGATCCCGCCGCGCGGGCTGGAGCCGCTGGGCCGCCGCCGCTACTGGCCGATCCTGGAAGCCTGCGCCGCCAACGGCTTTTCCATCGCCCTGCACCTCGGCGGCACCAGCGGCCACGCGTCCACCGGAGGCGGCTGGCCGTCGTTCTACCACGAAGAGCACCCGTCCTATCCGCAGAGCAAGGAAGCCCTGGTCACCAGCCTGGTGATCGAGGGCGTGTTCGAACACATTCCCAATCTCCGCGTCGCGCTGGTGGAGGGCGGTTTCGCCTGGCTGCCCTCGCTGACCTGGCGCCTGGACAAGCAATATAAGCGCCTGCACCACGAGGTGCCGCACCTGAAGCGCCTGCCGTCGGAATACATCCGAGACAACATCTGGGTAACCACCCAACCCATCGAGGAACCCGAACGCCCCGAAGACCTACTCGCGACCTGCGAGTGGATCGGCTGGGACCGCATCATGTTCTCCACCGACTACCCGCACTGGGACCAGGACGATCCGCGCTACGCCTTCAAGGTTCCGCTGCCGGAGAAGGAGAAGCGCATGCTGTTCCGCGAGAACGCGCTGGCCTTCTACGGGCTGGAATGACCTTCCCACCGTCATGGCCGGGCTTGACCCGGCCATTTTTACCGGCACGACGTTGCGTTGGTCGCACCAACATGTCCGGACACGCAGAGTAACCCTGATGCCCCGTCACGTCGTCGCAACGGTGGACGAAATCGCCCCGGGCACGTGCAAGATCGTCGCCGTGTCCGGCCGCGAAATCGGCGTGTTCAACGTGCACGGCGCGTTCTACGCACTGGTGAACCGCTGCCCGCACGAGGGTGCGGCGTTATGCATGGGCCCGATCCTCGCGCGCTTCACCGCCGACAGACCTGGCGAATACCGCCTGACCCGGCACGGCGAAATGTTGCGTTGCCCCTGGCACGGCTGGGAATTCGACATCAAGACCGGCCAGTCCTGGTGCCACGCCGAAAGCGTCAAGGCGCGCACCTATCCGGTGGAAGTTGTCCCCGGCGAAGCTCTGGCGAAAGGCCCATTCGTCGCCGAGACCGTGCCGGTCAGCATAGAACAGCAGTACGTGGTGGTGGAGGTGTGAACCTCGATCGGTTCGGACTGCGGAGCAGCGGTCAAAGCAGATTCACCACCAAGACACAAAGGCACAAAGATCGGCCGTTGAATGAACTTCGTGCCTTTGTGTCTTTGTGGTGAATCTGCTTACTTTCTTCACGCCCAACGAGGAGACAACACACAATGGCCGATAGTCCGCTGCGCGCCAAGGGCCGCGCGATGCGTCGCAAGTTGATGGGTGACGCCTATGCCGACAAGCTCGACAAGAGCCTGTACACCGATCCCATCATGGAGAAATTCGCCGAGGTCACGCAGGAGACGATTTTCGGCACGCTATGGACCCGCCCGGGCCTTGACGTCAAAACCCGTGCCCTCATTTGCATCATCTCGGACACCGCCACAGGGCGCACGCCGGAACTCAAGTTGCACATCCGCTTCGCGCGCAATCAAGGCTGGTCCGAGGACGAACTCGTTGAATCCATGCTCCACCTGCTTGGCTACGTCGGTGCGCCGCTGGTGCGCGAGGCGCTGCTGACCGCGAAGGAAGTGTTTGCCGAGATGCGTGCCGAAGGCTGATCCCGTTCATCACCAAGGAACGTCGCAATGTACGATCTGCACTACTGGCCGACCCCCAACGGCAAGAAAGTCTCGATCCTGCTTGAGGAACTGGGCGTGCCCTACAACGTCATCCCGTGCAACATCGGGCGCGGCGACCAGTTCACCCCCGAATTCCTCAAGATGAATCCGAACCATCGCATGCCGGTGCTGGTGGACCGCAATCCGGCCGATGGCGGCGAGCCGCTGCCCATCTTCGAGTCCGGCGCGATCATGATGTACGTCGCGGAGAAGGAGGGAAAATTCTTTCCGCAGCAGACCCGCCAGAAGACCGCGGTGACCGAGTGGCTGATCTGGCAGATGGCCAACCAGGGCCCGAAGTCGGGCGAGTGCGGCCACTTCCGCCGCCTCGGCGACAAGCAGGGCGACCAGAGCTATGCGGTGCGCCGCTTCACCGATGAAGTGAACCGGCTATACGGCGTGCTGAACAACCGGCTGTATGCAAGCCGCTATCTCGCCGGCGACGAATACACCATCGCCGACATGATCTCCTATCCCTGGACGGTAAACTGGAAGGCGCAAGGCCAGGACATCGAGGAGTTCAAATATTTCAAGCGCTGGTTCGAGGAGCTGGGTGCGCGCCCGGCTGTGCAGCGCGGCCTCGCGGTCGGCGCGAACCTGTCCGAAGACCCGTCAAAGGTGTCGCCGGAAGAGCAGGAGCGGCGGGCGAAGCTGCTGTACAATCAGAGGGCGCGGCCGGTGCCGGCCTAGCCAGGCAGATCACCCCAACGAACGGCAAAGGGGCGGCCAGCGCGGCCGTCCCTCGTCGCTCGTTGATCCAATGTCATTGCGAGGAGCGATAGCGACGCAG
>JBEKNT010000642.1:0-2604 GCA_049522565.1 Acetobacteraceae bacterium
TCGTGGCCGTCCCCGACTGGACTGGGCCAATCATTGTAGCACTGTCCATTTCCTTGTCCAAACATCCCGTGGAGCAGATGACCACTCCGACCAATGCCTGCGGCCAGGGTGGTCTGGGTGGTCGCCCATGCAGTCCCGATGGCGACCATCCGACACCGTTCACAAAACCCCCGTGCCAACCAGCATCGGAAGGTGGCTTCCAGCCGCCATTTCCAGCCTGCCGCCGACCGTACCCAGAACCATCTGTTTTCAGGTACGGCGGCTTCCCCGAAACTGGAGTCCATGGTGCTGAGGTTCTTGGTGCGCGGCAGCAATGGAGGTCCGCTCCCCACCCTAAGCGATCGCCGCATCGCTACGCTCCGCTGCCAGTTTCCCTCGTGCACGGCTGCGGCGAGCGCCTGATGCCGGCCAACATCCTGCTGTATTGAAGGCCGCCTGGCGGATTTTCGGGTTGAGCGCTGCGCTGGCTTCGGTCAGACCAACTCCGGACCCACGAAATCGTCCCGGTGGTCTGCCCCTGCGTATCTCGCACTTGTCAGAGCGGCGGGAGAACCAGGTTGTGTAATGTTGGAGCGCGTGCCACTTGTCTGCACTGTGCATCCTGCCGGGATCGTGAAAGGCTCACCAGCATGATACCTCTTCGCCATCTGGTCGCTGTGTCGATGACCGCCCTGGCGCTCGCCGGCGGCCAGGCCGTCGCAAACACCTGCCAAACGGATAAAATGACCTGCCCCACCTCCATGCCGGTCGACGGCTACTGCGAGTGCACGTCACACGGCGCCACAGAGGGCGGCACGGTTGTGACAACGCCGCCTCCCCAGAAGCATTACAACGCGACTCCGGGTGGATGCGGTGTAAACCCAAGTGCGCCCGGGTGCCGCTGAAGCCCGATTTCCCCGCCATGCCATCCGACCGGTAACGGCTCGGCGGCATAGTGTGCGCTTGCCATCCTTGGCGGGTGGTGACGACCGTGCGGGTCCGGTAATTCCGTATGACAACTCCGGCAGCGCGTGGGATCGCCGTCTCGCTCCCCGACGGCAACACCGTTTCCGGCCTGCTGCTCGTGCCCGCCGCGGTCCGCGCAGGTTATGTGCTCGCCCATGGAGCGGGGGCTGGCATGTCCCACCCGTTCATGGCCGCCGCCGCCGAACAGCTTGCCGATCGCAGCATCGCCACACTCCGCTACCAGTTCCCTTACATGGAGCAGGGCGGGCGACGGCCTGATCCGCCCGGGATTGCCCATGCCACGGTCCGCGCGGCCGTCACCGAGGCGATCCGGCGGCTTCCGGGTCTCCCGCTCTTCGCCGGGGGAAAATCATTTGGTGGCCGCATGACGTCGCAAGCCCAGGCGGAAGCGCCGCTTCCCGGCATTCGAGGGTTGGTGTTCCTTGGCTTCCCGCTGCATCCCGCGAAGCGGCCGTCGCTCGATCGCGCGCAGCACCTCGCGAACGTCCGCGTCCCGATGCTGTTCCTGCAAGGCACGCGCGACGCCCTCGCCGAGCACCACCTGGTCGCCCGGGTTGTCGCCGAACTCGGCACCCGGGCAACCCTGACGACGATCCCCGATGCCGATCACTCGTTCCACGTTCCGGCGCGAACCGGGCGTACGGATGCGCAGGTGCTGGCCGAAGTCTGCGACGCCATTGCGGCGTGGACGGTTGCGCGCTGAACGCACTGCTTCACGTCAAGCCTGGCCATGGTCGGCAAGGGCAGGCGCAGCGGATGCCTCGGGTCAGCGGGCACGGCGGCTGGCGGGGTTGTGGCGCCGCGTGGGCAACCGCCTGCGCGGCCGACAGCGATATTGTTGGAACAGAACAAGACACGCTATGCTCCGGATGAAAGGGCCCCGCAGCGCCCCGGACCGACCAGCCGGCATGTCGTCGGAGCATGGTATCGTATGCAGGTCAGTTTTTCCGTTGACGAGGTTGCGGCGCATCAGCGCGAACGATTGTTCCGCGAAGCGGCCTCGAAATGGGCGATTGGCGTGACCCCGGCCGCCGCCTCGGAGCCCGGCAGCTTCAGTGGCCGGGTCAGCGCCCAGATCGCCGGTCCCTTCGCCCTTGCCCAGGCGGAGGCGGCTACCAACGTCGTCCGTCGAACCCGGGCAGACGTTGCCAGGGACACCGCGATCAAGTTCCGGCTTGTCCGTGCCCCGGTCGAGACCCTGCAAACCGTCGCCCTGACGCATGCCCGGAGCGAAGAACTTCGGGTCGGAGCCGGGGACATGGTCATCAGCTCAAGCGAATGGACCTTTGTATCGACCGTCGATGCGGGCCCCACCTCGGCGGAAATGCTGGTGATCCCGCAGGAGCGGCTGGCGCCGCTACTGGCTGGGGGACACCTGACCCGGCCGTTGCTGGTGCGCGCTGCATCGCCGCTCGGCGCATTGCTCGGCGCCGGGCTCTCGGCGGCGTTCACGCAGCTTCCGCGCCTCTCGCCCGAACTGGGCGAGGCCGTGCTGCAGAATTTCTGCGGCATGATGGCGCTCGCTCTCGGCGCCGGCGAGGATGGCCAGCCGACCGCGCGGCAATCGTTGCGGGAAATGCGGCTCGCGGCGGCCAAGCGCCACGTGGACGCGCATCTGTCCGATCCCGCCCTGACCCC
>JBEKNT010000643.1:0-2601 GCA_049522565.1 Acetobacteraceae bacterium
ACCGACAAGGCTTCCTCACGGTCCGACTCGTAGAGCTCCGTGATGAGTGCGGCCTTGCCGGTCCACCAACGATAGATCGTCGGCTTGCTGGCGCCGGCCCGTCGCGCCACCGCCTCGATCGTGAAGCCGGCATATCCGCTTTCGTTGAGAATCTGCGCGGCCGCGGCCAGAATCGATCGGTGAGCCTCCGAGTTGCGCACGGCGCCGATCGAACGACGGGAAGGCTTGCTGGCCATGGCAGGGATCTCCCATCCGTTGCCGCCCTTGACGATTTTTCGAAACGGGCCGTATAAATAAATAGGGAAGCGAGGCTTCGACGGCAATCGCGGAATTTCGCCGTCAAGGACATCGCCGACGCCGGCAGGTTCTGATCTGCGTATCGTGAGGGAGCGGCGCGCGTGCAGATAGTTGATCCGGCCCAGCGCGTGGCGGCCATGCTGCGCATCCGTCGGTTTGAAGAGCAGTGCATCCAGCTGGCTCAGGCCAAGCGATTTGCCGGACACTACCATGTCTATATCGGCCAGGAGGCGACCGCGGTCGCTGCCTGCGCGGCGTTGGGACCGGACGATTTCGTCTTCACTACCTGGCGCAACCACGGACACCTGCTGGCGCGAGGTGCCGCGCCCGGCCGGATGATGGCGGAAATCCTCGGCAAGGCAGGCGGCTATGCCGGCGGCAGAAGCGGCACGCTGCATTTGTCAGTTCGGGAATTGGGCGTCCCCGCGACGTCGGCGTTGGTCGGCGGCAGCCTGCCGCTTGCCACCGGGGCGGCGCTCGCCTGCAAGCGGCAAGGATCCGGGATCACGGTGTCGTTCTTTGGCGATGCCGCGCTCGAGGAAGGCGCCTCCTACGAAGCGATGATGATCGCCGCGGTGTGGCGGGTTCCGATCCTGTTCGTGTGCGAGAACAACAGCATTCCGCCCGCGCTGCGCAAGCGCGGACAGTTCACCTCGTCGACGTTGCCGGCGGCGCAACTGGCGGACGTGCCTAAGTCCCTCCAAATTCCCACTGAGGTCGTGGACGGCGCCGATGCCGGCGCATTGGCCGATTGCTTCGACCGGCTCGTCGGCGAGATGCGCCGCGACGGCGGGCCCAGATTCCTCGAGGTCCGCTGCACCCGCTGGCCCGGGAGCTTTCCGCTGTGGCCGGAGCTGCCATGCGGCGAATGGCAGGTGGCCTGGGCCTTCGACCAGAAGCCCGATCGGCCCGATCTTGCGGTCTGGTTGGACCAGAGCGACCCCTTGGTACTGCATATCCGAGCGCTCGCCGCGGCCGGCACTTTGGATCGGAAGCGCATCGAGGAGATCGACGCGCGTATTCGTGTCGAGATCGCCGAAGCCGTCCGCTTCGCACTGGACAGCCCCCTTCCGGCCGCTGCCGAGGCCTATCGGCATGTCTGGGCAACTGGGAAGCCGATTTCATGAAGATCAGTTTCGCCGAAGGCCTGGCCAAGGCCATTTACGAGTGCTTGGCGGCCGATCCGCGCGTGCTGCTGATCGGCAGCGGCTTCATGGGGCTCAACAACGCCGCTCGAGCCATGCTGGATCCGGCCCTGAAGGACTTTTCCGAACGCGTTTTTGTCACGCCGATCTCCGAGCTTGCGCTCGCCGGGGCGGGCACCGGCGCCGCGACCGCCGGGCAGCGACCGATCGTGGATCTGTCGACTGGCAGCTTCGTTTTCCAAGCCTTCCCGCAGGTGGTGAACGAGGCGGCCAATATCCACTACATGAGCGGCGGCCAGACCGAGGTTCCGGTCACCTTTTATGCGCTGGCAGGCATACGCGGCTCCGGCGCGGCGCAGCACTCGCATCGGCCGCAGGCGATGCTCGGCCAGGCGCCCGGCTTGCAGATCCTTCTCCCCGGCGGCGCCGACGACGCCTACTACCTCATGAAATGGTCGTTGTTGGAGAGCCGCAACCCGACGGTCTTCATCAGTCACGCCTTGTTGTTCGAGGAGACGGCTGAGATCGGACCGGATTTTCCCATGCCCCCGGTAGGACGGGCGCGCATCCGCCGCGAAGGCCGGGATGTCAGCATCATTGCGAACTCAATCATGGTTCCGCGGGCGCTGACGGCAGCCGGCGTGCTCGCTCGGGACCACGGCGTGTCCGCCGAGGTCGTGGATCTGCGCAGCATCGTGCCGCTCGACCGCGGGGCAGTGCTGCAATCGGTGGCGCGGACCGGACGCGCGGTGATCGCGGACGAATGCCACCGCAGCTTCGGCGTGGCCGCGGAGATCGCCGCCATTCTCGCCGAGGACGGTCTGGCCAGCTTGAAAGCGCCGGTTCGCCGCGTCGCGGTGCCGGACGCGCCGATTCCCTACAGCCCGCCATTGGAAACGGAGCTGACCGTCACGGCGGAGAAAATCGTCGCTGCGGTGCTCAAAGTGCTTGCGCGGTAATCCGGACCGCATTTCGCTCACCGGCTCCGTCACGCGCGGGCTTGAGCCGCGCATCCGGAGTTTTCGCAGGCGGAACCCGCTCGCGCATCGACGCTTAATTTCGTCTCGCGCGCGAGCCTGACCAAAGCCCCATCCGGTCCGTCGGTGCCGTCGATCCGCCGCTCTTGGAACCGTTCGACAGTTGATTTGCGTCAAGGCCG
>JBEKNT010000644.1:0-2600 GCA_049522565.1 Acetobacteraceae bacterium
GGAAAGGATCGGTCGGGAATCCATCTATCGGGACCGAAACGCTGTTCAGACCAACCCAGCCACCTCTATCCGCACCGGCGATGCAAGTGTCTCCAGGTCGGCCGCGCCGCACGCTCGAGTCCCGATCAACAGACTTCGCAATAAGAGCGAAGGCTTTCGACCACTAACGCAGACGACCCGACGCGGCTACTGGACGAAACGGCGGAATCGGAAACCCAGCCGGACCAGCAGCCCGGAAACCGGTGCCCACCCATCGTCATGCGCAGCCAGCGCGCGCGAGTCCAGCTTGCCGCCCGGCATGCGCGGCAGCCGCGCGATAAAATACAGCCTCGCCGGCACCATGTAGGGCGGCAGCGCGCCCCGCATCTGCTGGAATAGCGCGCGCCGCAACGCCGGACCGGTCGCGCCGGTCGCGACGACGAATGCCACCAGCGCGTTGTCCTCACCGGTTCGGCGGACCAGGACGGCGGCATCGGCGACCTCGGGAACGCGGCGCAACAATTCTTCGACCTCCGCCGGCTCGACGCGATTGCCGCGCACCTTCACCTGGGTATCGACCCGGCCGATGAAGTCCACCAGCCCGTTCGGCCGGCGCCGCACAAGGTCGCCGGTCGGCAGCACGAGCAATGACGGATCGCTCGGATCGCAGAGCAATCTGCCGGGCACGCAGCGCCCACCCCACCATTCGCCCAGCGACAGCAGTTGGCCGCGTACCCACAGCGTGCCGGCATCCCCGGCCGCGGAGGGCCGCCCCTGCGCATCGGTCATGGCGAATTCCAGGTCGGCGTTGGGATAGCCGATCGGCACCCGCGCCGGGCCGGCGGGCAGCAGGCGCGGCAGGAACCACTCGGTCAGCGGGGCGCCCTCGCTCATGCCGTAAACCAGCGCCACCTTGCAGCCGGGCGTCAGGACGTCACGCCAGCCATCGATATCGGCGCGCAGAAGCGATTCGCTGGTGGTGTAAATCGCTCGCACATGGCTGAACGCGGCCCGCGCGCCGTCCAGGGCGAACAGCATCCGCAGCAGCGCCGGCATGCCGGTGATCAGGGTGATCTGTTCGGTCAGTGCGGTCTTCAGCACGGCGCGCGCGCCGCTGGCGGCGACGTTCACCGGATACAGGCTGGCTCCGGCGAGCAGCGTCATCATAAAGGTCACAATGCCGGGCCCCGAGGTCACCGGGTACGGTGTCATCACCCGGTCGGCGGGATGCACATGGAAACGGTGCACCTTCTTCCACCCGAGATACACGGTCTGCCGATGCGAGCGGAGAATGCCCTTCGGCCGTCCGCTGCTGCCGGAGGTGTAGATCGCAAGCGCCGGGTCGTCCGGTCCGACCGGATCGAACAGCGGTAGTGGGCCGGGGAGCGTGTCACCGCGCTCCGCCGTCGCGTTCACCAAAATAGGTACGGTACGACCGGGCAGCGCCGGAAGGCTGGCGGGGTCGGCCAGGATGACGCCGGCGGCCGCGGCCTGGTGTAAAATCCCGCCGATCCGCTCGGCGGGAAAATCGGCATTCAGCATCAGACAGGGCCGGGCAGCCGCGAAACAGGCCAGCATCGCCACCGCCGCGTCGAGGCCATTGGCGAGCCACACCGCCACCGCGGTGCCACGCGCGGTCGCTGCCGCGACGCGCATCGCCAGGCGCCGCGACGCCTGCCGCAACTCGTTATAGCGCAGCGTGCGCGCATCATCGACGAGCGCCACCGAATCGGGCCAGCGATCTGCAGCCGCCTCGAGCAATGCGAATACCGGACGATCGAGCAATGCGCGGGCGGGCGGCTCGAACGGTACGTCGATGGGACCGTCCAGATCCGCCGGCGTCGCGTCGGGCCGCCACCATGCCAGGCCGGGAGGCGCGTGCTCGTACATTTCGGCCCCGCAATGGACGTTTCGTTAGCGGATTTTATACGTTCCGGATGCAGTGTGTCACGCGACCATCATCGCATCGTCGGTCCGATATCCGCCCGGTGCGATGGTCGGCCATTCAATCTTCCGGCAGCGCCACGCTGAACTTCCTTGCGTCCGCCACCGCTGCGCGCCGTGCTCGGTTCCGTCGCTATGCCCCGGGGCCGACGTATTGATTAGCCCCACGCGTGGCCGCGCCACGTGAAGCCGCCTGCGCGACCCGCGCCCATCATTGTTGGGGTGGACGGCCCCACGGCATCGCGTGCCACCCTTGGGCTGTGAAACCACCAGGAGGGAAGCCGCCGATGACTGCCGAACCTGGCGCACCTGTGCGATAGGTGCTCCATGCTGACCCTGCGCCGCATCATTCCCCTCGCGATCCTGCTAGCTGCGCTGGTCGCGCTGTGGGCAAGCGGGGTGGCGGACCAGATCAGCTGGGCCACACTGAGCCGCTACCAGGCAACGCTGGACACCTGGATCGCCCGCCACCCGATCGCCGCGCCGGCGCTGTATGCTGCGTTGTATGCTGGGGCGGCTGCGCTCTCGCTGCCCGAGGGGGCAGTGCTCACCGTTGCCGGCGGCTTGCTGTTCGGTACCCTGCTGGGCGGCACCATGGCGGTGATCGGGGCCACCGCGGGCGCCCTGGTGCTGTTTCTGGCCGCGCGCTCGGCCTTCGGCTCCGCCATGGCGGCGCG
>JBEKNT010000645.1:0-2599 GCA_049522565.1 Acetobacteraceae bacterium
CACCCGTCATGGCCGGGCTCGACCCGGCCATCTATGCAGCGTCGGTGCCGCGATAGATGGCCGGGTCAAGCCCGCCCATGACGAGTCGGGGCTGTTCGCACGAACCAAGTGAGAGTCACTGTCAGCGCCGCTCGATGTCAGTCCGCCGCGCAGCTTTCGAAGCCGCGGCGCAGTTGCGGGCGGTTGAGGTTGCGGCCGATGAATACCAGCTTGCTGCTGCGCGGCGCGCCCGGCGCCCACGGCCCGACGAAGTCGCCGTCGGCGATCATGTGCACCGCCTGGAAGGCGAATCGCCGGTCGTCGCCGGCGTAGCTCAGGATCCCCTTGGTGCGCAGCAGGTCCGGCCCCTTCTCCTGCAATAGCACGCCGATCCAGGCATTGAACCGCTCCGGGTCGATCGGCTTGTCCAGCTCGAAGCTCACCGAGGCGACGTCCTCGTTGTGCTCGTGCTCGTCATCGCCATCCAGGAAGTCCGGGTTCATCGCCAGCACGCGATTCAGGTCGAACGCACCGCGGTCCAGTACTTGCGCGATCGGCAGCGCCGCCCGCTCCGTCTGGTGGATCACCGCGAACCGGTTGATCGCGCGGATCCGCTGCTCGACCGCAACGAGTTCCTCCGGCGACACCAGGTCGGTCTTGTTCAGCACGATGACGTCGGCGAAGGCGATCTGGTCGGCCGCCTCGTGGCTGTCGTCCAGGCGGGCCAGCACGTGCTTGGCGTCCACCACGGTGACGATGGCGTCCAGCCGGGTCTTCGCCTTCACCCCTTCGTCGATGAAGAAGGTCTGCGCGACGGGAGCCGGATTGGCCAGGCCGGTGGTCTCGATGATGATGCCGTCGAACTTGTCGCGCCGCTTCATCAGGCCGCCGACGATGCGGATCAGGTCGCCGCGCACCGTGCAGCAGATGCAGCCGTTGTTCATCTCGAAGACTTCCTCGTCGGTGTCCACGACGAGGTCGTTGTCCACCCCGAGTTCGCCGAACTCGTTGATCACCACGGCATACTTGCGGCCATGCTGTTCCGTCAGGATGCGGTTCAGCAGCGTCGTCTTGCCGGCGCCGAGATAGCCGGTGAGCACCGTCACCGGCACCAGCCCCGCCTTGTCCGTGCCCGCCTTGTCCATCGTTGTCTCCGCCATCTGCCCTTCGCTCCGGGTGCTTTGCCTGTCGCAGCGAATATAGGTGGAGACGGCGCGATCAACCACCAGCCGCGGCGAGCACCTCCCGCCGCAACGCAGCCAAGCGCGCGGCGATCACCGGTGCGGCAAACAGCCGCGCCCGTTCCCGCCCGGCCTGACCCAGCGCCGCGCGGCGTGCCGGATCGTCCGCCAGCGCTCGCATGGCCGCCGCCAGCGCCGCCGGATCGTCCGGTTCGACATAGACCGCGGCATCGCCGGCGACCTCGCGCAGGCCGCCTCGGTCGGCGCAGATCAGCGCGGCGCCGTTGGCCAGGGCTTCCAGCGCAACCAGGCCGAACGGCTCCTGCCAGCGGCTCGGCACCACGACAATGGCGGCGCGCGCCATGGCCTGGAGGACGAACGCGCGGTCGCAGTAGCCGGGCGCACGCACTCCGGCTTGCTCTGCCGACGCGCGGGTGAGGCGAGCGAACGCGGGTTCGGGGCTGTCGGCGCGGAACCGGTCGGCGCCGATCATCGCGGCGTCCCAGTCGGGGAGGTGCGGCAGGACGGCGGCGCAGGCTGCGACGAAGGTGTCCGGGGCCTTTTCCGGCACGATACGGCCGACGAACAGGATCAGCCGGTCGCGCGGGACGGGCGGCGACAGGGCGGTCAAGTCGATCGGATTGGGCAGCACCACCGGGGGCCGGGGCGGCGCCGCCACGCCGTCGAGCAAGCGGCGGCGGAGATACTCCGAGACGATGACGATCCGGGCCAGGACACGCAGCAGATGCGTCCTGTCCGCTGCGGTGCGGGAGCGGCGCATCCCTTGCGGATCGTTGTGCAGGAACAGCATGACGGGAAGGTGGCGGAAGCGGCGCGCCAGCCACAGTGCCAGCTCCGGGCGGTTATGCACCTCGATCAGCGCCGGACGGGCGCGCGCCAGCGGCCCGGCCAGCGCGGCGCCATAGCGGATGTTGACGTTGCCGGGCCACCACAGCGCCGGCCGCGCCGCGAGGAACGGAATGTCGGCGAAGGGCGGACCCGCCTGCGGGCCGCCGATCACCAGCGAGCGGAAACCGGGTGCGCCGGCCAGCAACCGCGCCACGCTGCCGACGGCCCCGACACTGGCGGGCCCGAACCCCTCGTGCGGCGGCAGGATGGTGACGACCAGCTTCTGGGGCTCGGGGGACATGCGGGCGCGGCTATAGCCGGGGCGCCGCCGATCGGCCACGACGGTGACCGATGCAGGAGCGAGCCTGTGCTGCCCGGCGTCTGCCATCCCGAACGAACGGAAACGCCAGGCGGGCGGCGCGCAAAGCCCTTGGCGCGACAAATACCTTCGCCATCCTCCGGCAACGGCGTGAGAAATGCGGGCTGGTGTTCTGATCCTGACGCTTAGATCCCAAGGACAGGCAGCAGCCGCCCCTTTGCGTCTTGGCCGGCGAAAGCCGGCCACCCACGACTTTGCTGCGTGCAACGAA
>JBEKNT010000646.1:0-2599 GCA_049522565.1 Acetobacteraceae bacterium
GGGCACGAGGTGGATGGCCGCCCGATCGTGCCGATCGATACCGCTGCCATCCGTGATGCCGCGCGCGCCATGCGTGCCGCCGGCATCGCCTCGGTCGGCGTGTCCGCGGTGTTTTCTCCGCTGACTTCGGAAGCGGAAGATACCGCCGCGGCGATCCTGCGCGAGGAATGTCCGGACGTGGCGATCACCCTGTCGCACGATCTCGGCCGCATCGGTCTGCTCGCGCGCGAAAATGTCACCCTGCTCAATGCGAGCCTGATCCCGTTGGCGCGCCGCACCATCGCCGCGTTCGAACAGGCGCTGCGGGAGATGGGGATCGGCGCACCGCTGTACATCACGCAGAACGACGGCACCGTGGTGCGCGCGGCGAGTGCCGCGGCGTTTCCGGTGCATTGTTTCGCCTCCGGCCCAACCAACAGCCTGCGCGGCGCGGCGTTCCTGTCCGGGCTGACCGAGGCCGTGGTGATCGACATCGGCGGCACCACCTCGGATTTCGGCGCCCTGGTGCACGGCTTCCCGCGGCCGGCCAACAACGTCGTCGAGATCGGCGGCGTCCGCACCTTGTTCCGCATGCCGGACCTGCTGTCGATCGGCCTGGGCGGCGGCACGCTGGTCGATCCAACCGATCCGGAACGCATCGGTCCGCGCAGCGTCGGCTTCCGGCTGACAGCGCAGGCGATGGTGTTCGGCGGGGCGACGTTGACCTGCACGGATATCGGGGTCGCCGCCGGATTGATCCGGCTGGGCGATCCGCAACGTGTCGCCGGCCTGTCCGCCGATTTCGTGCGCCGGGCGCTGGCGCGCATCCACGCCATGATCGAGGAAAATGCCGATCGCATGAAGACCAGCATCGCTCCGTTGCCGCTGATCGCAGTCGGCGGCGGAGGCTTCCTGATGCCGGAACGGATCGCCGGCTTCTCCGGCGTGGTGCGCGTACCGCACCAGGAGGTTGCCAACGCCGTCGGTGCCGCGATCGCGCAGGTCAGTGGCGAGGTGGACCGGGTGTTCACCGGAATCGGCCGGCCGGCGGCGATCGCCGAAGCCACGCGCGTCGCGCGGGAGCGTGCGGTCAGCAATGGTGCCGATCCGGCAACGCTGGAGGTCGTCGAGGTCGAGGACCTGCCGCTCGCTTATCTCCCCGGCGATTCGCTGCGCGTGCGGGTTCGCGTGGTGGGGGATGTGTGACCTTACGTGACGCGAGGGCCGGTGAGGCAGTGCCAAATCGCTTGCGCGCAGCAGTCGTGTGCGACGCGGGCGATGCCTGCGGCTAATCAATTCTAGTGTTGTGATCCTGACGTTTCGATCCCTGGGGACTGGCCACGAACGCCGCAGCCCGTCATGCCGACCACCGGGTCAAGCGCTCGGCGGCAGGCGCCGGTCGGCATCCACGACTTGCCTCGGCGCGGGTGGCAAAGTCGTGCATGGCGGGCCGCAGCCTGCCCCCGGGCGCTTGACCCGGGGGCCCGCCATGACGATCGACGCCCGGCCATGACGGTTGGGGCGGGCCGTGCGAACCAACCGCGAGTCAACATTTCGGGCGCCTGGTTTTATCGTGCCGGCGGGAATTCCGCGCGTACCATCACCGCGGCGAGACCGATCACCGGAGGGACGGCGAAGCACCACATACCGGTCAAGTCGAACAGCAGCGCCGCCACCGCGCAGCCGACTGCGAAGCCGGCAATGTTGCCGATCATGCGCGACAGCCGGCCCCGCGCCGCTGCGTCGTCCGGCGTACCGCGCAGCAGGTCCACCACGTCGATCACCACCTGGGTGGTGTTGCCCGTCATCAGCGTGGTCGGCGGCGCGCTGCCGAGATGCAGCCGCTGCACCGCGTTCTGCACCGCCATTGCCGAGACGAGCGTCATGCCGGTGACCAGCGCCGGCCAGGCATCGCCGTTCACGAACGGTCCCAGGCGAACCGCGAGCGCGGCGCCGGCAAGCAGCAGCGCCAGAGTCAGGCCGAGCAAGACGCGAAGCGGCGACGCGCGGCGCGACACGAGTACGTAGCCCAGCATGCGCACCAGCGCCACGACGATACAGAAAACGGGCAGCGCGATCAGTTTGGCCACCACGCCCGAGGTACCGAACACCAGTGCCGCGCCGAGCGTGACGAAGTTCCCCGTCACGTGCGCGGTGAACAGGCCTTGCAGCGCCAGGAACCCAGCGGTGTCCACATAGCCGCCGTTGATGCTCAGCAGGATGGGCAGCGAGGGTTTCATTGCGCGCGTCGGTGATGGCTGGGAACCGCAGAAGGCCGCTGACCAGTCAACAATACTTGATTCCTTCGTGCGCCGCCACGCATGGTTCCGCTGTCCTGCTCGCCTGCGTCCATCGGCAACACCGGATCGGCGGTGCCGCATTCGCGCGTCGCACAAGGATATCGACGTGACGCCGGGCAGGGGGCATCTATGATGTGCGGCGCGCTCGCGGCCGGACATCCGGCACGGGCGATGCACGACAACCATGGAGCGATGCCATGAGCTGGCTGCCGTCAACCGACCCGGTGCTCGGCGACGCGCAATCCTGCGATGCGCTGGAACTCGTCGTCGTGCCACGGCTGCGCGACCTGGGCGGCTTCGCCGTGCGGCGCGCGCTGCCG
>JBEKNT010000647.1:0-2577 GCA_049522565.1 Acetobacteraceae bacterium
CGAAGCAGTCTCCCGGGGACGACCCGCGGGAGATTGCTTCGCTGCGCTCGCAATGACAGTGGGACGCTGGGGCGACTGACAGCGCGACGCGGGGGCCCGTGGCATCGGCAGACCTTGCACAATCCCGCCATTCCGTTGCCTGATCGCGGCATGAGCAGCCTCGACCCGATCAAGCTGGAAATCATCCGCGGCGCCATCCGCGCCGCGCAGGCCGAGATGGATGCGCTGCTGGAGCGCACCGCCATCAGCGCCTTCATCCGCGAGAAGAAGGATTTCTACACCGCGCTGTTCGACGCCGACGGCGTGATGGTGGTCGGCTCCATGGTGCCGATCTTCGGCGACATCACCGGGCCGGTGTTCGCCCGCTTCCCGCCCGACACCATGCGCGAGGGCGACCTGTACTGGTACAACGACTGCTACGCCTCGCGCGGCGCGGTATCGCATTCCAACGACCAGGTGTTCCTCGCCCCGGTGTTCCACGCGGAAAAATGCGCGGCGTTCGTCATGGGCTGGGCGCATTTCTCCGATATCGGCGGATTGCGGCCGGGCTCGATCAGCTCCGACACCACCGACATCTTCCAGGAAGGCATCATCATCCCGCCCACCAGGCTGATCGCCGCCGGCACGACGAACGAGGCGGCGCTGGAGATCTTCTACCGCAACTCGCGCTACCCGGAGACCTGCCGCGGCGACGCGCGGGCGCTGATGGCGTCGGTGGACCTTGGCGTGCGGCGGATCGGCGAGATCCTGGCGCGGTTCGGTCCCGCCGTGGTCGCCGACGCGTTCCGCGCGCTGTTCGAACGCACCCGCACCCTGGTGCGCGCCCGGCTGCGCGAGACCTTCGCGCCCGGCACCCACCGCTTCGCCGACGCGATCGATTCGGACGGCCACGGCAACGGGCCCTTCTTCATCCGCCTGGCGCTGACCCGCACGCCGGACGACCGCTTCATCCTCGACGCCACCGAGACCGACGACCAGGCGCCCGGCCCGGTCAACTTCCTGATGAACCCGGACGTGCCGGGCATGGCGCTGGGGCTGTTCTTCCTCGGCGGCGACGCGGCGCAGGTGTGCAACGCCGGCGGCCCGCGCGCGCTGGACGAAGTGCTGCTGCGCGAGGGTTCCCTGCTCTGGCCGCGGTTCCCGGCGCCGCTCGGGCTGCGCGGGATGACGATGATGCGGTTCCTGGCGGTGCTGAACGGGCTGGTGAACGTGGCGGGCGGGTCGGCGCCGGCGGCGCACTCGGCCTACGTGATCATTCTCCTTCGCGGCACGGCGGGCGGGCAGGCATTCCTGATGTCGGACGGGCTGGGGGTGGGCTACGGCGCGCGGCCGACCGCCGACGGCATCGACGCGGTGTATTTCGTGGCGCAGGAGAACTACCCGGTCGAGTTCCTGGAACTCGGCTACCCCGTGCGGCTGCGGCGCTACAGTATGCATCGGGACAGCGGCGGCCCGGGGCGGTTCCGCGGCGGCTGCGGCATCGTGCGGGAGTACGACGTGCTGGCGGATCATGCGGTGCTGTCGATGCGGATCGACAGTGTGGTGAACCCTCCGTGGGGCGTGGCGGGGGGAAAATCGGGCGGCACCGGGCGGGCGGTGGTGAACCCCGGCACAACGGGGGAGACCGTGCTGGCGCCGCTATCGGATGGCACCGTGCTGCGGCGCGGCGACGTGCTGCTGATCGAGACCGGCGGGGGCGGCGGCCACGGTCATCCGTTCGACCGGCCGGCCGCGCAGGTGGCGCAGGACATTCGCGACGGCTTCGTATCGGTGGAAGCAGCGCGACGGGACTACGGCGTGGCGGTGCGCGACGGCGTGCTGGACGCGGTGGCGACCGAAGCGTTGCGCTCGGCGCGGCCGATAGCGGGGGCGTTCCACCGGCGCGAGTACGTAGATGCCATCGGGTGAAGCCGACTGCTTCGGGAATTGGCAAGAGGTGGATCGCCTGTGCGATGAGGAATGTCGGAACGTCTTGGCCGAAATGCGGTCGAACTGAAGCCGTCGCAGGAGTCGGATCCTATTGGGCTACAGCGTAGACATAGTGCTCATCATCGTCGACACCGACACGCCAAACCTCCGCCACGCCGCCATATCCTATCTGATGATAGTCGGCCGTACGTCGGTTAACATGCTTCCGCGCCCGCCTCCCGTAACAAGATCGCTCTATTTGGAGGCGTCCGGCAGATGCTCCCGCAGCACCTCGTTGATACGCGACTGCCATCCCGGTCCGGTTGCCCGGAAGCGCGCGACCACGTCCGGATCGAGCCGGAGGCTCGCCAGCCGTTTGGCAGCTTGCAGGCGTGGCCGACCGCGCAGGCGACGCTTGATATCGGCGACGTCGGCGGCCGATGCCGGCCGCATCCGGGCAAGCCGTTCATCGTCGAGCTGTCGAGCATCCGGATCAGTGAGCGCTGCTCCGATGATAGCCTTGTCGTCCTCATCGGCCATGGCGGCAAGCGCTTCGCGCGCCTTGGCACGAGCGGCAGCCCGTGTCATTTCAGGATTCGGCATAGCGTCTCACCTCGGTCCTCGTCGCCTTGCGGAAGCTGATCACGCGAATTCGTCATTGCCACGGCG
>JBEKNT010000648.1:0-2973 GCA_049522565.1 Acetobacteraceae bacterium
CGGATCGCGTCGAACAACCGGTTCCAGAACATGCCGTCGCACAGTGACGGGGCAATGCCGAGATCGCGGCAGATCGCCGCGATGGTGCGCCCGACCGGGCTGCGGCGGACCTCGGCTTCGATCGCCTCCATGCAGGGCAGGCTGTCGAGCGTGAGTGGCTCGGTGCGGGCGAGGCGGCGGGCCAGCCGCGCCGCGGCCTGGCGGGCGGCGGCCTGCGCGGCGGCATCTTGTGCCGGCGTTAGTTCTGCTGGCGCCGCCGATCCCGCGGTTTGCCCGGTATCCGCTGCGTCCTGCGCTTGCGGCTCGCGGCTTGACGCTGCGCGCGGTGCCAGGATCGGCAGGTCACGGCCGCGCGCGGCGCGGGTCCGCAGCATGCGCTCCAGCGCGATCGCCCGCATCAGGCCGCGGTGGATGTGGGCCTCCAGCGCGATCGCCCGCATCAGGCCGCGGTGGATGTGGGCCAGGATGGTGTCGATCGCGACGGTGCCGAAGCACCGCGCGATCGTGGCGAAGCCGCGTGCGACGGCGCGTTGTTCGAGGGTTTCGGCGAGGTGGCGGCCATAGCCGGCGAGAACGGACACGACGGCAAGGATTTCCGCGATGCGCGCCGGCGCGGGCCTGCCGGGCCGATCCTGTGGGGGAGCGGATGGGGGAGCAAGGCCGGCGGTGTTCTGCGCAGCGGACACGGTTTGAAAGACTAACGGATTGGGTTGGGGGAGTCAAGGATTGTTTTCCGGACGGGCGGCGCCGTTACTGGAAAGGTCGGGCCTCCGCCGCGTCGCCACCGCTAGCCGCATCGAAAACCGCGGCGTTCAGGCTGGCCAGCATCCGCGCCAGGCCTTCCTCGCCACCGAACGTCTGCCGCATCCGGGCAATGCCACCGATCGACGAGAATGGCGGCATCACGATCCGTTCCCGCGCCCGGCACCCGGACCAAGAAGGCCAACCCATGCAATGCCCTTGATTGTAAGGAAATTTCACCTTACATCGCTTCAGTCACCAAGAGGTCAACCGCATGACCGTATTGACCGTCACAGCGAAGGGCCAGGTCACCCTGCGCAAGGACCTCCTGATGCACCTGGGTGTCCGGCCCGGCGAGAAGATCACCATGGATAAGCTCCCGGATGGCCGGCTCGAAGTGAAAGCCGCCCGCCCCAGCGGTCGGATTTCCGATGTCTTCAATGCTCTGCAACGAAAGGGAGCGCCATCTCTCTCAATCGAGGAAATCAACCGGATCGCCGCCGAGGCCTGGGCTGGCAAACGGTGAAGCTCACCGCCGACACCAACGTCCTTGTCCGCGCCATAACCGGCGATGATGCGGTGCAAAGCAAGCTCGCCCAGGCCGAACTGGCGAACGCGGATCTGGTTGCATTGGCTCTGCCGGCGCTCTGCGAACTCGTCTGGGTGCTGTCGCGAGGCTACAAAATCCCCGCACCGGACATCGCCGCGGCGATCCGGCGCCTGATCGATGCCGCCACTGTCGCGGTGAACCGGCCGGCCGTAGAGGCTGGGCTGGCATTGCTCGAAGCGGGCGGCGACTTCGCCGATGGCGTCATCGCCTATGCAGGGCACTGGCTCGGCGCCGAAACCTTTGTGTCCTTCGACACGAAAGCGGTGGAACTGATAGCGGCACAAGGCCAGGCCGCATGCCTGCTCGCCTAGCAATTCGACGGCCTTTCAGACCGTGGGAAAACTCGGTTGCAAGGTCGGCTGGCGCGACATCGATGCGTCCCGGAGCCTGTAGGGGAAGCATTGTCGCCCCCCGCCGCCCCGGGCGAAGCAACGCTGCGGAGCGCCGGTGCGGGGGAGAGTTTCACACGGTGTGCCTGGCTACCGGGAACAACCGCCATCATCGTCCAATAGGCTCAAGGTGCGTCCAGCACCGGCGCGTCATCGCGACGGGCGCAGTGGTGGCTGGGCTTCTCAGCCGGGCCGCACCTCACGCCCGCGGATGCGCCTTGCGCCAGACTTCCATGAGTCGCGCCGTTTCCACGCTGGTGTAGCGCTGCGTGGTGGACAGGCTCGCATGCCCCAACAGGTCCTGGATCGAACGCAAGTCGGCGCCGCCCTCCAACAGATGTGTTGCGAAGGAGTGCCGCAGCGCATGCGGCGTCGCATGCTCCGGCATGCCGCGCTGCCGGCGGAACAGCCGCATCGTGCGTTGGGCCACCGCGGGGTCCAGCCGCGCGCCACGCACGCCGACGAACAGCGGCGAGGCCGGCTGCGGGTCCGGGTGCAGCGCCAGCCAGGCGGCGATCGCCTCACGCACCGCCGGCAGCACCGGCACCACGCGCTGCTTCGACCCCTTCCCCACCACGCGCAGCATCCCGTCCGCTCCGGGCAGCGGCGCATCGCGCACGTCCAGCGCCAGCGCCTCGGCGATGCGCAGACCGCAGCCGTACAGCAGGGTGAAGAGGGCTTCGTCGCGCGCCTGGACGAGGGCGCGGTCGGACATTTCCCCGCCTTCCTCGGCGACGGCACGGGCGTGCGCCGGGATCAGCGCCTTCGGCACCGGGCGCTTCGCCCGCGGCGTGGCGATCAGCTTGACCGCCGGGTTGTCCATGCCCTGCCGCCGGGCGAGCCAGCGAAAGAACGTGCGCACCGCCGCCAGATGGCGCGCCCGCGTGGCGTTGCCCGCGCCGTTCGCCGCCTCGGCCGCCAGCCAGGCGCGGAAATCCGCCGGGCGCAACGCCGCCAGCGCCGCCAGGTCCGGCTCGCCGCCCAAATGCTGCGTCAGGAAGCCCAGCAAGGCCGCGAGGTCGGCACCGTAGGCTGCAACGGTGTGCGGCGACGCCCGGCGCTCCTGGCCAAGCCAGTCGAGGAACGCCACGCGCGCCACCTCCGCCAGCATCAGCGGGATCGCCCGGCGGTGTCGCCCAGGCCGTGCCGGACCCGGGAAGCGCCGGGGGCCTTGCCCCCGGACCCCCACCAAGGGGCTCTGCCCCTTGGATCCCCGCCAAGGGCGGAGCCCTT
>JBEKNT010000649.1:0-2556 GCA_049522565.1 Acetobacteraceae bacterium
CCCCCAACCCCCTCCCACAAGGGGAGGGGGAGTCGCGTGCTACCCACCGGACACGTCAGTGCGGAACGAACACCGGCGCCGCCGTCGCGGTGGCGTCCGGCAGGTCCGGGGTGGCGTATTGCAGGAAGCTCGCCGGCAGCGCGCCGCCCCAATAGACACCGGTGCCGCGGTCGGCTTCGTTCCAGCGCACCGGTTCGAAATCCGGCGCCAGTACCAGGAAGCTGCCGGAATAGATTTCCACCCGGTTGCCGCCGGGTTCGTAGCTGTAAAGATAGAACCCCTGCGAGTTGTTGTGCTTCGCCGGTCCCGCCTCGATGAACACGCCGTTCTCGCGCAGGATGTCCGCCGCGCGCAGCACGTCCTCCCGTTCATCGACCCACATCGCGAAGTGATGCAGCCGCGCGTGGCCTGCCTTCACATCGACCACATAGGCCACCTGGTGATGCAGCGGCGACGGGCTGAGCCACGAGCCGATCTCGGTCGCGCCGTTATCGAACACCACTTGCTCATGCAGCCGCAGCCCCAGCAGGTCCTGCGCGAACACGCGATTGGCGGCGACGTCGTTGCACAGCAACGCCAGGTGGTCGATGCGCCGCACGCCGACGCCGCGTGCCGGATAACGCGACGGCAGGTTCTTCAATGTCGAGCGCGTGGCGTCGCTGGGCTGGTAGCGTTGCTCGACGAAATACAGCTCCATGCGGTGGCCTTCCGGGTCGTGGAAGCGGAAGGACGGGCCGCGGCCATAGTCGCCATTGCTCCAGCCGTCGCCCAGGCCCGCCGCATCCAATGCCGCGGCCCGGCGCTGCAACGCCTGCGGACTGCTGGCGCGCCAGGCGATGGTGCCGACGCCGGCCGCCGGCGCCGCGGTGAGTTTCAGCGTCGCCGCCGCGGTGTCGCCATAACCGCGCAGCCAGGCGGAGCCGGCTTCCTCGTGCACCACCTCCATGCCGAGCACGTCGTGGAAGAACCCACGGCTTTGCTCGGGTTTTGGCGTCAGCAGTTCGACCGCGCCGAGATGCGCGACGTCGTGCAGGGGGTCGCGGAATTCGGTCATGCGGGAAGCCTGGGGGAAGCTGCCGCAGCGCGCGTTGATCCAGATCAAGCACCGGAACCACCGGAACCCTCTCCCGCAACGCGGGAGAGGGCAGGGTGAGGGTGCATCGTGCCGCACGCATCACCCTCACCCGACCCTCTCCCGCATTGCGGGAGAGGAAGTTATACTCCCTCGCAACGACACGGGGGGACGACGAATGATCGCCTGGTTCACCGACCTGACGGCGCGTGAACGCCGCACCATGGGCGCCTGTTTCGGCGGCTGGTCGCTCGATGCGCTCGACGTGCAGATTTTCAGCTTCGTCATCCCCAGCTTGCTCGCGCTGTGGAAAATAACCGCTGGCCAGGCCGGCGAACTCGCCACCGTCACCCTGCTGGTTTCCGCGTTCGGCGGCTGGCTCGCCGGCGCGCTGGCGGACCGCTACGGCCGCGTGCGCGTGTTGCAGGTGACCATCCTGTGGTACGCCTTCTTCACCTTCCTCTGCGGCTTTGCCCAGGACTTCACCCAGCTCTTCATCTTCCGCGCGTTCCAGGGGCTGGGCTTCGGCGGCGAATGGGCGGCCGGCGCGGTGCTGATGGGGGAGGTGATCCGCGACAAATACCGCGGCCGCGCGGTTGGCCTGGTGCAGACCGGCTGGTCGATCGGCTGGGGCGCCGCGGCGTTGCTCTACACCATCCTGATCGCCGCGCTGCCCGAGGAATACGCCTGGCGCACGCTGTTCTGGATCGGCCTCGCGCCCGCCGGGCTGGTGTTCTGGATCCGCCGCTTCGTCGAGGAACCCGAACTCAACCGCCGCAGCGCCAACCCCACCAGCATCTGGCACATCTTCGCGGCGCTGAAGCCGCCCTATCTTTCCACCACCTGGCGCGTCGCCATGATGGTCGCCGGCGCGCAGGGCGGCAGCTACGCGCTGACCATCTGGCTGCCGACCTACCTGAAGACGGTGCGGCACATCTCCTCGGTCGGCACCGGCAGCTATCTCCTCGTGCTGATCCTCGGCGCGTTCTTCGGCTTCCTCAGCGGCGCCTATCTGGCCGACGGGATCGGCCGCAAGCCGACCTTCATGCTGTCGGCGATCGGCTCGGTGGTGCTGACGCTGATCTACCTGTTCGCCCCCATCAGCAACGCGTGGATCCTGCCGGTCGGGTTCCTGCTCGGCTACGTCTCGCTGATCATGTTCTCGCCGATGGGCTCGTTCATGACCGAGTTGTATCCCACCGCGGTGCGCGGGGTCGGCCAGGGCTTCTGCTACAACGCCGGCCGCGGCATCGGCGCGCTGTTCCCGGCATTCGTCGGCTTCCTCTCGGCGCGCCTCGGCCTGGGTGCCGCGATCGCGATATTCAGCCTGGGCGCCTACGGGCTGATGATCGTCGCGCTGCTGCTGCTGCCCGAGACGCGTGGGCGCACCCTGCTGAGCCTGGAGAGTACCGCCGCCGAATGACCGCTCAAAGGGGTTGACGCCGACCGGCGTTAACCACCGGTTCAGGCTTCCGGAGGCAGCA
>JBEKNT010000650.1:0-3367 GCA_049522565.1 Acetobacteraceae bacterium
CCCAGATTTCCCCCACTTGATGAGGCGCACAAGTCGTCAACGATTCCGGATGAGCGATGACAATCCTGGTATCGTGCAGCGCGTGGCCGCTGCCGACGAGTGTCCGCACATTCCGGTCCTGTGCGCCTGCCTCTACAACGCGGTTCTGCTCAAACGCCGCCACTTGTATCGTGCGGAACATCTCCTGTCCTAAAGAACCGCCGGAAACCACCAGCGTCGCTTCAGCAAGCCCATAGCATGGATGCAAGGCACCAGGCCGGAAACCACATGACGCAAAGGCATCCGCAAACCGTTTCATGGTGTCGGCACGAACCGGCTCTGCTCCGTTGTACGCCACATCCCAACTGCTGAGATCGAGCGTTGCACGTTGTTCCGGAGTAATTCGGCGCGTGCATAATTCATAAGCAAAATTTGGGCCGCCGCTGATCGTGGCCTTGTAGCGTGAAATGGCCTGCAGCCATCTTACCGGCTGCATGAGAAAGGCGACCGCCGGCATCAGGTAACAGGGGCGTCCATGGTAGACCGGCTGGATAATCCCATTGGTAAGTCCCATGTCATGGAACGCCGGTAACCAACTGACGGTGACACCGTTCGTGTTGAACGCGAAGAGGCGGCTGATATAAGCCGAATTGTGCAGCAGGTTTCCGTGTCTGATCTCGACGCCCTTCGGTTCCGCGGTGGACCCGGAGGTATACTGAAGCAATGCCAAGGTATCGCCAGTCACGGCGGGGTCCCGCCACTCCTGCGCCAGCTCATCGGCAACCTCATCGGTGGCCAACCAGCGCATCTTCTGCAACTCGGGCGCTTGCGCGAACAAGCGCCCCGCGTCGGAGAGAATCGCCGACGTGGTGAGCACCACCGAAGGCTGCGAATCGCCGGTGATGGCCAGAAGCCTGGGAAGAGTGCGGTGTGGCTGCGTCAGGTTGGGCGGCGGCAGCGGGACGGCAATCACCCCGGCATACAGACAGCCGAAAAATGCCGGGATGAACTCGAGACCTGCCGGATACAACAGCAGCGCACGCTCCCCAACCGCGCAGAAGCTTTGCAGCAGCGCCCCAATACGCCGGGCCTGACAGTCCAGCGCCGCGTGTGTCAGATGATCCCCTTCCGCCTCTCCATCGATTAGATGGGTATGGGTTCGCTGTTCAGGCTGCCGCAGCGCGCGCCAGCGAAGCAGCTCGACAAGCGTGGAAAACTCCACAACTGATTCGCTTACGTCCCTCGGCACGCTACGCTCCCATGGCGCGGTTCAAGCGGGAGGGTAGCTTAGGGCGCGGCGCGGCGCTACCCGAGCAAGCCAGACGCCGATGCCTTTGGCGTCTGGTACTCGACATAGGCAAGTGAGCGCACGGTGTTGGCGAGGCGACTCGAGGCGGCAGACCGACCGCAATGGATTTGTCCCTCCCGATGCAGGTCCGCCGGCCCCGTGTCAGGCGGGAAGCGCTGCGTGTCCGGCGCCCGGGCAACCGGCGTGGTTGTACTCCCAGGCTCAAGTAGTGTCGCAACGTCTGATGCCGATAGGTCGGTGGATTGATGTTCGGATCATGCCCGTGCGCTCCGTGGGAAGGTAGGTTCGGAATCTACTCACGCCGTCGGGCAACGACAGTCTCGCTGTTGCTGTGTCAACAGGTCCTGCCACGCGCCTGACGTCGTGGCTGTCCTGATGCGGCCCACCCTCCGTGCGGCCCAATCCCGGTCAGGATGGCTCGGGCTGATCGCGCGCCTTGTTGCGAGGCGGCAGCCGAGTGTTATACTAACGGAACCAGGGGGAGCAGGGCGTCGCTGACTCGGTGGAATCGATCACAGACGAGGTAAGGCAGATCATTGCCCGGGAGCTCAAGATCCCGATTGAACGTTTGACCCCGGACACCAAGTTGCAGGAGCTCGGCGTCGAATCTCTGGACTTGATCGAGATCATCTTCGCGCTGGAGGAGAAGTTCGACATCAACATCCCGTACAACGCCAATGAGGCGACGGCGGCCGACAATCGGGAAGCCACGACGGCCGGATTGGGAAAACTCGAAACGATTGGCCAGATTTCCGCGGCGGTGAAAAATCTCGTAGACACGAAGACCTCTGCATGAACCGCGTCGTGATCACGGGGATCGGAGTCGTATCCCCCGTGGGATCTACCCTCGAAGACTTCTGGTCGGCGCTGGTCGAGGGCCGTTCGGCGATCGGCCCCTTCTCGATCGCTCGCAGCGAACGACTGAGCACGCGCATCGCGGCACAGGTTCGTCAGTTCGACGCCGCGGCGCTGTTCGCGCCCAAGCAGCTCGCCCCCATGGACCGCTTCTCGCAGTTTGCCGTCGTGGCAGCGCGGGCCGCCGTGCGGGATGCGGATCTGACTATATCCGAACGCCTGGCGCTCGAGACGGCAACGGTGATCGGCAATGCTTCCGCGGGTCAAACAACGCTGGATGATGCCTACTTCAAGTTATATGCTGAAAACTCGTCACGCCTGCATCCGTTGACGATCCCTCGATTGATGACCAGCGCCGCGGCAAGCCAGATATCGATGGATCTTGGCCTGAAGGGTCCGACTTTTTGCGTGGGAACCGCCTGCGCTGCGGGCACGCATGCGATCGGGCTGGCATTCCACATGCTTCGCTCGGGGCAAGCGCCCGTCGCTCTCGCCGGTGGTGCCGAAGCCTGCCTGACCGCGGGGACGATCAAGGCGTGGGAAGCACTTCGCGTGCTCAGCCAGGACACCTGCCGGCCTTTCTCGCGCACGCGATCGGGGTTGGTCCTGGGCGAGGGCGCCGCCGTCCTGCTGCTCGAGGAGCGTGCGCATGCCCTCGCCCGCGGCGCACGCGTCTATGCGGAAATCCTCGGGTTTGGCATGAGCGCCGACGCTGGCGATATCACCGCGTCCGATCCCGACGGTGCCGCACGGGCCATGCGAGCCGCGCTGAAGGACGCGCGACGGAATGCGGATGACGTCGGCTACATCAATGCGCACGGCACCGGGACGATGCATAACGACCGATCGGAGACGACCGCCTTGCGCGACGTCTTCGGCCCGGATATCAGGCGCATTGCGGTGTCTTCCAGCAAGGCTGTGCTTGGTCACGGACTGGGGGCCGCCGGTGCGCTGGAGATGGCGGTGACCACGCTCGCCATCCATCACCAGACGATTCCGCCGACAGCCAATTTCGAGGCGGCCGATCCCGACTGTGATCTCGATGTCGTGCCGAATGTCGCTCGCCACGCGAAGGTCAACGTCGCGATGTCGAATTCGTTCGCCTTTGGCGGACTGAACGCGGTGCTTTTGGCCGCACGGGCCTGAAGGACTGGGCGATCGGCCGAGCCGCGTCGCTGGACTCGAAAGTGCGCGGTTGGGTGCGCATGACACTGGCCGCGGCGG